>JAIMBC010000118.1 GCA_023511675.1 Pirellulales bacterium
CACCTTCCCAACGGCCTCGCGGTAGCGTAATAGGGCCACGCCGCCGCCGGGCAGAATGCCCTCTTCGACCGCAGCCCGCGTGGCGTGCAAGGCGTCCTCCACGCGCCCCTTCTTCTGCTTCATGTCCGCCTCGCTATTGGCGCCGACGGAAATGATGGCCACGCCGCCGGTGAGCTTGGCCAGCCGTTCCTGGAACTTCTCGCGGTCGTATTCGCTCTCCGTGACCTCGATCTGATTGCGGATCTGCTGGATGCGCTTCTGGATCTCCTCCTTGTTGCCGGCACCCTCGACGATGGTCGTGTCGTTCTTGGTGACGGTCACCTTCCGCGCACGCCCCAGATGGCCGAGGGTCAAGTTCTCCAGCTTGATGCCCAGGTCTTCGCTGATCAGCGTGCCGCCGGTCAGCACGGCGATGTCTCCCAGCATGGCCTTGCGGCGGTCTCCGAAGCCCGGCGCCTTGACGGCACAGACATTGAGCGTGCCGCGCAGGCGGTTCACCACCAAGGTGGCCAGGGCGTCTCCCTCCACGTCCTCGGCAATAATCAGCAGGGGCTTGCCGGAGTGGACGACCTTCTCCAGAATCGGGATCAACTCGCGCAGATTGCTGATCTTCTTCTCGTGGATCAGAATCAGCGGATCCTCGAGCACGCAATCCATTTCGGCGGGCCGGTTCACGAAGTAGAAGGAGATGAAGCCCTTATCGAACTGCATTCCCTCCACGAGCTTCAGCGTGGTCTGGGTGGTCTTGCCCTCCTCGACGGTGATCACGCCGTCCTTGCCCACCTTTTCCATGGCATCGGCCAGCAGTTTGCCGATTTCGGGATCGTTATTGGCGCTGATGGCGCCCACCTGCTCGACCTCTGCCTTGCTTTGGACGGGGCGCGCCATGGACTGCAAGTGATTCAGCGCCGCGTCCACCGCCTTCTCGATGCCCCGCCGGATGGCCGTGGCATTGGCCCCGGCGGAGACATGCTTGACACCTTCCTTAAAGATGGCGCGGGCCAGCACCGTGGCGGTGGTGGTGCCATCTCCCGCCGTGTCCGAGGTCTTGGAGGCCACCTCGTTCACGAGCTTGGCCCCCATGTTCTCAAAGCGGTCCTCCAGCTCGATCTCCTTGCTGACCGTGACGCCGTCTTTGGTGACGGTAGGACCGCCAAACGACTTGTCGATGATCACGTTGCGGCCCGTGGGGCCCAAGGTGATGGCCACGGCGTCGGCCAGCTTGTCGACGCCCTTGAGCAGCTTGGCCCGGGCCTGGTCTTCGAACATCAGTTGCTTGGGCACGTGTGACTCCTCCTCGTTGGCTCGTACTCGTAGGCTCGCAGAACGACAGCCGGACTAATACACCACCTTGGCAAGCAAGTCGCTCTCGCGGAGGATCTTCAGCTCCTTGCCATTGACCTCCACTTCGCTGCCGGAGTACTTGCCGTAGATCACCTCGTCTCCCACGGCCACGGACAGCGCCCCGCGCTCGCCGCTATCGAGCAGCTTGCCAGGGCCCACCGCGATCACGGTGCCGCGCTGGGGCTTTTCCTTGGCCGTGTCCGGCAACACGATGCCGCCCTCGGTCATCTCCTCGGCCTCCATCGGCTCCACCACCACACGGTCATCCAGCGGACGCAGCTTCACGTCTTTCATGGTATGTATCCTCGATCCAAGCGGTTCTCTGTTTGGCGTTGTGTTCCCTAGCGCCGGCGTGTCCCATTGCCGCAGGCATGCCCAGCCGCCCGGCGACCGTCCGGCAAAACTTGCCCCGCATGTCCGTTACATGTCCATGTCTCCCATGCCGCCCATGCCATGGTCGTGCGGAGAGTGGTGCTTGTCTTCGTCCTCCTCTTCCTTGGGAGCCTCGGTGACCAGCGTCTCCGTCGTCAGCAGCAGGGAGGCCACGCTCGCCGCGTTTTGCAGGGCACAGCGGACCACCTTGGCGGGGTCGATGATGCCGGCCTGCACCAGATCGGTGTACTCGCCCTTCTCGGCATCATACCCCTCATTCTTGTTCTTCTGCTGCTTGACACGCGCCACCACCACAGCACCGTCCACGCCCGCGTTGTTGGCGATGGCCCGCAGCGGATAATCCAGCACGTTGCGCACGATGCGGACGCCCAGCGCCTCGTCTCCCTCCAGTTCCAGCTTGTCCAGCGCCTTCTCACAGCGGATGAGCGCCACGCCGCCGCCGGGGACGATGCCCTCTTCGAGCGCCGCCTGCGTGGCCGCCTTGGCATCCTCGATCAGCGCCTTGCGCTCCTTCATCTCCGTTTCCGTGGCAGCGCCCACATTGATCTGGGCCACACCGCCGGCCAGCTTGGCCAGCCGTTCCTGGAGCTTCTCGCGGTCGTACTCGCTGTCGGTCACCTCGATCTCACGGCGGATCTGCTCGGCACGGCCCTCGATCTCTTTCTTGTCGCCGGCGCCGCCCACAATCGTCGTGTCCTCGGCGGTTACCGTGACCTTCTTGGCCCGGCCCAGGTCACTGAGCTTCACGCTCTCCAGGGCCACGCCGGTGTCCTTGAAGATGGGCGTCGCTCGCGTGAGCACGGCAATGTCGCCCAGCATGGCCTTGCGGCGGTCTCCATAGCCGGGCGCCTTGACGGCACACACGCTGAGGATGCCCCGCAGCCGATTTACCACCAGCGTGGCCAGGGCCTCGCCCTCCACGTCCTCGGCAATCACCAGCAACGGCTTGTTGGCCTTGCTCACCGCCTCCAACAGCGGCACCAGGTGCTTGGCGTTGGAGATCTTCTCCTCGTAGACGAGGATGTAGCAGTCTTCCAGCTCGACCTTCTGCTCGTCCTGGTTGGTGACGAAGTGTGGGGAGAGGTAGCCGCGGTCGAACTGCATGCCCTCCACCACCTCCACGGTGGTCTCGGCCTGGCGTCCCTCTTCGACCGTGATCACGCCGTCCTTGCCCACGCGCAAAAACGCGTCAGAAAGCACCTCACCAATCGAAGGGTCGCAATTGCCGGCGATGGTGGCCACCTGGCGGATTTCGGTGCGGTTCTTCTCGCTGATCTTGGTGGCCAGTTTGCCGATCGCCTCCACCACGGCATCGGTGGCCTTGTGGATGCCGCGGGCCAGGGCCATGGGATCCGCTCCCGCTGCCACCATCTTCAGCCCTTCGCGGAAAATCGCCTCGGCCAAGACCGTGGCGGTGGTCGTGCCGTCTCCCGCCACATCGTTCGTCTTGCTGGCCGCCTCCTTGACCAGCTGGGCGCCCAGATTCTCGTAGGGATTCTCCAGCTCGATATCTTCAGCCACCGTCACGCCGTCCTTGGTGATCTTGGGAGAACCCCATCCCTTATCCAACACGGCGTTGCGGCCGCGCGGACCGAGCGTGCTCCGCACGGCACGCGCCAGCTTGCTCACCCCCGCTAGCAGCGACTGCCGCGCTTCCTCATTAAAGACCATCTGCTTGGGCACAGTCGTTCCTCCTCGTCAGGTGGCGCGTTCGTTGACTCAAGGCCCCGCCCCTGGCGAGCAAACTGCCAGCGGGCAGATAGCCGTAATGTTCCATTCAACCGGGCACCGGGCGTACGACCAAACTGGCAGGCACACCCGGTCCAGCAGCACTCCTGAAGCAATCGGCATGCCGAAGGCGGAACATCATCACAACTCATTACGAATTCGTGCCTTATGGCGCAGGCCCAAGTGGAGGCCACGGGGGCAGGCGGGTGACCGTCAGCCCCTTGCGGTGCCATTTTGGCAGTCCGGACCGCGCCCCATCCGCCCTGTGTGCCCTGTTCTGGCAGGCCACTGACACGGCCCCAAGGGCGGCAGGGAACCGGGCACGCCACGCGACTTGCTGATCCCTTCTGGCCGCGTTGCAGCGGCCGAGGATCGTGCGGCCACGCCGCACGACCGGGGATGCCGGGAAGCCAATCGGCGGTGAGGGCAGGTACACAGGCTTACCCGGCACAAAGCATGCGGCCCGCCCCGGCATGGCGGCCAGGCAGGTTAGAAAGTGCCGCTGTTACCGCAGCCGTTTTGCTCCGCAAGTCGGCGGCCAGGCAGGATCTCCTAGCGGCTGGCTAATCCGTGACCAAGGGCAGGATCGGCAGGTTGGGGTCCTGGGGAATGAACCAGGCCAGCGGAAGGCTTTGCAAAAGTTCGCTCAGGTGCTCTCGCGCGGAATGGACGTCGGGCAAGTTCAAGTCGACACTGAGTTGAGCGACTCCAGGGCTATATGTTTGCGAGAGGGGCCCCTGCTGGCCGCGCCAGGTGAGCGTCAGGTTGATTTCAAGCGCCGGATACTTAACGCGGCGGAGACGGCGAGATCCACCAGGCGTGCGCTCCCGGATGAGGGCGGAGAGAATCTGTTTCTTCTCTTGATAGCCCACGTGGAGTTCGACCGGTTGATTGGCGTCGGTGGCTATGCCGAGCGTGGCCAGGTGCTGCGTGACGCGTTCCAGCACGGCCTGAGCCGTCTGCGGGGGAGTCTCATACAGGGCCTTGGTAACATCCACGATTACGGACACGCGTTGGCGCGGGGACACCAGCGCCGCGGCGCCGCTCTCCACCGCCGCCAGGCTGCGGTAGATCGTTGCCAGCGGGCTCGAGATCACTTGCACATCGTTTTGCGAGATTGCCACGAGTTGATCGGGGCCGAGATGGACAACGCGCGCAAAATGCGAACTCGATATCGGCCCGTTCAACCACAGGAGCTTTCCCGTGTCGCGGCTTACCAGGCACATGCCGTTGACGAGGATCGCCTGGCCATCGGGGCTCCATACCACGGATCGAGGCAATGATGCTGCTACCCTGGGCGGCAATGCCGCTTCCAGAACTGGCTGGAGATTCTCGTCGAAAACGAGGAGTTGCCGATCCGGAACCACTGCGATCTCTTTGTTGATGGGAGATATGCCCGCAACGCGCTCTTGAGCCGCGCTGGATGGCAAGGGAATCTGGCCGACGGCGCGCCCTTCGTTCAGGTCGTAGACGGTCAGGCCATCCTGCCCAGACAGGACCAGGGTGCTGCCGGAGGTGCTGACGCGAACGTTTGGTAGCCCTCTGCTCGGGCAGGGCAACTGCCAACGCCGCAAGCGTTGATTTACATCCCAGCGTTCGAGAACATCGTTGGTTCCCCTGGCCCAAATCACCAACAGCGCATGATCAGGTCCGAATGCGATGAATCGAGCCTGCATGAAACCGTCCTGAGCTGTGATTTCCGACACCTTGGTTCCTGTCCGGCAGTCATAGACTTGGATCGATTCCCCCCAGGGTGCTACGCCAATGGCCAGCAGAGAGCCGTCTGCCGCCAGGGCGCCGATGGGCTCGGCATGAAATCCCATCGCGACATCAGGGAGAGGCACGGGGGTGCTGGTCACGGGCGTGCCCGTTTGCAAGCTGTAAAGTTGTCTACCGATCCATGCCCACTCCCCTGACGCTGAGGTCCAGATCGGCGCTTGCAGACCAAACGGTATGCTGCGAAGTGCGAGAGGCTTGAACTGCTGGCGCTCAGCCATCAACGGGACATGGCTTGCACCGGCAGCGCTGCCTTGAGGTGTGCTGCTTTGGGGTGTGCTGCCTTGCTGGTTGTCGCTGGTGTCGGTACTGCTTTGTGGGGCGGGGGCGGCCGTGCTGCCGCTTTGCTGTTGAGCGCTGGCCGTGGCGCCGCTCTGGGGGGCGGTGCCGGCGGCACCCGCTGGCTGGTTGCTTGCTGCCGTATCGGATGAAGGGCCTGCGATGACGGTCCAGAGCAGCCAAAGCAACGCCAGGAAGGCGAGTCCTCCGCCGCACAGCGACCCGACCAGCAGCGCGACGCGGGAAGTTCTTCGTGGCGCTTGCAGCGGGTCTGGCAGAGGATCGGCTGTGAGCGATTGGCTGAGTGGGTCAGTGGGTACCGGCAGGTAGGATGGTGGGATGGGCCCGCTGGTCAGGAGGGCAGGCACGACGTGTCTAGTGCCAGGGGGGTATGCCTGGGCGGGCACGGCACCACGTGCCGGCTGCGTGCCATGAGCTTGCGGTGGGAGCTGGCCTAGCGGCGGATGGTGGGCGGGCTGTGCGCTGCCGGGCGGCGGCGGCGCGTGGGGGTGGGACGTGGCAGCCGAGACCTGTTGCAACTTGCGGTCATAGGCGGCACGCCGCGCGGGGTCGAGCAAGACCGCGCGGGCTGTGGCGATTTCCTGCAAGATGCGTGCGGCCGTCTGGGCATGGGGGCCAGCGGCGAAGGCTTGCACGCGGGAGGTTTGCCGCGCTGCCGCGGCCTCGATGGCCTGGGGGTGGGTTTCAGCGGGGGTAATGCCCAGCAGTTGGTAGAAGGTGACGGGCCTGGCGTGCTTGGGAATGCCGAGCCATTCCAGGTAGGGATCAGCCATGGTGCTGCCTCCAGAGGACAAGGAGCCATACGTTGGATGCGGCATGGCTTGCTGCCATCGACGCCTGCCGCATTCAGGCCGCAGGGGTTGCCCGAGCAAGAAGCTGCGGGCAGGTCTTCCGCCGCGGCTGCCTCACCGAGTGTACCACCCAGGGCGGAGTATACAACCCGTGGGCGGCCGCCGCCGAGTCTTGGCCGGAGCGTTCCCTGCGTGGGGCCTGTGCGGGTTGTGCTCCTCTCGGGCCGGGTGCAAGTTGCTAGAATCGACGAGGATCGTCTGACGAGAGATCGGCCGAAGGTGCCTGGAGTTGTGTGCATGCCTCGGCTGTTGAGGGTGTACGGGAAAAAACGTGGTGCTCGGCTTACCGGCTCACGGAAGGTGGGAGCGGCGGCGCTGGGGATCTTTTTTGCTGCGGTGTTTCTGGCGGGCGGGGTGCTGCTGGGCAACATTCTTGTCACCTGGGCGCTGCCCGAGTGGCGATTGAATCACACCTACGTGCAGACCACGGGCCGCGTGTTGGCGGCGCGGGTGGCGGCGCATCCTTCCGACCCGACGCGGTTTCGGCCGGAGATCACGGTGGAATTTGAGGCGGGAGGCCGCCGCCGCGCGCTGGCCACGTATCATGTGCATGGCGCCTACACGGGTAACCGTGAAGCGGTTGCTGCGACGGTGGCGCGGTTCCGGCCGGGGCAGAGCTACCCGGTCTGGTACGATCCGCGTGATCCTCAGCGTGCGGCGATGGCTCGCGGGTATACGTGGAGTGCGTGGCTGATGTTGCTGGTTCCGGTGCCGATTCTCGCCACGGGAGGATTGGGGCTGGTGTACATTGTGGCGGGCTGGAACAAGTCGGCGGAGCGGCGTGCGGCGTTGGCGCAGCGCGTTTCTCGACTGGACCCGGCGCGGGCCGGGTCGAGTACCCTGCCTTTTGTGCCGGGCGAGACGGACTTGACGAGCAGTCCGGGGACGACGCTGGCGTTTCGGCTGGCAGCGCAGACGCCTGCCTGGAGCCTGCTGGCTTTTTTGCTGGCGTGCCTGTTCTGGAATGGCATCTTTTCCGTGTTGCTGACGGTGGTGGTGCGCAGCCACGCCGCGGGCAATGCCGAGTGGTTTCTGACCGCGTTTACAGTACCGCTGGGGCTGGTGGGGTTGCTGTTGGTGTGGGGTTTTTTTCGGCATCTGAGAGACGTCACGCGTGTTGCGCCGACCATTGTAGAGGTTTCGAGCCATCCCCTGCGACCTGCGGAGGAGTACGAGTTGTATGTGGCCCAGCCGGGGCCGTTGCATCTGGAGCGATTCCGCGTGTTGCTGGTGTGCGAGGAAGAGGCCACCTACAGCCAGGGCACCAACAGCCGTACCATGCGGCGGCGTGTGTACCAGGACGAGCTGTTTTGCCGCGAGGGGCTGGAGATACCCGCCGGCACGTTGTTCGAGACGCGCTGCCGCCTGTGGCTGCCGCCGCGAGCCATGCACTCCTTTCAGGCCAGCCATAATCAGGTCCGCTGGAAGGTGCTGGTCGAAGGTGCCACGCCGCGGCGGCCTTTTTTTGAACGGGGGTTCACCGTCCACGTCCACCCTCGGGCCAACGGAGCGCAGGGCAGATGATCGCGCCGCGGCTGTACGTGCAGCTCGATGGAGGCCGCAGGGTCTACCACCCCGGAGAGCGCCTCTCTGGCAGCTACTGGCTTGAATCTTCCACCCAGCTCGAACCCACTGCCGTGGAAGTCTCGATCCTCTGGCACACCTTCGGTAAGGGAGATGAAGATCTGGCCGTCCACTACTTCGACCGCCGCACGCTCGCGCCCCACGAGCTGCCCAGCCTGCTGGAACATCCGCAGCGGTTCGCCTCCGTCCTGCCGCCCAGCCCCCTCAGCTACGAAGGGGTGATTGTCAAAATCCGTTGGTGTGTGCGCGTGAGGGTCTTCTTCCGCAAGGGGAAAGACCTGATGGCCGAGTGCGCCTTCCAGCTCGGAGACGTGCCCGCCGCGCGTGCTGTCCTGCCCGCGGAACGAGATTGACATGCCCACCGATGCCTCTGCCGACAATCCCTTTGCCAGCCGCTGCGTGCGGCCGGGTGCGATGACCTTCATCTATCCACCCGGACTGTCCGCGCAACGGCTCGTACAGCAGCTTGCCCAACAGGACTGGCGCGGGGCGATCGTGGGCGGCCACGGCAGCGGCAAGTCCACGCTGCTTGCGGAGCTGTTTGCCGAGGCGCAACGCGCCGGCCGTCAACCGTGGCATGTGGTGTTGCAAGCGGGGCATCGGCGCCTGCCGCTGCCGCTGGAGGCCATTGCCGCCTGCGGCCCCTCCGGGCTGCTGCTCATCGACGGCTACGAGCAGCTCGGCCGCTGGTACCGCTGGCGGCTGGCGCGGCATTGCCGCCGCGCCGGCGTAGGACAGCTTGTCACCACCCACGCACCCTGCGAGCTGCCCACGCTGCTGGTGCTCGAACCCACGCTCGAGCTGTTTCTCCAGATCGTCCAGCAACTGGCCAGAGGACAGGCCCTTCCTTTCGAGAGGCAGGATATCGAGGCCGCCTACGCCCAGGCGAACGGAAACCTCCGCGACGCCCTGTTCGCCCTCTACGACCTGTTCGAAGAACGGCGCGCGGCCAGGCCGGCCTCCACAGGGGGAGACGAGCATCTCTCCCCTGCATGAGCGGGCGCAACACGAATGTGTGCGCCACCCCGATCGGTGCGCCATGCCGATCTGTGGACAAAGCCGACGTGTGCGCAAGGCGGCTGTAAGTGCAGGGCTGGGTATGCAAGGCTGTGGCCGGCGTCGAGCCGCGGAAGACGTGTGGCCGGCACCGCCTACGTTTGCGTGGCCGCAGAGAGACTGTCCGCAGCGAGGGAGGCAGTTAGGGCGTTCGTGGGCGGCAGGGCCGCGTCTTGTGGCGCGGTGAGCAGAGCCTCGCCTTGCGGAATGGCTGTTGCCGGGCCATCGCCAAAGCTGATGCCCAGCGCCCGCGCCGCCTGGACCGCTGCGCTTGCCGGATCGACCGTGCGTAAGCGGCTGATGGCCTCGCAAATGGGCACGCTGCTGATGTGCGGCGGCTGAAAGCAGATCATCTGGCCGAAGCGGCCCTGGTGCACCAGCCCGACGGCGTGGGCACCGTACTGCGTGGCCAGCACGCGATCGAAGGTCGTGGGCGGGCCGCCGCGCTGTAAATGGCCGAGGACGACGCAGCGTGTTTCGCGCTGCAGGCGGGTTTCGATTTCCTGCGCCACCACGTGGCCGATGCCGCCCAGCCGCACCTGCCCGGCCTGCTGTTCCCGGCAGATCAGGCTGCCATCCGGCAGGGTTGCGCCTTCGGCCACCACGATCAGCGTGAACCGCTTCCCCTCGTTTTCACGCTGGAGGACCTTCTGGCAGACATGTTCAAAGCGCCACGGGATTTCGGGAATCAGGATCACGTCTCCACCGCCGGCAATGCCGGCATGCAGGGCGATCCAGCCTGTGTGGCGGCCCATCACCTCCAGCACCATCACGCGCTCGTGGGCCGCCGCCGTGGTGTGCAGCCGATCGAGGGCATCCGTGGCGCAGGCCACCGCGCTATCGAAGCCGAAGGTGTAGGCCGTGGCGGAGAGGTCGTTGTCGATGGTCTTTGGCACGCCCACGATGGGCAGGCCGTACTCGTAAAGCTGCTGGGCGATGTTCAGCGAGCCGTCTCCACCCACGCAGATCAGGCCGCGCAGCCCAAGCTGCCGCAGCGTCTGCGCGGCGGCATCCAGCAGCGAGGGATCGAGCGAACGCCGTTGGTTGATCCCCACGGTGGCGGAGAAGCGGCCCTTGTTGGTGGAGCCGAGGATCGTCCCCCCCAGGTGGAGGATGCCCGAGGTATTCTGCGGCGTAAGCGGCATGTAGCCAACGGGCGGCAGCAAGCCCTCGTAGCCGCGCATGAAGCCGATGCATTCGTAGCCCAGGCGGTGGGCACTTTTCACGGCGCCGCGAATCACCGCATTGAGACCGGGGCAATCGCCGCCGCTGGTGAGGATGCCGATCCGGCGAGGTCCACAGGTAGTGTGGTCGTGCATGGCGTATGTTGCCGCAGGGGTGGGTGCAGGGCTACTTGGCCTGTTTGGCCTTGTTGCCTCGGAACAGGTCGAGGATGGAGTTGCGTGCGGCCTTGCCGGCATCGGCCTGGGAAGCAGGGGCTGGCTGTTCGGTGAGGGCCTGTGCCAGCTCGACAAGCGCTTGGGTGACGGCGGCCTTGGGAGCTTGCTCGATCAGGGGGACGCCATTGTTGCGGACTTCTACCATGGTGCGGTAGTCGTTGGGAAGCTGCCGGAAGATCTCGCGGCCGATGGTGTCCTGGGCCTTTTTCAGGCTGATGTTTCCGCTGCCCAGTCCCACGCGATTGACAATAATTTTGACTTTCTCGGGCACCTGCTTGAGATTGTTGAAAGACATGAGCAGGCGCACGGTATTCCGCAGGCAGGGAAGATCGAGCTGCGTGACCAGCAGGACGTGGTCCGCCATTTCCAGCGCCACCATGTCCAGCGGAGAGTAGCTCTTGGAGAGATCCAGCACCAGATGCGTGAAGGTCGCCTTGAGCAGGCCGATCACGCGTTGCAGATCCTCGGGCGAAATCAGGCTGGCGTCTTCCAACTGCACGGGCCGCGGTAGCAGGAACAGGCCCGAGGCATGCTTGGTCAGCGAGCGCCTCAGCAGCGTGAAGTCGAGCCGCGAGACATTCTGAGCCACGTCCACCAGGGTGTAGTCGGGAATGGTGTCCAGGAACACGTCGGCGTCGCCCAGGCAGAGATCGAGGTCCACCAGAGCCACGGAGTTCTTGGGATCCCGCGCGAGGCAGCAGCCGAGGTTCACGGCCAGGCTCGTCGTGCCGACGCCTCCCGCCGCGCCGGCCACGGCGATCACGCAACTGCGGCGAGGCCGAGACTTGTCTCGGTCCGGGCGCCGTTCCACGATCCGCTCCAGGGCGTCGAGCAGATCCTCCAGCCTCACGGGCTGAGAGAGAAACTCCTTGGCTCCCGCGCGCATGGCCCGCAGAATCAGCTTGCCGTCCGTCGAGGAGCTGACCACCAGCACGCTGCAGTCCGGGCTAGCCTCGTGGAGTTGGGCGACCAGATCGAGGGCCTTCTCCGTGTCGTGGTCCAGCGCGACGATGCCGATGTTTGGGTGCGTCTGAGCCACCACATCCGCGAAGAACTCGTAGCGCGAGCACTCCGCCTCCAGCCAGACGCGGTCCATGCCCAGCAGCATGTTCTTCAGGGTATCCCGCGTGGCGTCACACGGATCAACCAGGGCCAGACGCAGCACGTTGCTCATAGCACAGCCAATACAACCCGCAGACCGGCAAGGCTTGTGGAGTCTTTCCGTAATCTGAGCAAGTGTAGGACACCTTCACGGGACGTGCCGCTGCCCCGCGGCCGATTGCTGGCGGCTGACGTGGCATGCCGCCCGCGCAGAACGCGCATGCCGCATGATCGACAGGGTTTCTCCCTTGCCGCCAGGCCTGACCAGACGTGAGGGAGACCGGCACGGTTGCGCGGCGCGGCGGCCTCACCCTGGGTCTCCGCTGGCGAGCGGGGCGGGGCCGTGGTTAGGGAAGCGGTTCGTAGCCCACAGGCCCGACCATGCCTGGGGGCATTGGCCGTGGAGCGGAGCGGGTTTGCCGGCTGGAAGGGGCGGAGCGGCCATCATCGCGGCGTGCCGCGGCCCGCCGCCGGCTCGAGGTGGGCTGGGCGCGAACGCTTCCCTGGCGTTGTGCGGAGGTGTCTTGCGGCGTGGGCGGAGGATTTTCGTCTGGAGAATCGACGTTGGGTAGGGGTTCCAGGTCGGGTTCATTTTCGCTCGGGCTTTCTGGGGGCGGCAGCGCCTCGTGATCCGGATGCACAGGCAGGGGGCCGTGGTGATGGCGCGTGGCATGGGGAGGCCGGCGGGGCACTTCCAGATAGCCGCGGCCGTAGAGCTGGGCATCGGTGGGATTAGCCGTATCGAGGCCCGGCCCGCCCGGGGGCAGATCGCAGGGATCCATGGCCTCGACAAGCTGAGGCGTGACTAGGATCAGAAGTTCAATCTCATTCGTTTGCTCGCGGCGTCGGCCGAAGGCCGCGCCGATCCAGGGCAGGTCGCTGAGGAAGGGGAGGCCGCGGCTGCTGGCCTCCAGGCGGTTCTGCACCAGGCCGGCGATGGCCAGCGTCTGGCCGGCGCGCATCTCGACGCCCGTTTCCACCTCGCGCACCTTCAAGGCCGGCACGTTGGTACCGTTGATCACCACGCTGAGCGTGCTGTCGGGCTCGCTGACCCTCGGCCGCACCTCCAGGCGGATGATCCCATTGCCCATCACGATGGGTACAAAGTCTACCTGCGTGCCGAAACGGCGGAACTGCACCGAGACGGTACCCAGGCTCTGCGGTACCAGAATGGGGAATTCGCCCCCCACATTGAAGAAGGCGGGCCGGCCGCTGACCGTCACCAGGTTGGGTTCGGCCAGGATCTTGGCCAGGTTTTTCTGCTGCAAGGCCTCAATCACGCCAAAGAACGAGTTGCCCGGCTCGACGATGCCGAACTGGAAGGTCTGTCCTCCCGTGGGGCCCGTGGCCGCAGAGGGCAACATGCCGCCGCTGGTCACGTCGAAGGTGGCGCCACTGCTGGCCGCCAGGAGGCCGCTCACACTCTGGCCCACGAAGTCGCCGGTGCGCGTGAGATCCGCAAAGTCGATCCCCAAGGAGCGGAGCTTGGTACGAGAAACCTCCATCACCCGCACTTGCAGCAACACCTGCTGCACGCCGGCCACGGTGATGTGGTTCTGCACGCGCGGATAGTAGTCCTCGGCAATCGCCACGATCCGCTGTACATGGTTGGGATCGTCCACCACGCCGGAGATCAGCACGCTGTTGGAGAGCGGAATGACCTTCAACGACGCCGTGGGAAACTGGCTTTGCAACAGCATGGTCAGCTCCTGGGCATCGCCGTAGACGATCACATCGACCGTGTGGATCTCGTTTTGCTCATCCCACAGGTTCACCTGCGTCACGCCAGCGCGCTTGGCCAGGATCTGGATCTGGTTGGGAGAAAGCGCGGTCAGTTCCAGGATTTCAGGATTGTTGACCTGGGCCACGGGGATCTTCTGGTCCAGGGTAAGAATGCGGCTGGTGTTGACGGTCATTTCCAGCCGTTCGCTGGGGGCAGAGACGCGATGGACCAGCGAGTGGGCAGGAGGCAGCGGCGGAGATTGCGCTGTCGCGCCAGATTGCCAGGCCCAGGCGGCCGCGGCAGAGAACCAGGTTATCAGCCAACGCACGGCCGGGGTGTGGCCGCGTGCCCCAGAGCACTGCGGGAGGAGAAGCATCGACATCCTTGACCTTCCTTGCCTGATCCTGCGAAACACAGCTCTGATCCTTCCGTGACGGCTGCGCCCCTGGAGGCAGCCTGGTTAGCGTGCCAGCGACTTGTCCCTTTTCCAGCGGCGAGCTGCAGCACCGCCGCTCTGTGAGTGCTCCTTGGGTTCGCCAGGCGGTTCCGCCGCCTCGCCATCCGCCCCTTCACCTTCCGCCGGTGCTGCGCTGCCTGCGGGAGCCGATGATCCGGCCGGCTGCGAACCTGCCGGCGGCTCCGCGGCATCAGCCGGCTCGGAGTGGTCTGAAGCGGGAGCGAGCACGCCGCCGGACACCGCCGTGCCGCCGCGGAACAGGGGTAGACCACCGTCTTCTGTGAAGGTGATCGTAGTGGGCTGGTTGCCGGCAACAATCAGCATGGTGAATGCGGGCTTGGGCTCCGGCTCAGCCGGGGGCTCGTCCGCCTGCGGTTCGGCCTGGGCAACGGGCTGGGGCGGGGCGGGGAGCGCGGCTTGAGACAGCATGCTTAGCAGTCCGCCAGGGCTGGACGTATCGCCTGGCTGCTGGTGCGCCGGGGCAGTCCCCAGCAACTCATGCAGCGTGGCCCCCTCCGTCTCCGTCACACTCGTGTCGTCGGCATTGCGGATCGCAAGCTGGATCTCACCGATCGAACGGGCCAACGTCAGCAGCTCGGCCTGCTTGGGGTTCACCAACAGGGAGACGGTCTTGGCCGCAATTGTGTTCTTGCCATCCTTCTCGCGGTTGAAGATGTCATCGACGGCGAACACCTTGACATTCTGCAAGATGGTCCGCGTGAGGGTCTCCGTGACGGCATGGCTCGAGTTCGCCGCCAGGTGGACCATCACGTCCACCCGGTCGCCCGGCAACAGCAGGTAACCGCCGGAACTCTGGGCATCGACGCGCACGGCGACCACCCGCATCCCCTTGGGCACCACGTCCGAGGCGCTGGACATCTCTTCTCCCTTGGGCAGCAGCTTCGCCTCCAGAATCGGTTCGCCCGGGAAGAATCGCACGCGTGCCCGGCGGTCCTCAAGTTGCTCAAGCTGGGTGATGGCACCCACGGGCACCTTGTTTTCGGGCCATTCTTCCAGCTTCACCAGCTCGGGGGTGAGAGGGTCGCCGATGCCAATGTCCTTGACCGCCACGAAGATGGTCGTCGTGCCGCCTGTGCCGCTGGAGGCAGACCGCCGGCTGGCAAGCACCTGGTTGATGCCAATGGAGGCCACCAGACCGCAGCCGAGAGCGAGGATCAGCAGCACGATGGATTTTGGACGCATGATGTTCCCGCCGTTTATTCTGTGCCTTCCTGCCTACTTGGATTGGCCAATCAAGCCGTTGGTCTTGATCGAAACGCGTGGCATCCCTATGCGTGTCAGGTTGGCCACAGGCATTGCAAGTAGGTCAATACGTACCATCGTTACGCTTGACCGCATGGTGCCTGCTTGAGGCGAGACGAGCAGCGGTGAGGGCTGGTCCCATCTCCCGCCTTCGTTACTTTCGGCACGACCGACACAGTTTCTCCAACTTCAGCATTCGTAGCCCCCACCTTGCTGGGCCGTTGACACCGCAGTGCTAGCACCGCGGCGGCCGCCCGCCGACCCCATCTCCCCTGCCTCACGGCAACTTGCCGGTGCGCCACGCCATGTTGCGCCCCAGCCAACGGGGCATACTGCCAGGCGGGTGGCCGCCCGCAGCCTTCTTTCTTCACAACAACAGGTTGTTCATGGCAAAGTACAGGATGCTGCCCACGGCAATCGGTATGCCGTAGGGTAGCAGCATCATGGAACTCTTGCGTTCCGCCGCAATCGCCGCCAGCTTTTCGGGATTGCGGATGGTGACCAACTCCAGCAAGATCATCCAGAACTGGTCTCGGTGCTTCTGCCAGGCCCGCCGGTAGAGGACCATCACCAGGGCCATGGCGCCTCCCACCATCGCAGACCAGACGAAGGCGTGCAGCGTGTGTGCCGTCCAGAGCCAGGCCCCCACGCCGGCCAGCAGTTTCACGTCTCCGGCACCCATGCCGCCGATGGCGTACAGCGGCAGCAGGCAGGCCAGTCCCACCAGGGTGCCTAGCAGGCTCCAGCCCAGGCCCGCCCAGCCGTAGGCGATACCGCTATACACCCAGCCGCTGATCACCAGCGGAAAGGTGATCCAGTTGGGTACCTTCAATTTCCAACCGTCGATCGCGGCGGCCACCACCAGGACCACGGCCACCAGCCAGACGTGCCAGTGGGCGGCGGCCGCCTGCCAGAGGGATTCGAATGTGGACATGCATGCATCCTTATGCTTGGCACAACACCAGGGGCTGTACGGCTAGCCGCGCGGCAGCAGCAGCCACGTCAGGCAGCCGATCACGGCCGCGCAGAACGTGAGCACAAGCTGAGCCGTGGTGGCCAGAAACTCTGCGGGAATGTACGGCACCATCAGTACACTCTGGGCACTGGAGATTCGCTGGAATCGTCACGCAAGTCGTCTATGAAAACCTAGGTCATAAAAAGGCCCGCTGCAGCGCGCGAGGCCGCAGCGGGTTGACGTGGGTGCAGACAATCGCAGAAGGCTGCTGCCCACAATACCCCGTGGTGCATGCACGCCAGGATGGCAGGGACCGGTTCACACCTGCATGGGAAGGCTGTCCTCAAAGCCCCTGGTTGCCAGGCGTGGCCGGGCGCGCCGTGCCGACGGGCTGCACGCCCGGCCGGCACGGCCTCCCCTTGCCGAAGCCGCTCGCAGCCACGGCGGTTAGCTGCCGCCGCCTGACAGGGCGTTGCCCACGCTGGTGAAGGTGCTGTTGGCCTGCGTGCCGATGGTCTGAATGGCTGTCAGGCAGACCACAATAATCAGCGCCAGCATCACGGCGTACTCCACCGCGGTTGGGCCCTCTTCGGCTGTCAGGAACCGACGTACCAGGGCAAGACACTTCTTCATGGGAAACACTCCCCCCACTGGGGCCGGCCTCCGCGCAAGGAACGAGCGCGAACACCGACCGAGACGCAGAAAGACACCAGCTCAGACAAGGCGCGTGGCCGGCGAGGGCCGGCCGCGGCCTGCAACGTCAACCTCGTCTGAGCTACGACGTAACACGTGCGCTACGACGCATTGGGTCTGCCCTCGATCAGTGCAAGGGCCGGCGCTCGCCCGGCCGCCCTGCGGCGCCGGATGATGGCGACGGCTTACACACCCTTTCGGCAACCCGGCCGTCCCCCCGTTGACGGGTGGACCCGTGGCTTTGCGTCCCCGCCTTACGGCGGGTTTGCCCTTATCGAGGGTGTCATAGCGGCAGGCCGCTCACTGGTGCAACCCCGGGGGGGGGGGGGGGGGGGGGGGGGGGGGGGGGGGGGGGGGGGGGGGGGGGGGGGGGGGGGGGGGGG
>JAIMBC010000119.1 GCA_023511675.1 Pirellulales bacterium
TGGCAACAGCAGAACGGGTGACACCCCCGGTGATGGGAGCCGGAGGGGCAGCGGGGGCCACGGGGCCGATCTGGTTTATGTCGCGGACGCGTTGGGAGGGCTCTTTCCAGCAGCAACCGTCTTCGCTGCGGCCGTAGGCGATATCGAAGAGCTTGTCCACCATCTCCTCGTCGCAGCAGCAGGTGCCGCCGCACAGCTCGCACTTGTTTTCGGCCGCGTTGCGAATGGCCTTGACCGCCTCGTAACGGACCTGCTCGGTGCAATCATCCGTCGCTGCCATCAGGGCCTTCTTGGGACCGACCTTGTAGCGCTTGTCGTAGCAGCCGCAACCCAGCTTGGCCAGGTACTTGATGGCCTTGATCTTCTGCTTGGCCAGATCCTCATCCCGCTTGGCTTCCGCCGCAGCCTTGATGGCAGGGTCGGTGGATTGCAGATTCTCTGGGTCGGCAATGCCTTTGAGCGGCGGCTTCCGTTCCAGGCGGGGCAGATTGCCGCGACGATTGACGGTCGCGTCACGGATCTTGTTAATCCCCTGTGGAATACCCAGGAACTGCCAAAGCGTGGGGGGGCTCGCGGGAGCCTGAGCGTATGTGCCCGTGCCGGCGGCAAACACGAGCGTGCATCCGGCTGCCAGGGCCGATAGCTTCCGTGCCAACATTGCTAAACTCCGTGCCTGAAGTGCGGTGGGTTGATGCCGACAGGGCGTCTGATGTTGGAATCGGCAGCATGCTCGGCACGGATAAGACGCGCGTCAACACCTGGCAACCTCGCCGCAATCTCTCCAGTTTGCCGGTTTTCCATACGGCCGACAAACAGCAGCCCCCGCACACATGGGGCTGGGGAATTGCGGAAGACGGTACGGCCCGTAGCTCACCCCGCCTGCGCTGCCTGCCAGCATCTGGCTGGCAAAATGTAAAGGATGGCCCGGCTTGGTTGCCCAGCCCGGCTCTGCCCCCTTTTGATGGTGGGTACTCGAACGCTTACCCCTGCTCCCGATAGGTCGTCCAGCTTGCGTAGGCCAGCAGCAGGGCGGCGATCAGGAAGCCCACATCCAGCGTGGTGCTGGCTTTGCTGAAGGGCCATCCCAGCACCAGATCCAGCCCTACTAACAGCAGTACCAGCGACGAAACCACCAGTCCCGCGATGCACATGGCCTTGGGCATAAAGCGAAGTTGCGTTGTCACGGTAGATTACATCACAGCAATAGCCTTTCCCCCACCGCGGGGCGGGGCCGGCAAGCCGGCTAGCATGCAGACCCGGCAACTTCCGGCCCGTTGCACGCCGCCAATTGCCATTCGAGTATAATCCAGTCAGTTGCCGTGTCACCCGTCTTCTCTAAATTCCCCCGCTACCGGCAGCGCGCCCGCAGCCATGCCGCGCCCGTGCCGGCTCCTATCTGCCGCCAGAAAGCGTGCCGCCCTCTACGCCGTCAGCCACCATGGCAAGGTGCTGGCGCCGGCCGCA
This sequence comes from Pirellulales bacterium, assembly GCA_023511675.1. Lineage (GTDB taxonomy): Bacteria > Planctomycetota > Planctomycetia > Pirellulales > JAIMBC01 > JAIMBC01. The sequence goes on from JAIMBC010000119.1 coordinate 1,465, forward strand.
GATCCGTTGCCAGCAGCCGTGCCGCCCGACACACTGCCGCCGGCTGGCTGTGCCGCTTTGCCGCCCGGCACCCCACGCTCCCCTCCCTCACCCTCGGGTGGGTGTTAGAGGGCACCGGCGACAGCCCTCACAACCTGCCTGTGAACGTATGGTGAAGATGACTCAACTGCCGGCAGCGGCCATCGGCCCAGAAGATATCCGCCGCCAAATGCCCGTAGTGAACAACTGGGTGTATCTAGACAACGCGGCGGTTGCTCCGCTGCCCGAGCCTTCCCGCGCGGCTTTGGCCGAGTGGGCGGCCGACATGGCGGCCCACGGCGCGGTCCATTGGTCGAGCTGGGTCGCCAGGGCCGAGCAGGCACGACATTTCGCGGCACAGATGCTGGCCGCTCACCCGGACGAGGTCGCGCTGGTGCGGAATACCACCGAGGGGGTAAACCTAGTGGCCGAGGGCTTTCCCTGGAGACCGGGAGACAATCTGATCACGCTGGCTGACGAGTTTCCCTCGAACGTGTTCCCTTGGCTCAATCTGGCTGCGCGTGGCGTGGAGACACGACTCTTGCCCGTACCACAGGGCGGCCTGGACCCGGTCGAGATTGCAGCCGCCTGCGACAGCCATACGCGCCTGGTAGCGATAAGCTGGGTGCATTACGCTACAGGCTGGCGTTACGACCTGGACGCCCTGGCGGAGGTCTGCCATCGTCGCGGCATCTATCTGTTTGTCGACGCCATTCAGGGTCTGGGGGCGTTCGAGCTGGACGTATCGAGGACGCCGGTTGACTTTTTGGCTGCCGACGGGCACAAGTGGCTGCTGGGCCCCGAGGGCGCGGGCATCTTGTATCTCAAGCAAGAACATCTGAACTTGTTGCGGCCCTTGAGTGTCGGCTGGAACAGCGTAGTCCATGCCGGCGACTTCACCAATCTCCAGCCGCGCTGGAAGCGCACGGCCGCCCGTTATGAGGGAGGCAGCACTACCCTCGGTGCATTTGCCGCCTTGGCCCAGAGTCTCTCGCTCTTGCTAAGGTGCGGTTTGCCTCAGGTTTCTGCCCGCATTCTCGCGCTCACGGACGAGTTGTGCGAACGCCTGCAACGTGCCGGCGCGGTGATTGTGAGCCGGCGCGAGGGAGCGCGCCGGAGCGGCATCGTCGCCTTTACGCTGCCGGGCCAGAATGCCCAGAGCTTGCGGGCCCGGCTGCGCGTTCAGCGCATTGTGGTGAGCTGCCGGGCGGGATGGTTGCGCGCCAGCCCCCACGTCTACAATACGAGCGAAGAGCTGGCGGCGCTGGTCGAGACGCTCTGCTAGCCGTTGCGGCGCCTGCCCGCCCGCGAAGTCTGAGCAGCGAGCAGGTCATCACAAAAAACAGAAAACCGAAGACCTTGCTAGGGCTGCTTGGCGGCCCACCCCCACGGCCCAGCCTGGTGTGATTGGCAACTCCAGGCTTGAAGGCCCTGAACTGACGAAAAGACGGTGCGTGCTGAAGCCCAGCACTGGGTGCCCCGGCGCACACGCGAGTGCAACTCAAGCAACTTCCCTGGAGAAAGGTCGATGGAAAAACAGAGGCTGGGGCGCAGGGCCTGGCTGCGCTACGCGGGGGCAGCGGCGGCGTACGGCGTAGGCACGCTGAGTTTGGTGACGGGCCGCAGTTCGGGCGGCGAACAGCCGCTGGCTCGACCCGTGGCGGCGGTGGCCACCGTGTATCGGCCCAACTCTCATGCCGACGTGTTGCTCAGCAAGATCCTCCGCGGCTGGCAGGAGGATGGAGGCCGTGGACCATTGTTGCGTCTGGCAGCCCTGTACGTGGATCAGTTTCCGGAGGACGACATGGCCCGCCGGCTGGCAGCGCGCCACCATCTGCCGCTGTGCGACACGATTGAGGAGGCACTCACCCTGGGCAGCGGCGGCATTGCGGTCGATGGCGTGCTGAGTATCGGCGAGCACGGAGACTATCCCTTCAACGACAAGGGCCAGCAGCTCTATCCGCGGCGGCGGTTCTTTGCCGCCATCACAGACGCCTTCCAGAAATACGGCCGCGTGGTACCTGTGTTCAACGACAAGCATCTCGGCCCCCTGTGGGAGGATGCCCTGTGGATGTATCAGAGAGCACGGCAACTCCACGTGCCATTCATGGCGGGCTCTTCTCTGCCTGTTTCGTTTCGCAAGCCCGATCTGGATCTTCCGCTGGGTTGCCAGCTCGAAGCCGCCTTGGGCATCGGCTACAGCGGGTTAGACATCTACGGCATCCACGCCCTGGAATGCTATCAGTGCCTGGTGGAGCGCCGCCGGGGGGCCGAGCAGGGTGTCCGGTGGGTCCAGTGCCTGCGCGGGGAGGCAGTCTGGCAGGCCGGGCAAGTTCCGCTCGATCTGTTGCGTGCCGCCCTGGATGTCATCCCCCAGCAAGGGGAAAACAAGATTCGCTCCGACCCCGAAGCCGCACTCTTCCTGTTCGAGTACCGCGACGGCTTCCAGGGCCGCCTGCTGATGTTGCCGGAAACCGCCGGAGGCACCGCCGTGGCCCTCCGACTCGCCGGCAGCGAACGCGTGCTGGCAACACACTTCGAAGAACGCACCGAGCCGCGCTTCCCCCACTTCGCCTACCTGCTCAAGGCCATCGAACGGATGGTCCACACGGGACGGCCCAGCTACCCCGTGGAACGCACCCTGCTGACCAGCGGCATCCTGGATCAAGCACTCACCTCGCTCGCTGAGAAAGGCCGGCGGCTGGATACGCCCGAACTGGCCATCGCCTACCAGCCCGCAGATTATCCACACGCCCCTCAACCAGACTTGTTGCAAGACCCAGCCAAAGGCTGAGGCAGCGGACCCCCCGGCTGCGCGTCCCGCACTTGCTTCTCCGCCCAACAGCCGCCGCTTCGCGCCCTCCCCCTCGTCCGGGCTGCTCACGCGCAATTTCGCCGCCAAGGCACGCCCCGAACAGGAGCCATGCGCCAGGCATGCGGGTTTATCATGACCCGCTCCACGATGCCGGACCGACCAGGGTCCGAGCATGGCGGCTGGAGCGAGCCTCTTTGTGCCGGTTGCCTCGCCGCAACAGGCAGCACGATCCTGTGCCGCCTCGCTAGCGGACCGAGAGCCTCTCTGCGCCGGTTTGCCGCACGGCAACAGTCAGGGCCGCGACGATGCGTGCAGCGGCTGTGCATCGGGCCATGCCCTGGCGGCGTGCGCCGCTTGCTGCGCGCCTAGGGGCCATGTAGACTGTCGCTCATGCGCGGCGGGGCAGTGAGGATCCCATGGTGCCTTGCTCGCGCATGTGCCAGGGCATGGGAGCATGGCGGGCATGTATTGCCAGATTTGCGGTTCTCCGGGCGTCGCAGGGGCGTCGCAGTGTGCCATCTGCGGGGGCGCACTCGCTGCCGAGCCCCTGGCAGAGGCGACGCTGGTCCGCGAGTCGGACGCAACGGGCGGTCTGATACCATACAAGAATCCCAGGGCCCTGCTGGCGTATTACCTGGGCATTGTGGCGATGATGCCGCTCATCGGCCTGCCGTTTGGGATTGCGGCCTACCTCCTGGGCCGCAAGGGCCTGAGAGAGGCGCAAGCGCATCCTGAGGTGCGCGGTAGGGTTCACGCCTGGATCGGCATTCTTCTGGGCGGCGGTAGCGCCATGGTGTGGACTTTGGTGCTGTTGCTGATCCTCGTGTCCCTGGCCGCCTCTTGGTGAAACACGGCAGTTCGAGATCGGCTGGTGGATGGGCCGCGCCGACGCTCCAAGACGTGCATGCTTGGCAGCCAGACGCCGATGCATGTGCTGTCCTTCGCGAGGGGCTTGATTCAGTGTACGGGATGAGCGGGGCGGGCCGTGCTGCTCAACTCAGGTATCGCGACTGGCGGTGGCGGCCGTGTCGAGCCATGGATCGGGCATCGGTTCACAGGCCCCCTCAGTGAACCTCTTGTACATGTCTGACCCTGGCCGGCGCGTTCCCGCAAGGCACCGCCACGTCCGTGAAGACCGGCCGACCGCCCCGCTTGAGCTGTGGCGTGCAGCAAGTTCGGAATTCTCACCAAGACTCCCATCAAACCTTCTTCAAGCTGGCGGCAAGGAGCCGGTGCCTTGCTCGCCCCACGGGCCGGCAAGACATCGGCCCTATGGGTCAGCAACAGCCAGGGGTACAATAGCAACATGCGAGTGCAGCATTTGGTTTGCCTGTTTACGGGGGCTGTGTGGCTGTTGGCCCTCCCAGCACGGGCGGCGGAGGACGCCTTCCTGCCGGTGGCCCGCCTGCTGGTAAAATACTGCCTCGAGTGTCACAGCGGCCCAGAGCCCGCAGCAGCGCTGAACTTGACCACGCGGGAGGGCCTGCTGGCGGGCGGAGAGTCTGGGGAGGCGGCCGTCGTTCCCGGCCAGCCCGAGCAGAGCTACCTGGTGCACCAGGTGCAATCGGGCAACATGCCGCCTGAGAAGACGCGCCGCGTGCTGACGGAGGCGGAGCGGCAGCAGCTTGTGGCGTGGGTCGCGGCCGGGGCAGCATGGCCCGAGGGCCGCGTGCTGGATCCGTATGACTTTACGACGGAGCATCGGGCGGGCAAGGACTGGTGGTCGTTACAGCCGGTGGTCCGGCCCAGTCTGCCGGCCGAGGCCGCCGATCCCTGGGTCCGTAATCCGATCGACGCCTTTGTGCTGGCGCGGCTGCGCGTGGCGGGGCTAGAGCCCTCGCCTGAGGCGGAGCGGCTGACATGGCTGCGGCGGGTAACGTTCGACCTCGTTGGCCTGCCGCCGACTCCAGAGGAGATCGAGGCCTTCTTGGCAGACGCGGCCGCCGACGCGTACGAGCGCGTGGTCGATCGCTTGCTTGCCTCGCCCCGTTATGGCGAACGTTGGGCACGCCACTGGCTCGATGTGGCCCGCTTTGCCGAGAGCGCCGGCTACGAGGTCAATACCGCCCGGCCCAATGCCTGGCCTTACCGAGACTACGTGATTGCGGCGCTGAACGAAGATCGGCCTTACGATCAGTTCATCGTCGAGCAGCTTGCGGGGGATCAAACAGGTGCCGAGGCGGCCACGGGGTTTCTGGTTGCGGGTGCGCACGATCTGGTGGGCATCAAGAACATCGAAGGCCAGCTCCAGCAACGTGCAGACGATCTGGACGACATGGTGAGCACGACGGCGGGTGCCTTTTTGGGCATCACGATGAACTGCGCACGCTGCCACGACCACAAGTTCGATCCTGTGACGCAGACGGACTATTATGGCCTGGCAGCGGTTTTGGCAGGCGTGCAGCATGGGGAGCGGGTGGTGCGGCTGCCTGGCTACGAAGAGCGCTTGCGGCACGAGCCTGAGGTGCGGCGTGAGCTTGCCGAGGTGCAGGCCAGGCTGCGGGAGCTGCTGTGGATGCACGAGCCGGTGGCCGGCAGCGGGCAGGTCCGGCCGCCGGTCAGTCCTGTGGGTAATGTGGACCGTTTTTTGCCGGTACGGGCGAGGAAGGTTCGCTTTACGATCCTCGCCACCAGCGACGCGGAGCCTTGTCTGGACGAGCTGGAGGTGTACACGGCCGAGCAGCCGCCGCGCAACGTGGCCCTGGAGGCCGCTGGCGGGCGAGCCACGGCCAGCAGCGTGTATGCTGGCGGTGCCCTGGAGATTCATCAGCTTGCGCATGTGAACGACGGCCGGTACGGCAACGCCAGGAGCTGGATCTCGGCAGAGCCGCAGGCAGGGTGGGTGGAGATCGAGCTGGCCGAAGAGTGTCTCATCGACCGTGTGGCCTGGGCCCGCGACCGCGAGGGCAAGTACGCCGACAGGCTGGCAACGCGGTATCGGATCGAGGTTGCTCCAGAAGGCGGGGCGTGGCGTGTGGTCGCCAGCAGTGAAGACCGGGCCTTGTACCAGCCTGGATCGCCGCCAGCGGCGCCCCAAGAGCGGCTGCCGCCGGAGGCACGTGCTGAACATGACCTGCTGGCGTCTCGTATCGACGAACTTCGGGCGGCATTGCCGGAAGCGGCCACGATGAGCGTGTACGCCGGCGCCTTCAAGGAGCCTGAGCCTGTGCGGCGGCTGCACCGAGGAGAGGTGATGCAGCCCCGAGAAGTGGTGCCGCCGGGGGCGGTGGCCGCGCTGGGCCGTCCGCTTGAGCTGGACCCTGCGGCCCCAGAACCCCTGCGCCGCCTGACGCTGGCCCGCTGGATTGCCAGTGGGGACAATCCGCGCACGGCGCGGGTGATGGTCAATCGGCTGTGGCACCATCACTTCGGGCGCGGCCTCGTGGCCACCCCCAACGATCTGGGCTGGCACGGCGGCCTGCCATCGCATGCCGAACTTTTGGACTGGCTGGCCGACGAGTTTGTGCAACGCGGCTGGAGCCTGAAGGCCATGCATCGGCTGATAGTGCTCTCTGCGACGTACCGGCAGGCGAGCGCACCGAGGGCAGAATGCGTGGCCGTCGATGCCGCCAATCGCCTGCTCTGGCGGTACGCGCCGCGCCGTCTGGAAGCTGAAAGTATTCGGGACGCCGTGCTGGCGGTCAGCGGCGTGCTCGACCTGCGCATGGGCGGGCCGGGCTACGATGCCTTTGAACCCAACACCAATTATGTGAAGGTGTACATTCCCAAGACGAACTTCGGCCCAGCCGAGTGGCGGCGGATGATCTACGAATCTCGCCCCCGCATGGTGCCCGACGCCACGTTCGGCATGTTCGACTGCCCCGACGCCAGCCGCAGCCAGCCGCAACGGCCAACCTCGCTCACGCCGCTGCAAGCGCTGAGCCTGTTGAACAGCCCCTTCATGGTGCAGCAGGCCGAGCTGTTTGCCGCTCGACTGCGGCGCGAGGCGCCTCTCGACACGACGGCACAGATTCAGCGGGCATTCTTGCTGGCCTTCGGACGGACGGCCGACGAAGTGGAGCTGGAGTCGGCGCGGGCCGCCGTGGCCAGCGGGGGTCTGGAGTCCCTCTGCCGCGCGCTGTTCAACGCGAACGAGTTCTTGTACGTGCACTAGCCGGTACTTGATGGGATGCTGGCCGCTTGTGATTGCTGTAGTAATTTGGCCCTGAGTTCAGCTTGCTCGGCTTTGGTACGATGTCTCCCCACCTGTCGCTACACGGTCTGCGGTTGCTAGATCGCCGTCGCTTTTTGGCTGCTTCTGGCAGTTTAAGCGCGATGGCGTTGGTGCAATTGCTGGCGCAAGACGGCCTGCTGGCTGTGGCAGACTCTGCGGCCTCGGAGAACGAGGGCGGGCCGCTGCGGCCGCAGATCGACCCCGCTGCTCCGTGGCGCGCCCGGCCGTCTCATTTTGCCCCCAAGGCCCGCCGCGTGCTGATGATCTTCTGCTCCGGCGCTTGCAGCCACGTGGATACGTGGGATTACAAGCCCGAGCTGATCCGCCGCGATGGGCAGCCGCTGCCCGGCCAGGAAAACCTCATCACCTTCCAGTCCGAGGCCGGCAACCTCACGCGCAGCCCGTGGAACTTTCGCCCCCGCGGCGAGTGCGGCAAGTACGTCTCCGACCTGCTGCCCCAGCTCGGCGGTCTGGTCGACGAAATGTGCTTCATCCACTCGATGACCAGCATCACCAATACCCACGGCCCCGGCGAGAACCACATGAGCACAGGCTTCGCCGTGGAGGGGTATCCCAGCGTTGGGGCGTGGATCAGTTATGCCCTCGGTACCGAAAACGAGAATCTGCCCGCCTTCGTGGCCATACCCGACCCGCGCGGCGTGCCCCAGTCGGCACAGAACAACTGGTCCGCCGGCTTCTTGCCGGCTGCCTTTCAGGGCACGCCCTTCAATGCGCAGCGGCCCATCACGCACCTGGCACCCCCCCAGCACGTGAGCGAGGCCGGCAGCCGTGCCGCGGCCAACCTGCTCGCCCTGCTGAACGAGCGCCACCTGGCACGGCATCCCGGCGATGCAGAGCTGGCGGCACGCATCGCCAGCTACGAGCTGGCCGCCCGGCTGCAACTCTCGGCTCCTGAGGCAAGCGATCTGTCTGCCGAGTCTCAGACCACGCACGAGGCGTATGGCACCAACCATGCCCATCCGCTGCTGGCAGGTTTTGCGCGCAATTGCCTGCTTGCACGCCGCCTGCTCGAGCGGGGCGTGCGCTTCGTGCAGCTCTTTAACGGCGCCTACGCCATGGGTGAGGGCGTGGGCAACTGGGACGGCCACAAGTACCTCAAGGACCAGTACGAGGTGCACGCCCCCATCCTCGACCAGCCCGCCGCCGCCTTGCTGCAAGACCTCAAAACACGCGGCATGCTCCACGATACCCTCGTGGTCTGGACCACCGAGTTCGGCCGCATGCCCGTGTTTCAAAAAGGCGCCCAGGGACGCGACCACAACCCCAGCGGCTTTACCTGCTGGCTGGCCGGCGCCGGCGTCAAACACCCATACTCCTACGGCGCCACCGACGAGTTCGGCTACCGCGCCGTGGAGAAAGTCACCAACGTGTACGAGCTGCACGCAACCATCTTGCACCTGCTGGGGCTAGACCATCAGCGACTGTCGTTCTTCCATAACGGCGCTGAACAACGCCTGACCTTCGTCCATGGCCGGGTGATCGAGGAGGTGCTCGCCTAGAGCCGACCCATCATGGCTCAACCCACATAGCGCGGCTGTTCGTCGTGACCCCGAGTCATCGGGTCCAGTATGTAGCGACCCCATGGATCGGGTTGTTTCACAACGCCTTGGACCGTATGAATGCGGGCACTACGAACAGCGGGCACTACGAACAGCCCGCACGTCGGGCCGGTCCCGCTTGATCTTGGCTGCCTGGGACCGCCTCTCAGGGCAGTTCCACGGTCAGTGCCATCACCACGGGGGCCGTCGCGTCTTCTCCCTTGACCAGTTCGATGGCGGCGATCGTCTCCCTGCGGGCTGGGGTGATGGCCAGATAGCGCACCTGCCGGCCGCGCAGGTCGAAGGCGAACTTCGAGCCAGGCACATCCACGCGGCGAATGTAGTCTGCCAGATGCTCGCCGTTGCGCAGGGGGTGGTCCTCCGTCTGCCCGTCGGCATAGTGCAGCCGCACGATCATGCTCACGCTGCCCTGCTCGCCCAGGGGGAATCCCCAGCCGCTCACGCCGCCCAGCAGATGGATGGCCCGCGCTGCCGTGTTGCAAGGCACTTTGACGCTGCGCGGCATGCGCGGCGGCAGCGTCCCTTGCGGACCATATAGCAACACGGCGTTGGGAACGCGGCCGCCCTGCGGATCCACCAGCACGAAGGGCACGCCCTCGACCGTCTTGGGGCCCCAGTCGTCGAACAGCAGTCGCTCCACGGGCGCCTGTTCGCTGTAGAACATGCCGCGGACGCTCACCACCGTGGCCGCCTTTTCCAGCGGCAGGGGCAGGTACTTGCCGCGGTGGGTGAGAAACTCCAGTAGGTTGGCCAGTTCCTCCGGCCGGAGCTGCTTCTCGAAGCCTTCTGGCATGAGGCTCTTGGGAGAGGCAGCGAGCGTTTCCAGCTCGTCCCGCAACACCACGTGCCGCTTGCCCTCGGAATCGACCACCTCGAGCGTGGTGCGCGTCTCGCCTACCAGCAGACCGTTGAGCACCTGGCCGGCGTCTGTGACCAGCGTGTAGATGCGGTAGTTCCCCTCCACGCTCCGGCTGGGGTCGAGGATCTGCGTCAACAGTTCAAGCTTGGGGTGCACGGCCATGCCGGTAAGGTCGGGACCGATGCGCGTGCCTTCGCCGCTGTGGGTATGGCACTTGGCGCAATGCTTCTTGAACACCTCGCGTCCCGCCTGTGGATCGCCGCGCTGCTCGGCCAGAGAGGCCAGTTCTTCGATCACCCGCTGCCGGTCCGGGTTGGGCAGGCTGCCGGCGCGTTCCAGCAGCACTCGGGCCCGGCGTGCCAGCAGGCGGTCAGGATGATTGGCCAGGGCCAGTTTTTGCTCCAGCGCCAGTTCGTCGAGCGAGATGTGGCCGCCTTCGGCGCGATCCAGCAACAAGGCGGTCCAGTCGGAGCGAGCCAGCAATGTCCGCAGCGCCGCGGCGCGAACGGCGGGCGTGAGCCCTGGCAAGGCATCAGCAACCGCCACACCCGTTTGCGGAGCGCGGCTGGCGGACAGGGCCTCGAACAGCCCTGCGGCGAAGTCTGGGCTTGTGCGAGCTGAAAGCAGTTCCAACAACGTGCCGGCCAGGCTGGGACTTTCGGGGTCGAAGGCGATGAGCTGCCGGATGGCAGTCAGGCGCTCGCGGTCTGGCCGCTCGGGGTCGGCTGCGACGGCCGTCAGTTCGGCCACCAGTTGCTGGGCCTGTTCGGCCAGGGCATGGCTGCGCCAGCGTGCGTCGAGCCGTACCAGGGCGGGCCGATCCTCGGCGGGCAGGCGGGCGAAGAGGGTGCGCACCGCCTCGGCGGGCACGTCCGCCGGCGGGCTGTCAGCGGGCCAGCCGCGTTCCATCCCCTGCAAGACGGCGGCGGCCAGTTCGGGCGGCGCGGCGGCCAGCGAGGGCAACAACTGGCCGAGCGAGACCTTGCCGCCGCGTGCCAGATGCTCGGCCACGATTTGCACACGCGCTCCAAGCGGGGCCGAAGGCGTCGGCACGTCGCGCGGGGGCCGCTGCTTGGCGTCCCGTGGCGGTGCCATCCTCCGGCACAGTTCGGTGAGAAACGCCTCAGCATGCCGAGCGGCGGCACTGGTGGCCGCGTCTGCCAGCCAGCGGTCGGCCAGGTTCTCCGGCTGCGCGAAGAAGGCGGCCAAAGCCGCCGCGGCCGAGTCGGAAAGCGCTGCGTCGACGTTCTCGGCCGTCTTTCCCGAGTCCCCCCCCTGGGCCTCGACAAGCACCAACAGCGCGGCGAGACGCACCTGGGGACTGGGATCGGCCAGCAGGCCCTGCTCGATGACGGCCTCTGCCGCCCCCGGCGACTGGGCAAGTACCAGGGCTGCATTGCGGCGCACGCCCGCCGAGGGATGCCGCAATGCGGCACGTGCGGCAGCCGCGGCCTCGGGGGTGTCCGCGAGCGCTCCCAGACCGTGCAACGTCCAGAGCGCGTGCATGGCCGCGGGATTCAGCCCCAGCTCGTCAGTGGCGGTCTCGCCGGCCAGCCGGATCAGCTCCGGCACCACGTCTCTCCGGCCGCGTTCGATGAGTAGACGTTGCGCGTGTTTGCGCCAGAACATGTTGGGGTGGCGCAGGGCGGCAAGCAGGCCGGCCGGTTCGTCCAGCCGGAGCGTGGGCCAGGGCTGCTGCGCGGCGGCCGTGAAGACGATCCGCCAAATGCGGCCGCGTTGCTTGTCTCGCAACTTCGTCTCGTAGGCATTGCCGCGGCCGGTGCGGTAGCCCGCGGGAGTGGGATTGTGTTGCACAATGTAGTTGTACCAGTCGATCACCCACACATGCCCATCCGGTCCCACTTCGGCAGCGATCGGTGCTGTCCATTCGTCGTCGCTGGCGAGCAGGTTCCAGGCGTTGCGGGAGCTGAAGCCGGCCCCCTGCCCCTGCAACAAGAAGGTGGCTGCCAGGTGCCCTGTCGGCTCGCACACAAACGCCGCCCGGTTCCAGTACTCGCGCGGATATGTGCGCGCCGTGTAGATGGCATGGCCCGCCGCGGCGGTGAAGCGGCCATGATGGTCCACCTGCCGCACGTGGTCGGTGATTGGTTCGAAGCGATCGCTCACGGCAATGCCGCCCAGCACCTGCGGCGCCCAGCCGCGGACCTGCTCGTAATACCGGTTGGCCAGCGGCATGTACTCGCTGGGATTGCCGTTGGCCGTTGAGCCGAACAGCAAGCCCTCTTCGCTGATCCCCACGCCCCACGAGTTGTTATTCGTGCTCCGCAGAAACTCCAGCCGCGATCCGTCCGGCAAAAAGCGGTAAAAGCCCGAGCCGAAACGCAGCCGCTCCTCCCCCACCGTGCCATCGAAACCGGAGTAGCCGACAATCCCGTAAATCCAGTTGTCCAGCCCCCACTGCAAATTGCTGGGGCCGGCATGGGTATCTCCCGTGCCCCAGCCCGAAAACAGCACCTGCCGCTCGTCGGCCACATCGTCGCCGTCGATATCTCTAAGGAACAGCGTCTGAGGGGCCTGATGCACAACCACGCCGCCGCGTGCAAACACCAGACTGGTGGGGATGCTCAACCGCTCGGCGAATACCGTGAAGCGGTCTGCACGGCCGTCTCCGTCCGTATCCTCGCAGATGCGGATCCGGTCGTGTCCCCGGCCGGGAGGTTGCCGATCGTTGGGATAGTCCACGGTCTCCAGCACCCACAGGCGGCCGCGCTCGTCCCAATTCATGGCGATCGGCTTGCCGCCCAGCTCCGGTTCGGCAGCAAACAGCCGCACCTCGAATCCCACCGGAGTTACCACGTGCTTCAGCGACTCCTCCGGCGGCAGCGGCACCTGCATCTGGCGGATCGGCTCTCCCAGCGTGCCCCACTGCTTGCCCGCCGGATAATAGGGAATCTCAGCCGCCACGTATGCGAAAGGCTGCACGTCGCCGCGGCGGGGAGTCATCTGCGGTCGGTCGACGTACGGCCCCGCCTGCTGCGGATCGTCGCCCGCTGCCCAACGCAGACCCCGCTCGATCAGGTTGTGAAAGCCAGGATGCCCCCACGTTTGATGGTCATGCCCCCAGGCAGTGTAGAACACGCGCCCTTTGCCATGCGTGCGGACCCACGTCCAGGGCTCGCGGCGCTCCCCCTCCAGCCGGTACTCCAACACCGTGCGGTCCTGCTGGTGGTGGCGGTGATGCACGTAGGTCTCGTCCCAGCTTTCAAAACCTCCGTAGCCCCGCATCAACGGATGATCGGGCTGGCCGATCACGCTGCGGAACACGCCCGTGCCGTGCTCCTTGAACTGTGCCCCCACCAGCTCCACATAGGCCGGCGAATTGAGAAAACAGTAGGAGGCGCAGTGCACGGCCGCCAGCCCCTTGCCGCCGGCCACAAACTCCAGCAAGGCTCGCTCCTGCTCGGTTGAGATCTCGGTGTGGTTGGCGTAGATCAGCAGGCCGTCAAAGCCGGCGAGCTGCTGGGGATTCAAGTCCGTCAGCCGCTCCGTGTACTCCAGCTCGATTCCGCGTTCGGCCAGTATGGGGGCAAGCTGGCGAAAACGCTCCGCCGGCCGGTGGTGGCCCTGGTCTCCTAGAAACAAAAAGCGCAGCGTGCGGGCAGAGGGCTGGGCGCTGCCCAGCGCAAGAGGCAGCACAAGCAGTGCCAGTAGGTATGGTCGGCGGATCAAGGGCGGCTCTCCCTGGAAGAGGAGTTGGCAGGGGCAGCGGTCCAATAACGGCCTAAACGAACCTATTGTGCCTGCAAGCAAACAGGGTTCCTAGCCCCCACACCCGGCGGTAAGGCAGGGTAGGTTCCCCAGCGGCAAGGGCCGAGCAAGCCGCGAACCGGTGTGCAGGCGTCCCGTGCCTTGCCTGGATACAACGCGGCTTACGGCCTTCAGCCCCCCGGCCGTCGGCCCCGAAGGCCCGCCCCCTCTCGGCATCGAACCGCTTTCCAGCCCTCCGGCCGCCAGCTTGCAGAGGCAGGACCGAGATGGCTCCACCTGTGTATTGAGGTACGGCTGGCACTGCTAAGCGGAACGCACGGCCCCGCCCTTGGCTCGCCCAGTGCATCAGGCATAGATGCAGGATGCATGATGCAGGATGCCTCGATGCAGCCATGCATCACTTGCGGGCGAATCGACCTTGATCGGCGTGCGGGCTGCTTCTATACTCCGCGGCCCGCCAGGGAAACCGGTATGCACGTCCGTGCAGGCCGTCAGGGACAGGCAGCAGGATGGAGCTTGTTGAGCAGGGATGAGGGAGAAATGGCGATGGCCGACGTAACAACTCCGAGACGTGCTTTCCGCCGGGTCATGCGCGTGCTGAGCTGCCGTCTGACATGGACCATGCTGCTGGCCGCAGCCCTGACGTGGCTGCTGATCCAGGGGCCGGTTTGGGGCCAACAGGGCAAGCCGGCCAAGAAGGCCGGGGCCAAGCCGGCTGCGGCTTCCTCCGACAAGCCCCAGGCCGACGATCCGCAGTCCCGAAAGCTCGAGATCATGGCCGTGGTCAACGGCGAGCCGATCACGCGAGAAGACCTGGCACGCGACTGCCTGCGCCAGTACGGCGAAGAAGTGCTCGAAAGCCTGGTCAACAAGCAGCTCATCGTCGAGCACTGCAAGGCGCACAACATCGGCGTTTCGCGCAAGGAGGTGGAGGCTGAAATCGACCGCATGGCCGAGCGGTTCGGCCTGCCCACCGACCAGTGGCTGAAGCTGTTGCAAGAAGAGCGGCACATCACGCCCACTCAGTACGCCAAGGACATCATCTGGCCCACCCTGGCCCTACGCAAACTCGCCGGCGAACGCTTGAACATCTCCAAGGAGGAAATCCAGCAGGCCTATGAGTCCCAGTACGGACCGGCCGTGCAGGCCAGACTGATCGTCTGTAGCAACCGCAAACGGGCCGAGCAGATCCGTGCCCAGGCCCTCAAGAATCCGGAAGATTTCGCCACGCTGGCCAAGCAACATTCGGAAGACGTGGCCAGCGCTTCCAGCGGCGGCTTCATCCAGCCCATCCGCAAGCACGTGGGCGACGCCGCCTTGGAACAAGCCGCCTTCGCCTTGCGGCCAGGCGAAATCTCGGAAGTGCTCAAGCTGGGCGACCAGTATGTGATCCTCAAGTGCGAAAGCCACATCCCCCCCACGCGCAAGCCGCTCGAAGAGGTCCGCCAGGCGCTGGAAGACACCATTCGCGACCGCAAGCTGCGCGAAGTCTCTGACGAGCTGTTCCGCGAACTGCAAGCGCAGGCCCGCCTGGAAAACGTCTTCAACGACCCCGCCAAACGCAAAAAGTACCCCGGCGTGGCAGCCATGATCAATGACCATCGCATTACCATCGCCACCCTGGCCGAAGAATGCATCGAGCGCCACGGCGTGGAGGTGCTGGAGAGCATGATCAACCGCCGCCTGCTCGAACAGGCCCTGGCACGGCAGCGGATCGAAATTACCCGCCAGGATCTGGACGATGAAGTGGCCCGCACGGCACTCGCCATGGGCAAGGTGCGCGCCGGCAACGAGCCGGATGTGGAGGCCTGGCTGGCCCAGCTCGAACGCGAAGAGGGCCTTACCCGCGCCATGTACGAACATGACGTGGTCTGGCCCGTGGTGGCCCTCAAGAAGCTGGTGGGCGATTCGGTACAGGTTACCGAGGAAGACCTGCAAAAGGGCTACGAAGCCAACTATGGACCTCGCGTGCGATGCCGGGCGATTGTGCTCAACCAGCAGCGGCGGGCACAGGAGGTGTGGGAGTTGGCACGAAAGAATCCCACGGCAGAAAACTTCGGCAATCTGGCCGAGAAGTACTCCATCGAGGCCAGCAGCCGCAGCCTGCGGGGCGAGATCCCACCCATCCAACGCCACGGCGGACAGCCCCAGATCGAAAAGGAGGCATTCAGCCTCCAGCCCGGCGAACTCTCCAGCATCATCCAGGTGGGAGACAAGTTCGTGATCCTCTTCTGCGAGGGCCCACCTGGATGATGCTGGAG
>JAIMBC010000120.1 GCA_023511675.1 Pirellulales bacterium
CCTCGCCACATGGTCGGCTAGCAAGCATCCGCGCCTCTCTCCCCAGTATGACTACCACCCCCTCTTGAGCCGAAGGGCCTTGTTAACGGCGGGTACCTTGGGTGCGCTGGGCCTGCGCCTGCCCGAGCTGCTGCTGGCACAGTCCGTCTCCACAGCGGCCGCGCGTGCCTGCATTCTGGTGTTCATGGAGGGCGGTCCCGCCCACCAGGACCTGTGGGACATGAAGCCGCAGGCTCCGGCCGAGGTTCGCGGTGCCTTTCGGCCCATCGCCAGTTCGCTGCCGGGGGTGCAGGTGTGTGAGCATCTGCCGCTGTTGTCTCAACAGATGCACCTGGTGACGCTGGTACGTTCGGTCCACCACGAGGTGGTGGACCATAATGCCGGCGCATATTACACCCTGACGGGCAGGGTGCCTGTCGTCGGCGGGCGGCTTATTGTGCGCGACGAGCCGGACAACTTCCCGCCGTTTGGCGCGGTGCTGGCGATGCTCGACGGTAAGGGCGGCGCCGTGCCGCGGTTTGTACACGTGCCGGAGTACCTCTCCAACAACGGCTACGATCTGCCTGGCCAGCGTGCGGGCTTTCTGGGGCCCGCTCACGATCCGCTGGTCACGGGCGATCCCAGCGTGCCTGGCGAGGCAGGCCACGAGTGGGCACTGCCTGCCGAGGTCAGCCCTGCACGGCTCGAGGGACGCCGCCAACTGCTGGACCGCATGGCGGCCTCGCATGCCGCGCCAGATGGTGCGGCAGTCATGGATATGCACTACAGGCGGGCCTGGGAGCTGCTCCAAAGTTCCGCCACGCGGCGCGCATTCAACCTGGAACAAGAGCCAAGCGAGCTAAGAGAAAGGTATGGCTTGCCCGACCGCACGGACCGTAGCGTAGAGGCACGGCAGTTTGGCGGGCTGCCGCACTTGGGGCAGTCGTTGTTGCTGGCCAGGCGGTTGATCGAGGCAGGCGTGCGGCTGGTCACGGTAGGCACGGGCCGCCGTTTTGATCAGGCATGGGATACGCACCGGCAGCATTTTCCGCTGTTGGAACGCTCGCTGTTGCCTTACTTTGACCGGGCCTTCTCGGCCTTGCTGGCGGATCTGCACCAGCGAGGCCTGCTGGAAGAGACGCTGGTGGTGGCCATGGGGGAGTTCGGCCGCACGCCGCGTCTGGGCCAGATCACCAGCGGCGCGGGGGCGGATGCCGCAGGCCGCGACCACTGGCCGCACTGCTACACCGTGTTGCTGGCAGGAGGCTGCTGGCCGCGCGGCGCCACCTATGGCCGATCCGACCGCCATGCCGCCTACCCGGCCGAAGATCCCGTGACTCCCGCCGATATCGCGGCCACAATCTACGCCGCGTTGGGCGTCGACCCGCAGTTGCGAATTCGCGACCCGCTTGGCCGACCCCACACCCTGGCGGAGGGCCGCCCGTTGTTCTGAACTCCCGATGGCTGCCAAGCCGCCGCGGCCGGAGAGGTGCCCCACCACCTCGCTGAAGAGCTTCCCCACGTCGCTCTCCGCGCCCCCCCTGCCTGGCGGTTGGCAGTACGTGCCGTTGAGGCCGTGGGCCAACTCTCCAATGGGGCCCGCCGCGCGACCAGAGCGGCCAACGGCGGCCATGGGCGCGATCTGCCCCGAATGCCGCCGCGGGCCACGCTCCTTTGCGTCGGGCGTGATTGGGACCCGGCCTGCGTCTGCGGTCTTCTCCCCGCGGAACTCCCCTGGAAACGGGGCCAGACAAGCACGCCTGCTGTGCGCTCCGACCAGGCGCCCCAGGCACGATCACTCTGCTGCCCGCCGCTGCCGACAACCAGTTTCCCGGCGCTCCAGCGGAACGGCTGGTGCTGGTGGACGCTTTCCTGTCGGGCCTCGTCTGCGCGCGTGCCACGCCGCCTGCCAGCCCACCGGCCAATCAGCCTCGGCCCGCCCTGCTGGCGTCATGGAAATTCCTGGTAACTTTTTCCAGCAAATCCGGATAATACTGGGGAGAGGCTGGCCCGCCCCTTTCGGTACACAAGCCACCCCGGCGGCCGCGGCTGCGCCAAGGACGTAACGCCTTAACTTCCGCAACCTGGCGAACAGCCCCTGGCGCCCGCAGCCTGGCCGAGTCAGCTCAGCCGTTTTGTGCCCACGGAGGTGTGCCCGCCTTCGGACCAAAACTGTTGGACACCGCATGTCAGCGAGGGTTGGCCATGCAATCGGGGATGCGCTATTGCAGATGGGGATGGGCGTTCTGGTTGGTGATGGGAGCCGCGGCGGCCGCGCAGGATTTGCCGCGGGTGGTATTCAATAACATGTACTTCCCAGCGGGAGCCACCCCCTATTCAGCCGACACGCATGCCGAGGCAGATTTCTTGCGCGCCTTCGGCGAGATGCACTACTCGCTGGCACTGGCACGCGAGGTCAACCAGCGGGCCTACGAGCACTTTATTCGCAATCAGTACCTGCGGGTGGACACGAAGTACAAGCTCCGGCTGTTACACCTCTACTACCGCCAAATCCTGGATCCGCCCGGCGACGTCCGCGAGAACGCGTACCAGGAGAGCCTGCAGGCCCGCCAGCGGCAGCGTTATCAGGCCGTGGTCGAGGGGAGCATCACCAACGACCTGAATTGGATGCTGCGCGAGATCTTCCGACACGCGTCAGAGCCCTCGGCCATGACTGCCGGCTCGGGCCGCCTGACCCCCCAGCAGCTCGAGCACGTCTGGTTCACCAACCAGGGCGGTTCGCGTGGCGGCGCCAGCCTAGCAATGCAGGCCCATACGGGCGAGCTTCGGTCGCTGCGCTGGCCCTATCTGCTGGCCGGGGAAGAGTTCGCCGCCGCCAAAGAAGAATACGAGGCGCAGCGAGACCTGGTGCTGGTGGCCCTGCGTGAGGGCCGGCTCGAACATGCCGATGAAGAGGGCCTGCGCAACGCACTCGCGGCACTCATCAACCAGTTCGATGCCCGCTACCATGGCGAAGCACTGACGGCGGAGATCGGCCAAGACTACGTCGATGCCAAGGCGTTCCTCAGGGAACGGCAGCGCGAAATGCGAGCGCTGCTCTCCAATGCGGACCGTACGGCCCTCACGGGCGGCTACGCCTTCAACGGCACGACGGTGGGCGAATTGGTCGAACACATGTACCAGCACGGGCTGGAGTTCGGCCCGCCAGAGCGCAAGGACCGCGGCACGTATCAGTACCTGTACTTCGAGCTGCTCAAGCTGTACGAGGCTCAGCTTGGCAGCCAACCGATCCCGCAGCCGCGAATGCTGAGCAAGCCGGCACCGCCGGAGTAAGCGGCCCGAAAACCTCTCCGGCAACGCGCTAGCAGGCCGCCCAGCCGTCGGCCTGTTCCCTCGCTGCCCAGCCGCAGCCCGCTTGTTCTCTCGCCCGTTGAGCACGGCCCCGCTTAACACCCGGCAGCCGCCCGCGTCCGGCCCACAGCACGATGCACCCCCGCCTGCCACGCGCCCACATTCAACACCTGGCGGTCGCACGCTTCTTGCCCACCGCCCCCCCTGCCTGCACCTTGCGAATGTACTCCACAGCGTCGGGCACCTTGCACGCCGTGCCCCCCATATCGACCTCTACCTTGCCGATGCGTTCAGCCGTTTGCAGGGCAGGCTCCGTTAGCGCTTTGACGTAGCAGCCCGCGGCAATCACAAAGCCATTCATCACGTAACGCACCCGATTGGGCTGCTGGTGAATGCTCTTCTGCACGCGGGCAAGCAGCTTCTTCAGGCCCGCCAGATCTAATTCGGCATCCTCCTTGATGGAAACCAGGCTGGCCAGCGTCGCCCAGCCTGCCGCAGCCACCTTCTCCTCGTGCGACTCGATCCATTCCAGCGCTAGCTTGCGGCCGTGCGGGCTTTCTGCTGCGACCCAGGGCACGGTGTATTCGTCCAACGAGGCACAGGTGGCCCGCTCCAGCCAGCGGCACAGGTCCTGGCGGGTCATCCGCGCGTGGTCGGCGATCAGGCCTGCCAAATACATGGCGTCGCAGATGCCCGTCTCGTACAGCTCCAGGGCCAGGCGATCGTCTCGCTTGATGCGTTTTTGCAGCTTCTTCAGCTCTTCGATCTTCACGCCGTAAACCGGATCAGTTACGCCGTGCTTGCGCAGCACTCGGCGGTAGCTGTCTGTTCCGAGCTGCCGAAGTTCGTCGAGGATCTGGGCCGCGGTCATCAGAGGAGTACTCCTGTAGGGCTCGGCGGGCCGCATCACGTTTTGGGACCGAGCGGGCAGCGACGAGACGGTCACACGGTGGCCACGTGGCCATCGTACATGCCAACCGCTCTAGCCGTCATGGCCGCGTTGCCGGTAAGCTTCGCAGCCGCCCGGGCCGAGCGGCTTTTGCGCAAGCTACGGAGATGTGCCGTGACCAAGCAGGCGGAGTGCGAGTACGCACTCAGGGTAGACCAGCAGCACCTGTTCGCCAAGCCGTTCAACGAACCGCGGCCGCTGCACGAGTTCTCCCTGGCCCTGGCTCTGTTGCAACAGAGGCTGCCGGCGGGAGACATGCTGGATCTGGGCTGCAGCCCAGGCTGGACCAGCCTGATGCTGGCAAGGGCGGGCTATCGCGTGCTGGGCGTCGATATCTCGGAACCCGTTGCTCGAGATTGCCCGCCAGCGCAGCGAGCAAGAAGGAGTGTCGGCTCAGTTTCAGGTGGGAGACATGGAGACGCTCGACCTCTCCCGCTGCTTCGATGCCGTGCTGTTTTTCGACTGCCTGCACCACGTGCCGGCGTATGGCGAGACCCTCCGGCGTGCATGGGTTCACCGTCTCCAACAGACACACTGCCAGGTACGGGTCCGAGACCCTCCGGCGTGAATGGGCCCGCCTGCGGCCCGGCGGACACGTGCTGTTGTTCGAGACCACGTGGCTGCACCGCATCTCTCCGCACGCCCGCTGGGCTGTACGTACCTTTGGCGTGACGGAACAGGGGTTTAGGCGCGCTCAGCTTCGCCGGGCGCTGCGGCGGGCTGGTTTTGAGCAGATCGCGTTTCACCACGATCCGGGGCTGGGGTTTCGCGGCGTCGGTGGGCTGCTTGGGACGCTGCTGCGGGCCTGTTGCGACTTTGCCCTGTTCTATCCGCGGGCCAAGAACATCGTCTCTGCGTGCAAGGCGGCTGAACCGCCGGCGGGGAACGGTGCATGTTCGGCCGGCGTGTGTGGCTGGGCTGAGGGGACCACGTGTACGTACATGGCCTCCACCAGGGCCGCCAGCAAGGTGGCGTGAGACGTTTCGAGCAGTACGGCCACCTGCTGCTGCACGCGGCGGTTGCGGTTCATATCCTGGACAGCGGCGAGCACTCCCTGCTCGCGCAGTGCGCCGCCGGTAGCCACGCGGCTCTCCAGCTCGGCAAACTCGGCTTCGGTCCAGTTGAGGAACAGCTCGGGATGCTCCTCGAGGGCCCGCGCCACGGCGGCATTCGTGGCGCGGTCGAAGGCCTGTGCGGCATGGGGTGGCGGTTCGCGGAACAGCTCGCTGGTGGGCACGCCCAGGCCGCGGGCCAGGCGATGCAATGTGCGGGGCTGCGGCCGGCTGCCGCGCAGCACAGCCTTCACCGTGCGATGGTCCAGGCCGCTGCGGGTGACCAGTTCGCGTACGGTGAGCCCTCGTTCGGCCATCAATCTGCGGCAGTGGAGGGCAAAATCGGGCATGGCAGCCAGACGCCGGGGCCGGGCGGGAATAGCGTACAAATGTATAGTACCCTCTCTCGGCGCCCCGTCAAGCCGCCGCAGCATAAAGCCGCTTCCCCGCCAGGCCGCTCCCCCGCCGAGCCGCCGTGCCTTCAAGATGCTGCGGCGTCAATGGGCTGCCCGGCCAAGCCGCTGTGCCGCCAAGCCAGAGCCTGCCGGTTCAGCAGCTCCACCTGCCGGCTCGGGCTTAAGTGGCCGCAGGCCGCTGCCGCGCGCATTCGTGTACACGAGCGGCGGCCTGCGCCGCACTGCGTGCCTGCCCACGGCTTTGCAGCGTGGGTCAGGGAGCCGGGGGCTGTAATTGGGCAGCGACGCGCTCGATCTGCACTTCGAGAAAACCCTGGTTATCGCCCAGTTCAGCGGGGGAATCGTTGATCTTGAGGTAAAGCGTGCCGCCATGTTGGGGCACGATGCGCGCTTCAAGGCCCACGGGCAAGGGCGAGAGAATGCCGGCATGCCTGTCCCGGGCAGAGGGTGCCGGTTCTGACTCTTGATCGCGGCGTACGGCTGCCAGCAACATGCCAAGCGGGCGGCGGCGGTAATAGCGGATCGAAACTCCGTTGGCCTCGGCCAGCCAGGGCGGAGGGCCGGAGGCGAGCTGATAGCGTCCCGTGGCCTTGAGGCGATAGCTCTCTCCAGCCAGGAGCCGAATGGCGGTAGACTGCCAGCCGCGGTTGGCCTCCACGCGTACGGTGCGTCCGCCTTCTGGCAGCGGCGCGCCCGGGGCAAAGGCCATGGCCCAGTGCTCCAGGTCGTGACCGTACTCCAGCTCATGGGCAAAGACAGAGAACTCATCCACCAATTCTGGCCAGGCCGCGCCCACCGCGGCTTGCAGGTGTTGGTTGAAGCGGCGCAGCCGCACATGCTGTTTCATCTGCCGAAAAGCCTCGCGCCAGCGCGGGTGGCCGTCAAGAAAGGCGCAGGCGGCCCACGCCCAGCCGTAGGCCTCGTTCTCCAAAAAGGCGGCGGTGGGCCAACCCATTAGCGTCTCGAAGGTGGGAGCGTCTGGCCGCTTGAGCCCTTCGTGCACCAGCTTGATGCGGCCCCAGCCCGAGAAACTCTCGCGACCGGCTGGAAAGACCGGCAGCACCAGCTTTCCTTCGGCCCACTGATGCGTGGCCAACAGTTCGGCCATCCCTTCCGCATACCACGGGGGACCATACCCCTGCCAGCGCGACAGCATCAAGGCGTGAACCCCTTCGTGCAACAGCAGGTGGCGGCGATAGTAGTCTGTTGGCTGGTTGAAGACCCAGAGGCGATTGGCCCGTGCATAACCATTCAAGAACGGGGGCAGATCGTCCGGCACAAGGCCCGCCTGCTGAAACAGCCGCCCCTCGGCCATCAAGTACCCCGTCACGCGCCAGTCGGCCAGCGCTTGCTGTTCCAACCCGAAATACTGGCACCAGAGCGGTACGGCCTGGTCAAAAACAGCGGGCAGCGCATCCACCTCCGGGCTTTCGGCCAGGTCGGTGATCAGCGTCAGGTGCCGTCCCGGCAGCTCGCGCAACGTTTGCGCACGGGCAAGCGGCGCCAGGGCAAACTGAGACCACAACAAGGCGGTCGCGCACGGCATGATGCAAGCCCACCACGGCCTAGCCGCTGCGGTAACGCAACGTGCCAAGTCCGTAGTCGGGCGCCAGCAGCCCATCGCACGTTCGCTCATAAGGCCTTGCCCCTGCGCCTTTCTGACCGCGCCTGGCGGGGGGGCGCAATCGCCAGCGCGTGGTTCTCGAGGAACACCAAGAACAGCCGGGCCGGGGGGGTTAGCACGCGGCGGCGGTCGATGACCACATACAGTTCGCGGCGGCAGTTCAGCCCGCTTACGGCAATGGCCCGCAGGCGGCCCATTTGCAACTCCCGCTGCACGGCGTGGCGAGAGAGAACTGCCACCCCCGCACCGCGCAGCACGGCCTCTTTGATCGCCTCGTTGCTGCCCAGCTCCAGGGCTACACGCATCTCTGCCAGCGAGAGCCCTGCCTGTTCCAGCGACCGCTCCAGGCAGTGTCTCATGCCCGAGCCCACCTCGCGCAGCACCAGCGGATAGCTCGCAAGCTGGCTGATGGAGAGCTTCTTTCGCCGACACAGCGCGTGCCCTTTGGGCGCCACCAGCACCAGCTCGTCGCTGGCAAGCGGGCGGAACTCCAGGTGCGGATGATCGATCTTGCGGCCCACCAGGCCGATGGTGGCCTCACCCCGCTCGACCTGAGCCAGGGCGGCCATGCTGTCGCTGACGGCAGCCCGCACATGCACGTGGGGGTACTTCTGGCGGAACTCCGCCAGCAGGGCCGGCAGCAGATGCTCGCCCGGCACCGAGCTGGCGGCCAGCACCAGCTCGCCAGAGAGCAGCATGGCCTGGCCGGTAATCTGCCGGCGTGCCTCCCTGTGCAGCTCAATGATGCGCTGCGCATAGGCGTAGAGCTTGTGGCCGGCCTCGGTAAGCAGCACGCGGCCGCCACGTCGCTGAAACAGAGGGCGGCCCAGCGCACTTTCCAGCGTGGCGATCCGCTGACTCACAGCAGCCTGCGAGAGGCCGAGCGTCCGTGCGGCCGCGCTGAAACTGCTGGCCTCGGCCGCCCGGGAGAAGGTCTCCAGGTGCGGGAGCTGCACGTCATCAGGCATGGCGGGCTCTCGGGCAGCAGGTATCTTCAACACGATGACCTCCCAACCGCCATTCTACTACGCAGGAGAGGCCCGCCGGCAATTACAATGAGGAACGCCATGTTGGCGCAATGGTTCCGAGAAGGAAGACTTCGCCACGACTTGCATCCATGAGCTTACACGCACGCCCAGATTCGATCCCCCGCCGAGACTTCCTGGCCACAACGGGTGCTGCCATCACAGCAGGACTGATTCTCCGCAGCGGCTCCGCCCAGGACGAGCGCGCCGTGGAGTCCCTTCCCCCGCACCGCCCGTTGCACCTGGAGGGCATTCATGCCTATACCGACCGCGTCAGCGTACATGCGGGCGAGACCATCGGCGTGCATGTCAGCAGCACGCTGCCCTACAGGCTCGAGCTGGTGCGGCTCGGCGAAAACGTCGATGGTCCCTGGGGAGACGAGGTGCTGGCTGCGTGCGAGGTGGCCGAGCCGGCGGCCCAACCCATCCATCCTGGTTCCTACATTCACGCTCCGCCGCTGCCGGACGAGCCGCTGGCAGCCTTCAGCGTGGAATGCTGGGTACGGCTATGGGACCTCTCGGGAGAGCAATGCCTGATCAGTCAGTTCGATCGTGCCCACAGCGCGGGCTTTGCCCTCTCTGTCAATCGTCAGGGAGAGGTGTTCTGGTACGTGGGAGACGGCCGAGCATATCGAGAAAGCTGGCGCTGCGCCGCGCCCGCCGGCACGCTTCTGCGCACCCAGACCGCGGAGCCGTCTGTACCCACACCCCAGCGCGTGGCCTTTGGTGGGCGGGGCATCGAGCTTGCGCCCTGGCACCACGTGGTGGTCGTGTTCGATGGCCGGCTGTCTCGCCTGTGGGTCGACGGCCGCCCCATCGCCGAGTGGCAAACCGCCGTGGCCTTCCGTCCAGGTACAGCCCCCCTGCGGCTGGGCGCCTGGGGCAACAATGGTCTGGCGGAGGGCTTTCTCGATGCCGATCTGGCCATGCCCGCACTCTATGCCCGCGCCTTGAGCGAAGAGGAAGTTGCAGCTCGCTTCCAGGCCAAGGCGCTGGAGCGGCCGCCGGCCGATGGGCTGCTGGCCTGCTGGCCCCTGAATGAGGAGCGTGGCGACCGCGCGGCGGACATCGGCCCCAACCAGCACCACGGCCGCATCGTCAACCTCGGTACGTGGATGATCGGCGGGCCGGCCTTCAAGGCAGACATCGACCGCTTCGCCCCGTACGATCCTGCTGCCGATCCCAACCGGGGGCATGGCCTGCGGCTGGCGTCGGACGATCTATACGACTGCCGCTGGCAGCCTACCCACGAGTTTCACCTGCCGCACACGGCTCCTTCCGGCATCTATGCCGCACGCTTCTATGTGCAGGTCGAGGGCCGGCCACGCATGTACCATGCGTTGTTCATCGTCAAGCCGCCGCGCGAGGCGGCCGCAGCCCCCTTGGCCTTCATCTGTGCCACCAATACCTGGCGTGCCTACTCCGGCACCCCCTTCTGCGAAACCTGGGACGGGATCGGAAAGGCCGTGGGACATGCCTACGTCAACAGCCCCGGCCGGCCGCCCGAGTTCTCCCATTACTGGCAGCACTTCGCCGGCCAGGGCGGATACCAGATGGGACTGCGCATGCCCTGGCCGGTCGCCGGCCCTTATACCTACCATGCCCATGAGGACTGGCGATGCAGCCACCTCTGCCACGCCGACCGGCTCACACTCACCTGGCTGCAACGCGCGGGCTACGACGTAGATGTCTACGCAGACCTGGACGTGCACCAGCAGCCGGATCTGCTCTCTCGGTACCGTGCCGTGTGCATCGCAGGGCATAGCGAGTACTGGTCTCGCCAGGCATATGATGGGCTGGTGCATTACCTGGAGCATGGCGGGCAGGTGCTCTGTTTCTCGGGGAACACGCTATTCTGGCGGGTCTCTTTCGACGAGGCGTGCAGCGTGATGGAATGCCGCAAGGTGGATGCGCCTGGGGCCCAAATGCCGCCCTTCTTGCGTGGAGAGGCATGGCACAGCCACGATGGTGCCCGCGGCGGTATGGCCCGCGAGTGCGGCATGCCTGCCTGGCCCGTGCTGGGACTGGAGTACATGTCTGTCTTCGACGTGACCAGCGAAGGCATTGGTCCTTACCGCGTGGCGGCGGATCATCCGCTGTTTCACACGCCGCACGAGACTGGGCTGAAGGTTGGGGATGCCTTTGGCGCTGCTCCCAGCGGGCGGCCGGAGCTCATCGGGCACGAGGGAGATGTCCGTATCTCCACGCTGGCCCACGTCTGTTTGCAGCCGCTGCCCGAGGGGGCCACGCACCCCACGGCGGATCCGCCCGGCATCGAACTCTTGGCGGAGGGGGTGGCTGACTGGACCCGGGTGGAGGGGGCGCCGTGGGACTATTTCCAGCGTCCCGTGGTGGCCCCGCCGCAGCGCACAGCCATTGATGTGGCGGCGGAGATGATCTACTGGGAGCGTCCCGAAGGCGGGCGGGTGTTTCACGCCGGCAGTGTCTCTGCCGGCCACGGCTTTGCCAACGATCCCCGGTTTGGATTGCTGGTGCGCAACGTCCTGCACCGTTTTGGCATCCCACCCCGGCAGAGCTAAGGGAGTGCAATCTCAACCTGGCTTGCCCCGCACGCCCGACTTGCTCGAGTCGAGGGATGTACACACGGCGCCGCCGGCGCACCCCTGGCCGCCGGCACGTTGCGATGGGCTGCGGTAGCGGGCTAAGATGCGGGTGGTTCCGGCAAGGTCTGGCACGCAGATTCTTCTCCTTCGGCGGCGCGCCGCATGACCGAAAAGAGTATGGCGATGCACTCCACATTGCCGCTGGCGGTGCGCCAGCACATCGACACGTTGTGCGACGCCTTCGAGGCGGCATGGCAGCAGCACCTTGCCCATGGCGAGTCGCCGCGGATTGAAGACTACCTCGGCCATGCCCGCGAGCCGCTGCGTTCTGCCCTGCTGGCGACGGGCAGCCTCTACCAAGCTCGGGCCGGACCTGAAACCCTGCGCTTACAGCGATGGCTGCGCCACGGTGCGGCATGCCTATGACGCTGCCGGCAACGAGATTGAGGTCGCCGACCTCGACTTGCTGGGACAGCTCAAGCCGCACGAAGAGGGCTTCTCTTACCTCCGCCGCCTCCACGAGGCCCACGGCAACGTCCTGGAAACGTCCTGGTTCGATCACGAGACGCGCCCCACGCCCGTGGTGCAGGGCTATGCGCGCCTCACGGCCGCTTACAACGAATACGGCGACCGCGTGCAAGAAACCTATTTCGACACAGCCGGCCAGCCCGCTCGTGCCGCGGACGGCTACGCACGCAGGGAACTCGCCCACGATGCCCGGGGCAACGTGGTATCGATCGCCTACTTCAACCCGGACGATGCCGCACAGCCCGACCCTTCCAGCGAGAGTCGTGCCGCTGCTCAGGGCGGGCAGCGCGGCATACCCTCCCTGCTGCCGGCAGCGCTGCGTGCCGCCGCGGCAGACGAAACGCCGCTAGCTGCCCGCAGGTGGCGGCCTACTGAGCACAAGGACGGCTACCATCGGGTGAAGCGCGAATACAACGACCACGGCACGCTGGTGCAAGAGACCTACCGGGACGCGGAGGGGAGGCTCACGCATCGTGGCGGCGGCTATGCGCGCGTGCGCTACGGGCGGGAGCTGCTCGAGCGGCGTTTGGCGGCGGAAAGGTATGCCTGCTGTGGGCTCCAACGTGGCAAGGTTCGCATCTGGGAGGACTTCAACGATCAGGACAAACCGGCATTGCACGACGACGGCTACCATGTGCTGCTCGATGCGTACAACGAGCAGGGAGCCTTTGTTACCTGCGTGTATCTTGGCACGGCGCGAGAGCGAACGGCCCATCGCGACGGCGATCACCAGTTCCGCTACGAACGCGATCGCTTTGGCAGACCTACGGCGTGGCATTATCTGGATGCCGCGGGCCAGGCGTTGCGGCTCGTTGGCGGCTATGCCACAGTGCGCCTGGATGATGACCTGCTGCGGCGGGAAACACGACGCTGCTATTTCGACGAGGCGGGTCAGCCCGTCGCCTCGTACAGCGGCTTCCACTGCTGGCAGCGTGCCTACGACCGCTGGGGCAACGTCGTGGACGAGTCCTGGTCCGACACGCAAGGAGAGCCGTTTTTCAGTACGGAGCACGACGCCACGCGCCGCCTGCTCGAGTTCGAGGGACGTTTCACGGTCGGCCGAGACGGCAACATCAGCCGCCGTCGGCTGCGAGAAACCTTGTTTGGTCTGCCGCCCAGCCAGGGCTATACCGTCGTCCGTCGTACCTTCGACGAGTACGGCAACGTCACCGGGGAAGAATATCTGGATGCCGAGCTGAAAGCCGCGGCCTGACCAGGCGCTGGGGTCCGCCTGGTCTGCTGGTTGCCGTGGATTATTTTGGGTGGGAGGATCAGCCGTACACGTTCGCTGCGGGCTATGCAGGCTTTCGGCTGGCCTTCGACGACGCGGCACGCCTGACGGCCCTGGAGTTCGTCGCTGCGGAAGGCAAGCCGGCTGTGTACCACGGGGAGAAGCTGCCCAGCGAATTGGTGAGCAGCGGCGTGCTGCTCTCTGCTCCGGTGCATCAGGCGTTGCGGGAAGGCCACCTGCTATCGAAGCTGGATATCCACGCGATGGGGCGATGGACCGATACGCCCCGGTTGCAGCTTCTGGCAGCGCAATCCGTGGCGAGCATTCGTGCGGCAACGAGTTTTTGGACCGAGCTGAACCAGCCCCTGGCGGCGGCATGGACCGAGCTGTTGCCGCTGTTGGGCGGCGGGGGGTATGCCAGGCTGGTGATCGAGTACGGCGATCCCGAGCAGCCGCAACGTACCGGCGGGCGAGAGGCCAGCGCGGGGCGCGGCCGTGCCGATGGCGGTGGTGGTCAGCGAGGCCGCGCCTCAGCACGTCAAGACTGCACAGTGGCCCCAGCCAGGAGACGTGGTGGTGGCGTACGGCGGGGTGAAGATTTCCAGCACGGTGGATCTGCTGCGTGCAGCGCGAGGAGGGCAACTCTCCGGTGCCATGCTGGAGCTGGAACGCAAGGGCAGGCGTGTCGCCGTGGAGGTGGAGGCGACGCTCCCCGGCTTGAAGTTCCGAGACGTGCCAGATACAAGACCGGCGGCAACTGCGGCCAAACAGCCGCAGGATGCTCCCCCCCCTGCTCCGGCGGCGCGCTAGGGGTTCTCTCCACCCAGAGGCAGTGTCGCCTGTGCCACCCACTAGCAGTCCCGGCGCCCTGGAGGGACGCGCTCCGTCGCGTCCGCAGCAGCGCAAACCGTATACGCCCCTCACGGCCACGACCGAGCGTAGCCCTCCATCCGCCATCACGGCCACGACGGAGCGTGGCCCTCCATGCGTGAGCGTGGCCTTCTATCGGCCCCCTGGAGGGACGCGCTTCTTGGCGTCCACACCAACTTTCCGACACGACGCCCAGGCCGAGACCGAATTTGTATCCCGCCGCCCCCCTTTGCCCGTGCCCAGCGCCCCGCCACTTATCCGTCTGCCCTTCCCGTCTGTCTCCTCAATCTTTACTCCTCTCTCGTGCCACCCATAAAGTGAAGGAAAAGGGCCGCTCAGGCCGCCATACTGGGAACCTGGCCGGGACGGCGCAGCCGCCAACCCTCGCTGAGCAGATTCACCGCCACGCGATCCTCGAGGTTGGGGCGGAAGGCGGTGAGCAGCAGCAGGGGCAGGTACCAGGCCATGTAGATCCCGCCACCTTGCGCGTGCCAGAACTGCACGCCCAGCATCAGGGCCGCGGAACAGCTCAGCAGGGTGCCGAGGTTTTTCTGTGCGGGCCAGAGGGCGAATCCCAGGCTCATCACCACAAACAGGGCCATTACCACCAGCCGGTAGGGATAGGCCGACTCTTCGAACTGCCAGAAACCGTTCACACCTTCTAGAGAGAGGCTGGTCCAGCCCAGCATCTGCTTGGCTTGCGCCAGGAAGGACGCCAGGCTGGACGAAGTGAACACCAGCGACCCCAACAGCAACACGAGCGTGGTGAAGAAGCCGGTCAAGAACCGCCAGCGGCCACGCTCCCAGTAGAAGCTCGCCCACAGCGGCAGCAAGAACACAGGATAGTAGATGGTGCCGGTGGCCAGGCCCAGCAACATGCCGGAAAGCAGGGGGCGGCGATAGCACTGTACGGCCCACACCAGCAAGGCGGCCGGCAGCACGTGGTCCACGCGGCCGGTCATCTGGGCCGTGTAGGGCAGCAACAGATAGAGCACGGCGACGGCGATGCCGGTGCGCACGTTGTCGAAGTGCCGCAGCCCGATCACCACAATGCCGATCACGACTGCCAGATGGGAGAGGGCGGCCATGGCACGAGCCGTGGCGATATAGACGATCAGCCGGTCCATGTCGTCCGGCTGCGGCTGATCGGGCTTGACCAGTCGTCCCATGGAGATGCGCGGCAGCAAATGCAGCCAGATATAGCCCGGTCCCCGCCGGGAGAGGCCGGCATCGCCGGCGGCTGTTTCCGTGCGCGAGAGCATCTCATCGAGCCGGCGTGCTCCTTCGAGATCTTCGGGCAGCACATCCCGCGTGGCCACATTCACCATCAAGAACACCAGCAGGCAACAGCCGAGGAACGTCAGCCCTCCGGTGGACAGGTTTGGTTCCAGCAGCGGCCGGCGCACCATCCGCGGATCGATCAGCAGGCGGAGCAGAAAGAACAGGCCCATCACGAACAGCCAGACAAAGCCCCACAACCGCAGCTCGCCGTTCTGGTCGATGAGCAACAGGCCGGGCGCCAATAGCACCAGCCCCACCAGGTCCAGATTGCGCATGCTCCAGAAGCGGGCGAACTTGAAGTAGATGGCAATCGTCAGCAGGGACGACAGGTAGATCCACGTCGTCAGGTTAAGCTGGTATTTGGGGAGGATTTGATCCATACAAACCGGCCGCCATACGAAGGGCTGCTACCACGCTGCGCACACGCCGCCTTGCGCCGCGACCTCCCGCCATCATGGCTCTGGACCCGCGCCACCATGCAACATACGCTGTTTGCTGGTGTTTGCAAGGCTATGGCGGAGAACAAATGGCCAGCGCCACGGTGTACGATCGCTTGATGGCCCTGCTGGAGCAGCATGGTGCTCGCTATCAGACGCTGGCCCATGCTCCCGTTTTTACGAGCGAAGAGGCCGCCGCGGTTCGGGGCACCAGCCTGGCCAGCGGCGCCAAGGCGCTGATCTGCCGGGCCGATGACGAGTTCTGCCTGTTTGTGCTTCCGGCGGACCAGCGTCTGGATAGCCGGCTGGTACGTAAGCAGCGTCATCTGCGTCGCCTACGTTTTGCCTTGCCGGAAGAAGTCCTCCAGCTTACCGGGTTGACGCCGGGTGCCATTCCGCCGTTCGGCAGTTTGTTTGGGCTGCCCAGTTTTTGCGACGCGGGCTTGACCGCCCAGCAGGCCATCAACTTCAATGCCGGCGATCATTGCCGTTCGCTCTGCCTGGACACCGCAGATTATCTGCGCATCGAGCGGCCGACGCTGGGCCATTTTGCGGCCGGCTGCCCCCCGACGGCGAGGTGACGCATGCCCAAGGTGTTGCTGCCCATCGGAGATGCCAGCGAAGTGCTGGATACGATGTATCCCTACTTTCGCCTGCCGGAGGACGGCTTCGAGGTGGTGGTGGCCGGTCCTCAGGCCCGGCTCTACCACCTGGTGCTGCACGAGATCCCGCCCCATAGCGAGCCGCCGTGGGATATTACACGCGAGCTGCCGGGCTACCACCTGCGTGCCAGCGTGGCCTTCCGAGAGGTGGAGGCGAGCGACTATGCAGGGCTGTTCCTCAGCGGCGGGCGGGCGCCCGAGTATCTCCGCTATGACGAGCACTTGCTGGCCATCACGCGGCATTTCTTCGCGGCACACAAGCCCGTGGCGGCCGTGTGCCATGGCATCGAAATCCTGACCGCGGCCGATTGCATTCGCGGGCGTACGGTCACGACCGTACCCAAGTGCGCGCTGGATTGCCAGCAAGGGGGTGCCCGCTATGTCGACCAACCCGTGGTGCGAGACGGCAATCTCGTCACGGGCCGCACCTGGCACGACAATACGGCTCTGCTCAAAGAGTTCGTGGCCATGCTGCGCGCGGCCGCGCCGGGGTAGCGGGGCGGGGATGACAGCATGGCGGGCGGGCCCTCGCCGTATTGCCCAGTTTGTTTGCTTTGACGGCAAACCGCCGGTAGCACGCGGCATTTCCGGCAGGTTTTACCACTCTTACTCAACTAGCGCGCATGGCATGACCGATACTACCGGCACGAGCTTCGCATCGACTCTCCGCCGTCGTGGAGTGGGCGATCGGAAACTCTTGCAGCAAACCAAGGTAGAGACAAGCGATGTCGCGCAACCGTACCAAGACATGGCTGCTGGCCTGGGGGATGCAGTTGCTGCTGGCCTGGACGGCGGTGGCTCAGCCCGAGACGGAGTACGTTCCCGACGTGGGCGACTTGCAGTTATTTGGTCCGGCCGATCTCCGCGAGTATGGCAGCGGGCCCCGGCCCTTTAGCGGCTGGTTCGGGGGCATTGAGGGCTTGCACTGGACCATTCAACGGCCCGACCGCACCACGGTGGGCTGTC
>JAIMBC010000121.1 GCA_023511675.1 Pirellulales bacterium
GAAATACCATTTGCCGGCCAGTCCAATCCGAAATCTTAAGCTGCAGCAATTCACAATAAAATTCCGCTATTTCCTCAATTTTGGTGGTGTTCAGCACAATATGGCTGATGCGCAAAACCTCCGACGCGGTTGCCGGGGCATCGGTTCCCCAGTAGCATTGAATGCACCGGTTTTCCGGGTCCCGCAGCGCAAACCGTTCCATCCCAGTTACCGGCGCGCCGCATGTCACATTGGGAACCATCCACCCTTGGCGTTCTGCCAGTGCGCGGGCATGGGCTTCCAGGCTGCCGCGCAGGGCTGCCTCAAGGGCCGCTTCGAGCTGCTGGCGGCTGGCGTCTGCCATGCGCGTCCAGCGCTCGTGGGCGGCCTGCAAGCTGGCCTGCCAAAGTTCAGCCTGCCGCTGGACCAAACGCTCCGAGGCCTTGATCACGGCCTCTGCCATGCGGCGCACGGCACCGGTGTGGATGTCGCCGTGGTCGGCAGGCTCCATCAGGCTTGCAAGCCGTTGCGCGGCCAGTTTGTCGACGCGCGCTAGCAGCCGCGTCTCCATGCGTTCGACCACGAACTGCACAAACATCAATACCATCGATAAGGCCAGGGCCAGAGCCGTGGTATCGAAGGCGGTGCCCAGACCACCCGTGACGGCGGGCAAAGATTCCTCCAGCGCCTGCGGAGAGAGGCTGGCAATGGCGAGGGTGATGCCGATGACGGTGCCCAGGAAGCCCAGGATGGGAATGGCCCAGACGATAATCCGCACGAGGGCATAGCCGGACTGGGCGCGTGCGGCATCAGCCTCGGCAAGGTACTGCAAGTCCTGATCCACACGGTCCGCCGAGCCGCGCCGCACCACGGCTTCGAGCGCCTCGCGCAGGCGGTTGGCCAGCAATGTGTTGCGCCGATCTTCCGGCAAGGAGCGCAAGGCAGCCAGCAGCTCCTGGGGTGATCGCGGCGTATCGTCTATGAACACGAGAGGGTCGTGCAAGGCACGTGCCTGGAACCAATTGTCCACGGCCTTGAGCACCAGGGCTGCCAGTCCCACGCAGAAAAGCGCCGTCTCAACGTATTCGACCCAGTGCCCCATGAAGTACCGCTGCAAGAGCGGGTGATGCCACAAGCCGGCCCGCAGCGGCGCGTAGAAGGCCAGCGCCGCCAGCAGACCCCACAGCAGGGCGGATCGAAAAACAGCCTGAGCCAGGCGGTTAGGCGTGTTCACGTGCATGCTCTCCTGAAGCCATTCTTGGCGGTCCTTTCCATCGGCCTTTCCTTAGCGCCGTATGAGCAGAAGGCAGCAGATTTGCCCTCTGACAGCAGAGCCAGCCGCCGCTCTTTGCCGAACGAGACAAGGCATGGCGCCGCGTCGCACGGCTGCCCCAGCAGTGTGTACCCCGCTTTGCGACCCTGGCGGAACCGCGTAACCTCTCCCCCTTCCAGACGCCTGCCGCGCCGAGTGACCCCATCGCTCTTGCAACCCCGCGCCGCAAGCGCATGCCCCGCGCGAACCGATAGCCCTAATGGTAGCACGTGGTGCTCCAGCCGTATGACGCTCCAGCCCGCCTGCTGCCCATAAGCCAACCCAGGAGGGAAGCAGTCCGGACGAGGTGCCCAGCACACCTCTCCGGACTGTGTGCTTTAGGGCCGCCCCAGCCGTGCTTTACTAACCGACTAGTGCCCCACGCGCCAAGGGCAGTTGCCCCGCCAAGTTGTCTGCGTTCACCCAGCTTCGCTGTTCCCGGCCAGCTTCGCTGCTTATAGCCAGCTTAACTGGTGCATCACAGGCGGTACGGAGGCCACGAGCACATTGCCATCGCTGTTTGCGGTCAAGAGTGCCATGGCGACTGTGCGCAGCGTGGCGCCGGACGGGACACTGTTGTTCTGGCCTCCTCCGCCCCAGAGCGTGCCTCACGTGTTGCTGGTTCCAACTTGTCGCCACGCGGTGGGTGGGGCCCCGCCATGGATGTGGTACCGCCGCGGCCGTGGAGGTTGCTGCTTGCGTTCGGGGTGCGTCCGAACGAACGCTTGACGGCCGTCTCAAGTCCGCCTCGGCTGGCTTGCCTTGCCTTTGAGCCGACGCATCGCCAAAGGGTGTTCGACCGCAATCGGGAATGCGCCGTCCCCTCCAATCGCCGCTCGCTCTGCCCCCACCGCCATTGTAGCGGAGGCGGGGCACAGGCTCCAAAACGGGTGCGGCCGGAAATGCTGCCCACAGAGCGGCAGCGTTCTTTCGGCGCACCTCGGACACGCTTTGCCGCCGCAAATCCGGCGCAACCGGCAGCGGCGGTCGGGCGCCAGCCACCTGGCCGGGGCTGCCGGTTAATCGCAGTTGACGGCTTGCACTTTCAACCTACGTTTGAGGCAGGCGGCCAGATGCAGGTCGGGCGACCGCAAGCAGCCAAGCTCGCAGCGTTGCAGCACCATGAAAGCAGAGTACATCAACCCGTTTGTACGCAGCGTGGTCAATGCCTTCAGCACCATGATTGGCTGCGAGGTGAAGCGCGGCCAGCTTTCGCTGGGCCGTCCGGGCAATCGGCTGCACGAGGTGAGCGGCGTGATCGGCCTGAGCGGTACGGCGGCGGGGACGGTGGTGCTGAGCCTGTCACGGGAGGTAGCGTTAAAGGTTGCGGCGGCTCTGCTGCTTGTGGAGCCGGAGGAGATGAACAGCGAAGTCATCGATGCCGTAGGGGAGCTGACGAACATTGTGGCAGGGGCAGCAAAGGGAGAGCTGGATCAGTTTCAGCTATCGATCAGCCTGCCGACGGTGGTGATGGGCAGGGATCACCAGATGCGGTTTCCGTCGAACGTCACGCCGATCTGCGTGCCTTTTGAGACGCCCTGGGGTCCGCTCTCGCTGGAGGTAGGGCTGGCGCCTCGTCCAGCGGCGGTACCCGCAGAGGTTGGCTGAGCTGGCGAGGTAACGGGGGGAAGTACCAGCAGGAGCGAGGGCGGGGGCAACCGAGCCGGTTTGTTAAAGATGGCGTGCCAGCATGGACGATAGGGCACGCGCTGCCGCACCTCATCCGCCCGAGGGCGGCAAGTTCATTGCTGCCACGCAGGTAATGCCGTGTCCGAGCCTCAACTTCGCAAGGCCGCGATCCTGCTGATGAGCCTTCCGCAGGAGGAGGCGGCGCTGCTGTTGTCTCGCCTCTCGCCCAAGCAGGTCGAGGCGGTGAGCATCGAGCTGGCGCAGCTTGGCACGGTGAGCGGCGAGGAGCAGGCGCGCGTCATTCGCGAATTCGCCGAGGCCAGCCCGGAGGCGCTTTCTACCGGCGAGGGCAACCTCGATCTGGCCAAGACGCTAGTCGAGAAGGCCCTGGGCAAGAACGCCGCTGACATGCTCGAATCCTTGCGGCAGCACGTGGAGGCCCGCCCCTTCAGCTTCTTGAACAAGGTGGACACCCAGAACCTGCTCACCTTTATCACGGACGAGCACCCGCAGACGGTGGCACTGATCCTGTCGCACCTCAAGCCCTCTCAAGCCGCCGAGGTGCTCAAGGGTTTGCCGCCGGAGCGGCAGCTCGCCGTGGTACGGCGCGTGGCCAAAATGGGGCAAACCACGCCGGAGATCGTGCAAGAGGTGGAGCGGGCCCTCTCGCACCGCATGTCGAGCGTGATGAGCCAGCAGTTTCAGAAGGCCGGCGGGGTGGAAACCGTGGCGGAGATCCTGAATGTGGTCGATCGCACGACCGAACGCTCTCTGCTGGAGGCCTTGGGCCAGGACGACCCTGAGCTGGTGGAGCAGATCCGCCGCCTGATGTTCGTGTTCGACGATATCCTCAAGCTGAGCGCCAAGGACGTGCAGACGCTGCTCAAGAACGTCGATACGGCGCAACTGGCGCTGGCGCTCAAGGGCGCCAGCCCCGAACTCAAAGAGAAGATCATGAGCAACATGTCCAGCCGGGCCGCGGAACTGCTGCAAGAGGAGATGGAATACCTGGGCGCCGTCAAGCTCTCGGCCGTGGAGCAGGTGCAGCAGCAGATCGTCGATATCGTCCGCCGCCTGGAAGACGCCGGCGAGATCACCGTCAACTCCAACGAGGAAGAAGAACAGTTGGTGCAATGAGTGGCTGATCGCGGGCCACGCACCCCGCCGGCAGAACGGCTACGCGGCAACGGCCCGAACCGGCCTTGACCTGCCCTGGCTGCCTTGCCTAGATTCCGCTGCTTGAGTCTCGGGTCCATCGCTCGAAAGGAGGCGAGCATGCTCAGGGTGATTGCGGCTCTCTTCTGCTTGTGTCTGGCAGCCACGCTTGCCGCGCGCCAGCCCGGTCCGGAACCACCGCCCCAAACCAAGTACCGCCTACGCTACCGCTTCCAGGCTGGGGAAACCATCCGCTGGCAGGTCGAACATACCGCCTCGGTCAAGACCACCGCCCAGGGCAGCACGCAGACGGCCGAAACCATCAGCCGCTCGGTCAAGGTGTGGAAGGTGACCCACGTGGCCGACGACGGTACGGCTACCTTTGAGCACCTCGTCGATGAGGTGGACA
The DNA here is from genome assembly GCA_023511675.1 of Pirellulales bacterium. Classification (GTDB taxonomy): domain Bacteria; phylum Planctomycetota; class Planctomycetia; order Pirellulales; family JAIMBC01; genus JAIMBC01. The sequence goes on from JAIMBC010000121.1 coordinate 4,485, forward strand.
TGCTGCAAAAGGTGTCCGGGCGGCAAGAAGTCCATTACAACAGCCGTAGCGGCGAACCGCCGCCGCCGGGATTCGAAGAGGTGGCGGCCAGCGTGGGCGTCACACTCACGCTGTTCACGCTCGACAACCGCGGCAGCGTGGTACGCCGCGAGGACCGGCGCCAGACCCGGCAGCCAGCCCAGGGCATGATCACCATCCCCTTGCCCGAACAGGAGGTGGCTGTCGGCGAGCACTGGGACATTCCCCATGAAGTCTCCGTGACGAACTCCGCCGGCCTGAGCAAGCGCATCAAGACGCGGCAGCGGTTCACCCTCGCCGAGGTTACCGGAGAACTGGCCACCATTCGCATCGAGACGCACATCCTCTCCCCCATCGACGATCCCCAGGTGGAGGCCCAGCTTGTACAGCTCGCCTTGAACGGCGAGGCCTATTTTGACCTCCAGCTCGGCCGCGTGGTCCGCCAGCAGACGGAGATGGACCGCACCGTCCATGGCGCTCAGGGAGAGGGCAGCGTGATGCACTATGCCACGCGGTTCACCGAGCGGCTCGCATCCTCTCCGGCCGAAACCGCCCGACGGCAACCATAGGGAAAGTGCCTTCGCGGCCCCCCTTATCAGGCGCATGCCGTGCACTCTATCCCGCTGCTGCCCCCATGTGCTGACCTGGTGTGCTGCCCGCGCGTGCTGACCTGGTGAGCCGCGCTCCCGTAAGCCCACTCCGCCGTGCGCTGCCCCGGCAACCTGCGGCAATCGCGAAGGCCGCACGCGGCCCATGCGTGGGGGAGCTGAAAGACGAGGCTGGCCGCGCGGCGCCACCCATCTCCCGCCAGACGGGCCGCGGCTTCAGGCACCGCTTGTACCGGCCACGCTGCCTGCCGGGTGGAATAGCCGCGCAAGCGCAGCCCAACGGCTCTCGCCTCGAACAGGGGGCAGCCGCCTGTGCCTCGTCGCCGCTGCAAGGACGGCTCATGCCCGGTGTCCACGCTTCCACCCAGTGCGTGCCCTTCCTCCCAGCGGCCACGCTCCCGCTCGGCGCCCATGCTTCCGCCCCGGTGGCTATGATGCCGCGATGCTGCGTAAAAAAAGCGGCCTCCCGCGCAGGGGAGGCCGCCAACAAGCGCAGCACCGAGCCGTAGGATCAGGGCAACGGACCCCAAGCCTACTCGAACAATTTGGGAACCGAAGCCAACACCGCTTTGATGCCCTTGGCGTTCAGTTCGCCAGGACCAAAGGCATGGTTGGCCACCACGGTCTTCTTGGTGTAGAGCAACACCGTGACTTCGGCATCCGTGCTCAGGCCGTAATTCGCCGGGCCATTCTCGAACTCCACCGGCACGGTAACGGCCAAATGGGTGATCTTGTTCGCCTCCGCGAACTCCTTGGCTGTCGCCTCGAGTTCGTCGCGGCTGTCACCCAGCAAGCCGACAAATCCTTTGCACTTCTTGTCGGCGTTCTCGCCCACGACCTTGTCGAGCTGCTTGACCAGACTGGCCAAGTTGTCGTCGCACTTCCGTGCAAAGATTACGACGACAGGAACGTTGCCGTTCCGTCACACATAGCAGAGCTGTTCGCCCACGTCGACGCCGTCGTCGACACCTCCGCACTTGACCACGTTAAAGGCGCCGACGCCGTCCCCCACCTGGGGGCCGCTCTTCAAATCGCCGGCACCAGCGGCCACCGCAAGGGCCAACATGGCCCCCGCCAGGCCGAAGGCGGTGAGTAATCGCATCGCTTCACTCCTCCTTCTGCACACAGGTTTCACTCGCATGCTGGCAACACATGGCCAGCACGGCTCGGACTGCCACGTACAGGATAACCGGCCGCCACCCGCCACACAACCGCCGCCTGCCCGACGCCCCTCCCCCCGCCGGCCGAGGCTAGGTACCCGCCGCCGCGGCAGTTAGGATGGACCTTGCAGGCCGAACGGGAAGCTCCTGCTTGGCGGCCGCGGCGGCCTGCTTTCGGCCAGGTCTCCGCGCGGCGCACGCCGCCGTTGCGGCACACATCCCCTGATGCGCACCGCTTCCAACTCCAGTTGCTCTCACACATGAGCTGGTCCAGCCCCCCCGCCGTCGGCATCGATCTGGGCACGACCTACTCCGTGATTGCGCGGCTCGATGAGCGCGGTACGCCCGTTTCGCTCGCCAATGCTGAGGGCGATCTGCTCACCCCCAGTGCCGTGTTGTTTGACGGCAGCGAGGTTGTGGTGGGGAAGGAGGCACTCAAGGCCCTGGCGGTGGAAGCCGAGTGCGTGGCTGTGTTCGCCAAGCGGGACATGGGCCAGCGGCACTACGGCAAGCCGCTGCAGGGACAGTGGTATCCGCCCGAGGTGATCCAGGCGTTTGTGCTCAAGAAGCTGGCAGATGATGCCAGCCGCGCGACGAGCCCCTTCTCTCACGCGGTGATCACCGTTCCCGCCTACTTCGACGAGGTGCGCCGCAAGGCTACCCAGGATGCGGGTTACATGGCCGGCCTGGAGGTGCTCGACATCATCAATGAGCCTACAGCCGCCGCCGTGGCCTTTGGACTGCAACAGGGCTTCTTGTCAACAGAAGGAACGGCCCACCGCCCCCTGAACCTGGTCGTGTACGACCTGGGGGGCGGCACCTTCGACGTGACCGTCATGCGCATCGAAGGAGGCGAGTTCCGCACGCTGGCCACCGACGGCGATGTGGAGCTGGGCGGCAAAGACTGGGACCAGCGCCTGCTCGATTTCGCGGCGGCCGAGTTCGCCCGTCGATGGGGCAGCGATCCCCGCCACGATCCGAACGCCAACGCACGCCTCTGGCAAGAATGCGAAGAGGCCAAGCGCACGCTCTCCACACGCCGCCGCGCCGCCATCCAGGTCCTCCATGCCGGCCAGGCCCTGCGGGTAGAAGTGACCCGTGAGCAATTCGAGGAACAGACCCGCGACCTGTTGGCCCGCACCGAGTTCACCGCCAGGCAGGCTCTCCGCGAAGCGGGGCTGGATTGGGGCGCGGTGGATCGCGTCCTGCTCGTGGGCGGCTCCACGCGCATGCCCATGGTGGCCGACATGCTGCGGCGGCTCTGCGGCAGGCAGCCGGATGCGGGCATCTCTCCCGACGAGGCGGTTGCGCACGGCGCGGCCTTGCACGCGGGGCTGTTGCTGGCGCGGTTGCACGGACGGCCGCCGCGATTCAGCATTCGCAACGTCAACTCGCACAGCCTGGGGGTGGTGGGAACCGAAGCCAGCACGCAACGGCGCCGCACTGCCGTGCTGATACCGAAGAACACGCCGCTGCCCGTGACAGCCCGTCGCGTGTTCAAGACACAGCAACCTGGCCAGCGCAGCCTGGCCATCCCCATCGTGGAGGGCGAAAGCCGCGACCCCGAGGCCTGCGTCCCCCTGGGAACGTGCGTGATTTCCAACCTGCCGCCCGATCTGCCTGCGCGAACCGAGGTGGAGGTCATGTTCCGCTACCGTGCCGACGGACGATTGCAGGTGCAAGTGCGGATTCCCGCTACCGACATCCAGCTCATGCAAGAGTTGCAGCGTGAGAACAGCCTCACCCAGGTCCAGCTCGATGCCTGGCGGCTGCGGATTGCGGGCACATAGCCCGGCCGCGCCGCCGGCCCGGAAGCGCACGCGGGCGGAGCAGTTTTCGTACCGCGGATACGCCCGGCAGGCGCCTCGCGCCAGCGCCTTGGCGAACGCCAGCTCGCGGCACACACCCAGGCGGAACACGGTACCCAGACAGCAACCGGCGCTCCCTGGGGGGGCCCAGACGCACACGCCTTTACTCGCGGAAGCTGCTGGCTCGCTCTTCCGTCGGCTTCCACTTGCCCAGGGCCTGGGCAATCTCGCGCAGCAGGTTGTTGAGTCCCAGGCCGGTTACCGCAGAAATGGCGAGCACGGGCCGGACCAAGGCCCGCTCCAGCCGCTGGCGTGCCTCCTCCGCACCCGGCAACTCGCATTTGGTCACCGCCACGATTTCGCGCCGGGCAGCCAGCCGCGCGTCGTGCAACAGGAGTTCCTGGCGTACGGCCTGGTAGTTGGCAATGGGGTCGGAGCCATCCGCAGGCGAGGGCTCGACCAGGTGTACCAGCAGCCCCGCTCGTTCCACATGCTTCAGGAACTCGTGTCCCAGGCCCACGCCGGCATGTGCTCCTTCGATCAAGCCGGGAATATCGGCCAGCACAAAGGAGTGGTCTGCATCGATCTGCACCAGCCCGAGGTTGGGGTGCTTGGTGGTGAAGGGGTAGTCGGCGATCTCGGGGCGGGCACGCGAAAGGCGGCTCAAGAGCGTCGACTTGCCTGCATTGGGCTTGCCGATCAGGCCAACGTCGGCGATCACCTTCAGCTCCAGCAACAGCGTGCGTTGCTCGCCCTCTTCTCCGGCTTGGGCCTCCCGCGGCGCCCGGTTGGTGGGGCTCTTGAAGGAGGCATTGCCGCGGCCTCCCTTGCCGCCGCGTGCCACGGTGACCCGCTGGCCGCTCTCATTGAGGTCCTTGATCACAAAACCCGCCTGGGCATCGATCACCAGCGTACCGGGGGGCACGCGCAGCACCAGATCCTCGCCGCAGCGCCCCGTGCGGTTGGCGCCCTGGCCTGGCGCGCCATCGCCGGCCCGCCAGTGCTTGCGATGCGCCAGAGCGGCCAGGCTGTCGACGCCCTCTTCGGCCACGATGATCACGCTGCCGCCATCTCCGCCATCACCGCCGTCAGGCCCCCCGCGGGGCACATACTTCTCGCGGCGGAAGCTCACGCAGCCATGACCGCCCCTACCCGCCTGAACCTGGATTTTCACCCGATCGACAAACATGCATCTGCATCCGCTGCCAGGCGATCGCAGAACCACCAGGCGCGGCTGCTGCTCGCCTTCCCCGGCCCAACTGCCACGCCAAGGCAGCAAACCGGCCGCCGGCCCCCCACAAACGCACCCCTGCCGTTGTGACCCGTCCGCCCGCAGCGGAAAAACGACCAGCACACGCGCGGCGCAAGCCTAGCAGCGTCTCTCCTACGCCGTGGACAGCCTCCGCTACGCTTTGTACAGGCCGGCTTGCCCGCCCTGCGCGGCTTAGGCTTGGTTCTGCGCCGTTTCAGCCGCTACCACGCTGACGCGTCGGCCGCCAGCATCGAACTTCACCACACCGTCCACCAGCGCATACAGCGTGTAATCCTTGCCCATGCCCACGCCACGGCCCGGAACAAAGCGCGTACCAAGCTGGCGCACGAGGATGTTGCCGGCGATGACCTGCTCGCCCCCGTACTTCTTCACACCGCGGCGCTGGCCGTGGGAATCTCGTCCGTTTCGGCTGGAGCCTTGACCCTTCTTGTGTGCCATGGATCGATACCTGGTGGGCTGACGGGGCGGCCCGGCAACGAGCCAGGGCCATGCCCACGCACAACTCTACCGGTATACCCAGCGGTAGTCAACCTTGTCCTCGGCCGTCGGGCGATACTTGAAGCGGCTGAAGTCGAACGGGCGATCGAAGTAGCCAAAGCGGATCTCGCGATCGTGTTCGTACTTGTCGTCGCCGGGCCGCCAGAAGTTGAGCTGGAGCGTCTTGCGATAGATGGTCCGCCCGGTGCCCAGCGGATCGCCCTGTTTATAGGCATAACCGCCGTCACTGCGAGCATCTTCCCAGCGGTAGGCGTTGGTTAGCCCAGAAACGTAGATGGAAAGAAAGTCTATCCGCGGATCCAGGTCTTCCCAGGTTGCCACCCCCCACAAGGTGTGATCCTCTTCTTCGGTGCTCACTGGGATGTCTCCGGCCATCTCCACGGTGCTCAGCAGCGGCAGGTTGGGATCTTCTCGCCGCTCGATTTGCGGGATAGCGACGGGTATCAGGCGATCTGGATACTGCTTGCCGGTCTCCCAGCTCATGAGCACAAAGTTGGGAATGAATCGCACCGGCTCGTCAGACTCGACCACCTCGGCCGTCACCTCCGTGGGGTCGTCGCTCACCACGGTACGCTTGAGCACCTTGCCCGAGTTGCGCACGCTGAACACGAGGTACCAGATCAGTTTGCGCACCATGCGGCCGGTTTCCAGATCGGGTACGTCTACCTCGATCTGCCGCAGCGGCTTGAACGAGAAGTCGAGCGCCCAGATGTCGTGAGAGAACACCACGTCCTTCGCCATCGAACGCCCCTTGGTCCAGGGACGCACCGCAAACGCCGGATCGACGGCCAGAATCTCGACAACATCGTGCCGGCTGACGCTCTCTGCCTTCTGCCGTTCCGGGTCGATGCTGGTCAGCACGCCGGGAGCGAGCCGGCGGAGCGGCCCACGCGGGCGAAGCTTGAGCTGCAGCGGGTCGCCGGAACCAACCGGCGCCGCAGCTACGTCGTCTTGCGCGCCCGCCTGCTGCGCCTCACTCCATGGCCCCGCCAGCGCCACAAACGCCACCGCCAGGGCAAGGAGCCTTGCCCCCCGAATTACCGCGGCCTGCACGTACATAATCTGCGTCGTTCCTCTGAATGATACTGCTAGTCTAATTGCCCAGTTTACCAGGAACAAGCAAGTTGGGCCGGGAATTGCCTGCAACTCGGCCCCCGCAGCCAGCAGGAATTGAGATTGCGAGGCCTGCCCGAAGCCTCCACTGTGGGGCCGCCGCCCGCGCGGGGCCTTGGCCCGGCCGGGGCTTGTACGGGGGCGGGGCTTGTACGGGGGCGGAGATGACACGTGGGCTGAACCGCGGCAGGCCAATGCCGTCAGCTCTGCTTGGCCGCCGCGCTGCCAGCGGTGCGGCGCCAGCACGCAAGCCAACTGCTTGCGCCGCCAGTTGTTGTCGCCATGGGGCTGCCGGCGGACACCTGGGCAGATCTCAACCCGTCTTGCCATCGCGGCGTGCAAGCGTTACGGTGCGCCAGGCAAGCCTCGTGGAGGCCCAGATGGAACTCTATCCCCTCACATTCAGGCCGATTTTCAAGCGTTACATCTGGGGCGGCCGGCGCCTGGCAACCTGGCTGGGCAAGCCCCTGGGAGAAGGGGAAGACTATGCCGAGAGCTGGGAGATTTGCGACCGCGATCCCGAGCAGAGCCTGGTGGCATGCGGTCCGCTGGAAGGGACGCCGCTGCGCACGCTTGTACAGCAGCGGGGAGCGGAGTTGCTCGGGCGACATCACCCTCAGCCGCGCTTCCCTCTGCTGTTCAAGTATCTCGATTGCCATCGAACCCTGTCAGTGCAGGTGCATCCCGACGATGCCCTGGCGGCAACCCTGGTGCCGCCAGATCTGGGCAAGACGGAGGCCTGGGTCGTGCTGGCTGCCGAGCCGGGCAGCGTGATCTACGCGGGGCTGCGCCGCGGGTTTGACCGGCAGGCCCTCGAGCGCGAGCTGCAACGAGGAACGTGCGAACTCTGCCTGCACCGCTTCGAGCCCAAGGTGGGAGATTGCGTGTTGATCCCGGCGGGGACCGTGCACGCCCTGGGCGCAGGGCTGCTGGTAGCCGAGATCCAACAATCGAGCGACACCACCTGGCGGCTGTTCGACTGGAACCGCCTCGGTCCAGACGGCAAGCCTCGTCCCTTGCACATCGAGCAGGCCCTGGCCGCCATCGACTACCAGCGCGGCCCCGTCACCCCCTGCACGCCGCAGCCCACAGAGCAGCCCAACCGCGTTCGGCTGACTGCCTGCGACAAGTTCGTGCTCGACCGCTGGACCGTGACCGACACGGTTGTGCTGGGCGGAGACGGCCGCTGCCACATTCTGGCGGTCGTCTCCGGCGCGGTGCGCATGCCGGGGCCGGGGCTGGATCGCCTCTCTGCGGGAAGCACCGTGTTGCTGCCGGCCGCTTGCTGCAGGGTAACCTGTCAGGCCCTCGAGCCGGCGGAGGTGCTGGACGCCTATCTTCCGTGACAGATCCGGCACGTTGTGCGTAATCGGAACCTTCGATGGCTAAAGAAGTTGAAGCGACATCGCCGATGGCGGCTGGTAGAGCAGGGACCGGCTTGGGCGCCGGCAAGTCGGCACGGGAGACACAAGCGATGCGCAGGACGGTGTGTGTGCTGCTGGGCCTGGTCGCGCTGGGCGGATGCGCCGGCGGTTCGCGGCTGCCGCGCCTGTTTGGGCCGGGCACCGCCAGTGCCCAGCGGATGAGGGCCCAGCAGTTCGACCCCTACCCGCAGCGGGACATCGCGCCGCTTGTTGACGGTGGAAGGCCGCGGGAGTACCTCCAGCCTCCTCCTGAGGCGACGCGCATCCCCGTAGGAGCCAAGCAGCGCCGGCCTGCGGCCTGGTGATGGCCCAACGGCAGTCAGCAGGCCGCCGACCGCAGCGCCGCCTTGTGCCGCGCGGCCGGCCGCAGTCGGCTCCGGCTGTGGCTGACTGCCACGAGTGTGCTCTTAAGCTGGCCCGTCAACGCTCTGAGCTAGCGCCTCGGCACGTGGTGCCGGCGGCTCGCGCCTTGCCTTCTCTGCGGCGCCCCGACTCACTGCGGCCCGTGGCCGTAGATGTGCTGAATGGGCGTGACATGCCCCCAGGTGATCTCTTCCACGGAGACATCCAGTGCGCCCGCGATCCGCCGGCGTTCGCTGGGGCTGGGGGTCCAGCGGCCCTCCATGATGGCGGCCACCCGCAGCTCATCGAGCCCGGAACGGCGCACCAGTTCCGCGGCGTCCATGCCGCGTTCGCGGCACAACTGTGCAACAGTCCTGGGCATGGTCTTCCCTCCGCCTAGAAGTTCTCCTTCAGCCCAAACCGCCGGTAGCGGACATTGCGCGGGTTCATGGTGTGCCCCCAGCTTATCTCATCGACTTGCATTCCGAAAGCGGCGGCAATGCGTTCGCGCTCCTGGGGGCTGGGCGTCCAGCGGCCCATGGCAATGGCCTCGACCCGCTCGGGGCGCAGGCCCGAGCGCCGGGCAATCTCGTCAATGGTCAGGCCGGTGGTTTCCAGCAGATGCTCAACGGTCCTCATGGTCGTGCCGTGCTCCCATCTCGCGAAAGGGGCACGAGGCGATGTTAGCCTACAAGCGGCCGTGCCGCAACGCTGAGCCGGTACCCGCTGCTGAGATTGCTTCCAGCCGTTGGAGGCGTCCATGGCGTCGGCTTGTTCGGGTTACCCACGATCCTATACGGCCGACCAGTACCATCCGAACGGTCAGTCCAATCGGTCGGATCGACCCAATCCGTCGGAGCCGTGCATTGCGTGAGGGTCATGCATTTCGTCAGAGCCGTGCATTTCGTCGGCTCCGTCCATTTCGCCCGTTTCGCCGCTAGCTGCCGGCGGGTTGGGCTCATCAGCGGAACTGCCGTTTGCCTGCTGTCGCAGGGAGGTGCTGTATCTCTCCGCTCGTCGCGAGACACGCTCCACCAGCGTGCTGACGAGCAGTCCCAGGCACACGGCCCAGGCGACACGCGTCTCATGCAAGCGCGAGACACGCCCTAGCAGCACGCCCACAACGAGGCCGAGGCTCACGGCGCACGCGAGGGGCGGGGTGTAGTATCGAGAGGCGCACTCCAGCACCATGCCCACCACGAGCCCCACCCATATAACGCAAGCGAGTGGCAAGACGTTATTGAGGCCGTATGCCTGTACCAGGATGGTCGCGGCGATGGTGACGGCCGTGGCTACAAAACATGCAACCAGCAGGGCCCACCCGACCCGGCCCAGGAAGGCTCCCAGCACCACGCCCGGGACTAGCCACAGCGCTCCGTTGCGGTTGGCATGCTGCCCCAGGGCGCAGAAGATTAGGCCGAGCAGGATGGCTCCAAAGATGCTGCGATGGATGCGGCCCGTCGCCGTCCCGATCGCCACGATCGGCCCCAGCAGCAGCCCTGCCAGGACGCCGCTTTCCCACTTGTGCGTATGGCTGCCAATGTCGCCCAGCAACAATGCCCCTAAGAGCGCCCCGGTGATGCCTATTGTCCATCGCCTCTGCGACCAGTGCATCTGTCCAACCCTCCCCAGCTATCTGCCTCCTGCACCACTGTTGTCACTGCCTCCTCGAGCGCGCCGGACGCCGTCTGTACCAGCCCACCTTTCGCTGACGGGAGGCTGCGTGTTCCCGGCAGCGCGCCACGTTGCTATTCCGCGCTATTTTCCTGGGCCGGCGGCTGACCGGCTGCCGCGGCTGTCATCTTGGCCAGCAGCTCTTTCTCGCGTCGGGCACGCTCGGGCAGCCCCGCCTGCTGGCAGAGATCTGCCAGAAAGCGGCGCATCTCCAGGCTGCTGGGAAACAGTTCGATGGCCCGATCGATGGCCGCCAGGGCCTCCTCGTACCTGCCCGAGCGGGCCAGAATCTGGGCTCGATAGTAGTGTGTATTGGGCAGCCAGGCATTGATTTCTGCCAGCCGGTCAAGGTAGGCCAGTGCCGCGGCGTGGTCGCCCGTACGCAGGCAGAGCCTGCCCAAGAGACTTAGGATGCGTTCGTGGTTGGGGGCCGCCTCCAGGGCCTGCTGCCAGATCTGGCGCGCCTCGGCATCCATGCCGCGAGTCTGGAACACGGAGCCCAGCGCTTCCATCACCAGCACGTCATCGGGCACGACGTTCAGGGTCCCGGCCAGCAGCCGCTCCGCCTCGCGGAGCACCGATTCGGCCCGCGGCCCCATCTCGACGCCGGCGGCTGCCATGACAATCCCGCGGGCGCGATCGCGCTCCCAGGCGGGCATGCGCTGGTCGGCCTGGTCGAAGAAGGCCAGTTCGTGGGGCGGCACGGGGCTGTCGTCCGTGGGAGGGCTGGGGCGGCGCATCAGGCGGTGATCGGTGCGCGAGGCGTGGGCAATGGCATCGATCTCCAGCCGGGGCATGTGGCAGGCGATGCAACTGTTCTGCTCTGCGGCGCGGGCCTGCTCGTCCAGCGAGCAGCCGCGCTGGGCGTGACACTGCATGCAGCGCTGCCGGTAGTAGCCCACGCGCTGCGTCTCGGGCGGCACCTCATGCGGGTCGTGGCAGGTGGTGCAGCCCATGCGGCCTCCGCTTGCACGATAACACGCGCTGGACATCATCTGCTCCACATGCCGTACCAGCATGGTGGTGTTGTCCTTGTGCACGGTTTGGGGCACCACGAACACGGACCAGTGATCTTCCAGCGCATCTCCCGGGCGGAAGTCGCGGAAATCGTGCCCGTAGCGCACCACGCGAAACCTGCCCTCGAGATGGCACTCGAAGCACACGCTGTCCCGCTGCCGCGGCGGCAAACGGCCGGGATTCACAATCGTGGGATCGGGGAGCGGTGCCTCGTCTCCCTTTTGCCGGGCCTCCACGTGCCGCTTGCCCGGGCCGTGGCAGCGCTCGCAACCGATCGTCTGTTCCACCAGTGCCGGCACGTGAAACTGATCGAGGCGTTCTTCGTGCGGCCGCGAGACGCCCACGTGGCAGTGGATGCACGCGTCCAGCACGCGGCGGCGGAAGCCCAGGTGCTCGTGAGGCTTGTAGTCCGGGTGCAGATCCCACTCCCCACGCTGCGTGTACCAGGCAATGGAGGAAAGCTGGTACAGGCCCACCCTATCGATCACGTAGGCGGTGGCCATCTTCCCCGCCCCCACGGAGAAGGCAATCGGCACCACCTGGTCATACAGCACCTCCCCCTGAGGACCCAGCATGATCTCGTGGTGGTACACCTGGCCGTCCCGCAACTCGACGCGGTACTTGCGGTTGCCGGGGGGATGGAACTCAAAGGGCGCGGCGTACGCCGCGGCCGGCGGCACGGCCGGCACCTCCCGCACCGTGAGATACATGGGGTGCTGGAAGTAACGCTTGGCAATGGCCGCGTGGCAAGACACGCAGGCCTCGCTGCCCACGTACTCGTCAATGGCGTGACGCTCCCTGCGAGCGGCTGCCACGCCATGGCCGCCTGAGTGTTCTGGAGCGAACGTGCTTTCCGGCGCTACAGGCCGCTGGCGAATCATGGCGCGGCGGTCGCGTGCCGTTAGAAACACCAGCGCGGCAAGGCCGATGGCCCCCGCCAGAACGATCAGCCTCAGCGCGTGAACCGCCGGTGAAGACATGCACGTAGCCCGCGGCAGCGGGCGGCTTGGGGTAAGCAGGCGCCTTCAGCTCCGGGGCAGACCTCCGAGACGCCGCGACGCCAGCGCCCTTGATTATAGCCTTGTGGAGCAGATTCCCAAGCAGCAGGGTCGGGCCATCCCGGCGAAAGGGCCCACGATCGCACCTGTCCCGACGGCTAGAAGACCGCCAAGCTCAGCACCACCCTGCTGTGGCTGATCAGGCGTGCCGGCGTGGAGATGGGGCTCAGCGTTCCGCAAGCACTGCAAGCAACGGAAGCAGCGAATTTGCCCATGCAAAAAAATTGCCCGCAACCCATTGATTCGCAACAGGTTTCGGGCATTTGCGGTTTCTTGCCGAGTAGCGGCAAAACACTACCTGTGGAGGCGATGGGGGTCGAACCCACGACCTCAGCATTGCGAACGCTGCGCTCTCCCAACTGAGCTACGCCCCCACACTCTGGGTG
>JAIMBC010000122.1 GCA_023511675.1 Pirellulales bacterium
CCAGCACGCAGTCGTCCACTTGACCGGCCCCCATCAAGTCGTCGTAAGGGGCAGGAGCCGGCGCCCGTTTGCGCAACCTGCGGCACACGGCTGGGTAAAGCGTGTCGGCCACCAACGTGCTCTTGCCGGAGCCGCTGACGCCGGTCACCACGCAAAGCATGCCGAGCGGAAAGCCCACATCGATGCCCTTCAAATTGTGGCCCCGCGCCCCCCGCAGACGAATCTCGCCATGCTGCGGCGTGCGCCGACGCGCCGGCGGCCGTATGTGCCGGCGGCCGCTCAGAAACTGGCCGGTCAAACTCTGCGCGTCTTGCTGCATCTCCGCCGGCGTGCCCTGGAACACGACGCGGCCCCCATGTTGCCCAGCGCCCGGCCCGATCTCGATCACTTGATCCGCGGCACGTAGAAAAGCCTCCTCGTGTTCCACCACAACCACCGTGTTACCTCGCTGGCACAGCCGCCTCACCGCTGCGAGCAACCGCTCGCTGTCAACAGGGTGCAGGCCCACCGACGGCTCGTCCAGTACGTACAGCACGTTGACCAGGCTCGAGCCCAGGGCCGTCGTCAGACCGGCCCGTTGCGCCTCGCCCCCACTGAGGGTGTGCACAGGGCGGTCCAGCGTCAGGTAGTCCAGCCCTACATCCTGGAGGTATCGCAACCGAGACTCGATCTGGGCCAGCACGCTGCGAGCGATCTGCCGTTCCCACTCGTCCAGCGTCAGCTCTCGAAAAAAGGCCTGCGCCTCGGCCACGGTCAACTTGCATACATCCGCAATACTCAAACCGCCGACCTTGTACAGCAAGGCTTCGGGACGCAGCCGCGTGCCCTGGCACGCAGAACACACCTGCGGCCGGCGAAAGCGGTTGATATAGGCCCGCACGTGCATCTTGTATGCCCGCCGCTGGAGGCCCGCGAAAAAGCCCAGCACGCCGCCAAATCCCTCGCCGCCTAGCCACACCAGTTCTTGCTCCCTGGGCGTAAGTTCCGCATACGGCACATCCACGCGCAGATCCAAACGGCTCGCTGCGCTGAGCAACGCCTGCAGCTCGTGCTTGTAGGCAGGTGCGTTCCACGGGGCCACGGCACCTCGCCGCAGGGTCTTCTCCGGCTGCGGAAAGATCAGCTCAGGATCGAGTTCGAGCGTGTCGCCGAATCCCTCGCAGCGTGGACAAGCGCCTTGAGGATGGTTGAAGCTGAACAGCCTGGGCTCGGGCTCGACGAAGCTCCGACCGCAGCGTTCGCAGCTCAGTTGGGCGGAATAATCGTGCCGCCACCAGGTCTGGCCATCCAGGACGTGGGGTTGACCTGCTTCCGCGGCAACCGAGGGTGGCAGATCGGCCGATCCCTTCTCGGCTGCGCGAGAGGCTGCCCCGTCGGCATCGCCTGGGGCCTCCACCGCGAGCGGGGCAGAGAGGAACACGGCACACCGCCCGTGGCCGTGTGCAAAGGCCGTTTCCAGAGAATCGCGCCAGCGCTCCAGGGATGCGCTGCCGGTGGTCAGGCGATCGACCACCACGTATGCAGGCACGCCTTGCGTCGCCGCTCCACCAGCGGGCAGGGCGGCGAGGGTGCCGGCCGCCTCGTGGTGGCGTGCCGGTGCTTGCGTAGCGCTGCCATCTTGGCCCGCGGCAGGATCGAATCGGCGGCCTTCGGCAGGTAACTGCGAATCCCCGCCCTCCAGATCGACTAGCCGTTGGCCAACGATTGCCCGCCGGAACCCGGCCGTGGCGTAAACATGCAGCAGATGGTGGGCAGCCGCCCCGGCAAGGGGAAAGGCAACCATCGCCCGCAGGCCGGGCACGGCCTGCTGCACCGCCTCTGCCGCTAGCGCCGGGTGGAACCGCCGCACGCGGCCGCCGCAGGGGCAACTCGCGCGGCCCACCCGCGCAAAAAGAAGCCGTAGGTGGTCATGAATCTCAGTGCTGGTGGCCAAGGTGGCTCGACCGCTGCGCGGATCGGCGCGGCGGCCGACGGCTACGGCCACAGGAAGATTCTCGATGCGGTCTGCCGCCGGCCGTTGGAGCTGCTGCATGAACTGCCTGGCATAGGGAGAAAAGGTCTCCAGATACCGCCGCTGGCCCTCTGCATAAAGCGTGTCGAAGGCCAGGCTGCTTTTTCCGCTGCCGCTGACGCCGCAGATGACCACGAGCTGGCGCAAGGGCAGATCGAGGTCGATGCGCTGGAGATTATGCACCTCAACGCCGCGCAGGTGGATGTGCTGGGCTGCCACGCGATCCTCTCGAGCAAAGGGAAACTTTCAGCATAGCGGGCAAATGAGATGCGGGCGAGCGCGGCAGATGCAGAGGGCGGGGTGCTGAAGCGGAGATCGGCGGGGGCGCCAGGCTCTATTTCGGGGCGGCGAGCTGGGAGAGATACTGCATCAGCGCCTCGTCCGAGGAGGGGAACCAACGTCGCAATTCCAGCGAGAGCGGTACGGCCGTGCCCTGCCGGCGAAGGTCGGCCAGATGGCTCTGCAAAAGTGCCCGCCTCCCCGGATCCCCGTGAAGCATCAAGTGGACCCATGCCCAGCTTTCCGCATAGTCAAGCTGGGTCATCTCGGACATGCTGGCGAGTTGCTCCAGACGTTCCAGGCTAGGCCGCCATCGCCCGGCGGCAGCCTCCGCCAGCAGAAGTTGAAGATGCGGCTCATGCAGGCCGCCTCGGCCCCGGGGAACCTCCGCATACTCTGCCAGCCCCTCGTCCAGCCAGAGGGGCAGTTGCGGAACCACCGAATGCAGGTAACCGTGGGTCACCTCGTGACGCAGGTCTTCCGCGACACGCTCGCCCCAGTGTGCCAGGACGACCAGCCGCGTATCGCTCCGCAGGAAGAAGGCCCGCCGTTCTGGCAAGCCCGTGTACCACTTCTGCAGAAAGGTTCTGAATCGCTCTGGCGTGTCGAAGAGATACACGTGGATCGGTTCGTCCGATCCCGGCATCGCCAACATCGCCAGCAAATCTCCCCGCAAGGCTGCCAGTTCTTCCACCAGGCGATGGTGGGCGGGCAGGGCAAAGTCGCTGTAGATGACAAGCTGTCCTCGCACCAGCGTATGCCGTGACGGCAGGGCCTCGTGCGCGGGACGTAATGCCACGCAGCCGGCCAGCCACAGCGCCAGGCCAGCCGCCAGGACACAGCTTCCTGGCACGCCGCTTCCCCTGACTGCCAGGGCGCTGCGTCTCCCACACGCCCGGCGGTTAGACACGGCGTGCGAACTCCACACTTGCAGCGGCCTTGGCGCAGGAGGAAAAACGGGGGCCGCAGCCGGTTGCCCCCCCGGGCCTGGCCTCCCCATCTTGCCTGCGCCGGTCCAGCACGAATGCCTCCCTTGCGGTTGCCGCCGAACCGAGCGACTCCGCACCCTGTGCACCCCATCTGTCGATCAACTCGGCGAACTGCGGCGCCCACTGCTGCACGCCATAGCAGGTGCTGACGTAGCAGCGCGCGGCTTGCCCCATCCGACGGCGGAGCTGGGCATCCCGCGCCAGCCGGCAGATAGCGTGCGACCACTCCTCCGGCGTCTGAGCCAGAAACCCGGTCTCGCCGTGGATGACCAGCATCTTGTTCATTCCCACCGGATTCGCCACCACGGGCAGGCCGGCCGCCATGTACTGCAACACCTTCAGGCCGCACTTGCCCTGGCTCCAGACATCGTCCGGCAACCAGCAGATGCCGATGTGGCAGCTCGACAGCTCATCCGCCTCTTGTTCAGCCGACCAGAGCCGTGGAACCACGCGCACGCCTTCGAGGTCCGGGAACTCGTTGCAGATCACGCGCAGTTCCAGGTCGCGGAGCTGTCGCGCTGCTGCGGCGAGATGCGGCTGCGCACAATAGAGGCTGGGCAGCGTACTACGCTGACCTATCCAGGCCAGCCGTGCGGAACCTGCCTGCGGTTCGTGTGTCGCCGGCCGGTACAGTCGCGGATCCACGCAGGTGGGCACGAGGTGCACCTTTTCTCTGGCGACGTGGCAGGCCGCCTGCCCAAGCAGCCAGGCATTGCCGGCGATCACGGCGTCTGCGGCCCGCAGCGTGGCCCGGAAGCGTGCTTGCCGGCTGGCGTTGCTCGTACGCTTGCGGCTGTAGCTGTCTCGCAAGAAGACGGCGTCGTCGAAATCGTATACCAGCACGCGGCTGAACCGGCGCAGCAGCCAGAGCTGCCAGCGGGGCAGCAACTTGCGCTGCAAGACCACCACATCCGCCCGCTGCGCGGCGCAGAGCTGCCCCAGCCGCGAGAGTGTGTGGCGATCTAGCGGCAGGGCTACGAGGTCCCAGCCCCGTTCCGCAAGTGCTGGTGCAAAAGCCTCAATGCGATAACGAAAGCAGACGTGGTTGGCCTCTTCCGTGAGGGCCAGCAGCTTCATATCCAGCCTTCCATGTGCCCAGCCTGCACCTCCAGCCAGTCCCTGCGCATCTTAACAGCCAGGCTCTCGGCCACAAATGGCGGTTGCCTCGGCGCCATACCCTGGCATAACATCCGGCATGCTAGCAGAACTCAATCCCGCGCAACGCGAAGCGGTGCTATGCCTGCACGGCCCGCTGTTGGTGCTGGCCGGCGCCGGCACGGGCAAAACCCGCGTCGTCACCTACCGCATCGCCCACCTCATCAAGCAGGGCGTGCCGCCCGCCGCCATCCTGGGTGTGACCTTCACCAACAAGGCCGCGCGGGAAATGCAACAGCGGGCTCGCACGCTCGTGGGCCGCGCGGGGGAGCAGCCCGAGATCTCCACATTTCACAGCCTGTGCGTCCGCATTTTACGACGCCAGATTCACCATCTGGGCTATCCCCCCAGCTTTGCCATTTATGACCGCGCTGACCAGCAGAGTCTAGCGCGCGAGGTGCTGAGAGAAATCAAGTGCCCGCAGGCCATGCTGACTCCGGAGGCGCTGACCAGCATGATAGGCCGGTGGAAATCCCTGGGCATCACTCCGCAGCAGGCAGCGGCGCGGGCGGTCGAGGACCGCCAGCATGCGGCTTCCGCGGCGTATGCACGGTACCAGCGTGCCATGAAGCTGGCCGGGGCCGTGGACTTCGACGATCTGTTGCTGCTAGTGGTTGAGCTGTTTGCGACGCGGCCGGAGGTTCGCCGCTGCGAGGCAGCGCGGTACTACCACATTCTGGTGGACGAGTACCAGGACACCAATCCGTTGCAGTACCAGATTGTGCGAGCGCTGGCGGCCGAGCATCGCAACCTGTGCGTGGTGGGGGACGACGACCAGTCGATCTACGCCTTTCGGGGCGCGGAGGTGACGCACATCTTGCGATTCACCCAGGACTGGCCGGAGGCGCGCGTGGTGCGCCTGGAGCAGAATTATCGCTCGACGCAGGCCATCCTGGACCTTGCCAACCGTCTGATCGTTCATAACCGGCGGCGCCATCCCAAGACGTTGCGCGCCGTACGGTCCGCGGGCGTGGCACCGCGGCTACGGGTTTTCGAGAGCGGGGAGCAGGAAGCGGCAGCAGTGGTGAGCGAGATGGCGGCGCGGATTTTCAGCCGGTCTGCCCAGCCGTGCGACTTTGCCGTGCTATTTCGCACCAACGAGCAGCCCCGGTTGTTCGAGCAGCAACTGCGCCGGCAGCGGTTGCCGTATGTGGTCGTGGGGGCACAGTCGTTTTTCGATCGCAAGGAAGTGCGCGATGTGACGGCCTATCTGCGCGTGCTGGTGAATCCGCGTGACGAGACGGCCCTGCGGCGCATCATCAGCGTGCCCCCGCGAGGGATTGGCGCGCGAACGCTGGAGGCACTTTCGGATCGTGCCGTGGCGGCGCGGCAGCCGCTGTGGGAGGTGCTGCAAGCATATGCCGCTCAGGAAGGAGGCGAGGCTGCACGCGAGGCCGTTCGCAGCTTTTGCGACTTGATCGTGCGCTACCGGCAGCGCGTCCAGCAACAGCCCCCCACCGCCGTGGTGGTCGAGCTGCTGTCTGAGTTGCGCTACGAGCAGCATCTGGAGCGGCTGTACCCTCAGCCGTTGGAGCGGCAGGCACGCTGGAACTCGGTGCAGGAGTTGATCGAGGCGCTTGCTGCCTACGAACAACAGGCTGAGCGGCCATCTCTGGCAGCCATCGTGGACGAACTGGCCCTCCAACAACGTGACTTCCAACCGAACCAAGGGTGTGAGTCCTCGGCCAACGCCGTGGTGTTGATGACGCTGCATAGCGCCAAGGGCCTTGAATTCCCCATCGTCTACATGGTGGGCATGGAGGAGGGCTTGCTCCCCCATCGCCATGCGGTCCATGCCGAGGGGACCGCCATCGATGAGGAGCGCCGCCTCTGCTACGTGGGCATCACGCGCGCTCAGAACGAACTGCTGCTGACCATGGCGCGGACGCGCCCGCGCGGAGGCAAGGCCGTGCGGACCCAGCCCAGCCGTTTCTTGCTGGAACTAGGCTTTTACGTGCCCATGGATGATGTGGAGGCCGAAAATCCCAGCCGCCATCCTGGCCATGCCGCGCGCCCGGCGCGCCGAGGAACACCCTAGGGGCGTGCTACGTCACTGTCCGGCCGCTCCGACCCGACGGAGTGCGTCCCTTTAGGATCCCAGGACGCGACGGAGCGCGTCCCTCCAAGTGGGCCGATGGAGGGCCACGCTTCGTCGTGGCCGCGATGGCCGCCCACCGTTTGCGCTCGCCCGGACGCACGCAAGCTACCAACCCCGCCAAGAATGGTGACGGTGTACGGTTACGCCTTCACCCGCACCAAGTACGATACTTCTATGATGAAATGACGGTTGTACCACCCTGATGGTGATATATTTTCCATCTGACAGCCGCCTCGGGAGGGTGACACCGTCCCTCGGCAGTGTTCGCGAACGCATTAGCGCTTGGCAACCGGCCGACACCGGTAACCAGGCGGTCGCCCAGAAACGCCGATTTCAAGACAAGCGTGATGGGCGGCTACGGTTGACGGCGGTGTTAGGCTTCACTTGGTTGGGGCAACGCTGACTCCACCGTTCGGATGAGTGATCACCGTGTTGCCGCTGCGCATGTCTTGAAACGTCGTTCCGTCTCCAGCGGTCCGAGGTGGGCCAACGGCACTGTCGCCGCCGCATCCTAAGATGAAGGCGATCGACAACATAAGTACGGCGCTAGCGATGAACGGACGAACTTGCAATTCCTCCACGCCGCGCAGCCCAATCCTCAGGGAAGCACTCGCCTGGGGGTTCAGGCCATTGGAGCGCCAACAGATGGTCCAACGCCTGCGACGGGAATCCCACGACCCTCAGTGTATGGCCGGATCTTTCATTTGGCGAGTGGGAACAATGAATCTCTGACGGGGGAGTCTGGAACGTGAGAAATCGACGTAACGTGAGCCGGAAACAGCAGTGGGATTATTTCTTCCGCTTACGCACAATAAACCGACAGGCCTGCCTCCCAATCCGAAGTGTGGAAAGGACGATGCGGCTGCAAGCCACAACTTTAGCCGGGTCCAGGTGTCTGTCCGGCTTCTGGAGGCGCTGGTGGTGCGGTTGGCTGGCCGCCTTGCTCCCCGGGTGGGGGAGGTGGATTGCGGGCCTGTTGCAAGGAGTCCGCCAGGGCATCGATGGCCGATGCGTCCAGGTGCCGTTCCACCGTTGCCGATAAGTCAGCGAACATGCGGCGCAGTGCATCCTGCCCGGCGGGATCGCTCGTCGATATCTGCCGCATCTGCTGGTCGATACGCCGCTTGATGGCCGCCGCACTGGGCTGCGCCCGCAATTCTCTGAGCAGGCGCTCTGCCTCATCGAGGCTGCCCCGTGCCAATGCTTGCTGTGCGCGTGCTAACAAGAGTGCGCGGTGGAGCACCGCCTCTTCCACTTCTAGCTCGAGCGACTCCAGCATTGCCAGTGCCTCGAAGTGGGCGTCGCCGAGAGGCACGCGCCAAACGGCTGCGGCTTGCCAGCCCGCCACGCAGGGCAAGCGAGCCAGCACAACCTGGCCGTGGCGCAGCTCAACCCAACACCACGGCTCTGACGTCCGGAGGACATTGATGCTGCCGTCTGAAGCTGTTTTATCTAGACGCTGCTTTGCTCCCGAAGCGTATTGAACCATCGCTTCGAACGCTGCCAGGGGACGTCCATCGCTGTTCACGAGGTAGAGCTTGGTGCTGGGCCAGCGGGTCGTAAGGCGGGCGGCGTAGTATGTTCCCTGCGGCAAGGGGGCTGAAGGTTGTGCACGCAACACGCTACAGCGAGCCGTGCCTTCGGCACAGGCTTCCACGCGCAACAGCACTTCCGGCGGAGGCGGCAGCGTGGTGTGGTCTGGGGGCACGTGTGGGGAGGCGTCGGCGGGCTGGCACAGGCGAAAGGGAGTTCCGGGGGCTGGCTGGGTTTGTGCCTCGGTTGCGGGTCTGCGGCCGCATCGTAGCCGAATCACGGCCTCCGCGGGGCCGATCATGGTGAGCTGCGCTGTGAGCTGCACCACCTCGACGATGTGCCGCAGCACGGTGGGTACGATTAGCGAACGCCGCGTGGCGTGTGCTTCTGCCAGCGGCCCCAAGCCGGCATGGCGGTCCCACTCTTGCATCTGGATGCGCCAGCCGGCTGCCTCCGGCAGCAGCAGCACAAGCACCAGTTTCTCCACCTGCTTGTCGATTAGACTTTGTGGAGCAGCCTGAACCCAGTCGTTGTTCTCCAGCCCCTGGTACGTCCGTGCCAACAGGTGGGGGGGGGCTTCTGTAACGCTGGCAGCGCAGCAGCCGGCTGTCGCCTCTGTCAGACCGGCCGCGACTCGGCTGGCCATGGCTGCCAGCTCGCGCTGTGAGAAGCCGCCCTGGCCACCTGCGAGCAGCACCACGTTCGTCGCGCAGGGAAGTTCATCCCATGCATCGGCGCAGAGGGCTACAGGGCACAGGCAGGCCGGCCAGGCAAGCAGCATGGCCAACACCCCGAAACTCCGCGCCCAAGCACAAGGGTTCCTGCGCGCAAGCGGGGAACGGCGGCAGGTGGCATGCTCCGTGTCTTTGAGGCGTTTGACGTGCGGCGGCATGGATCTCATGGGGTATTTGCCAGGCGCAGGCTACTCGCGGATGCTCCAGTTGTCGATGTCGTCGTACGTGGTGGAGGGCATTTCGGGCATGCCTGTCAGGGAGCGATGGCGGGCCATGTACTCTGTGGTTTGCCAAAGTGGTAGCACGAGCGTGCGATTGTGGATGGTCCGCATGACCGCAGCCAGGGCGCGGCGGGCCGCTGCTGCATCTGGGGATTGGGCCAGGCTGGCAGCCGCGCGCTCAAGCAGGGGCCCGCCCTGCTGAGAGAGGGGCTCGAGGGCGCACAGCCGCAGGGCGTCGACCATGGGATCCATCGCGGGCCATTCCACATAGAGCACGTCAAACTCGGGCGGCATGTGCGAGGAATCCGCGGTTGCAGGCGGCAATTCCACAAGCTGCACCTGCGGACCATGCCCGGCCAGGGCCCACTGGTCTGCCAAAATGCTGCAAGCCTGACGGGCCATGTCCGTGGCCGGATGCGCCAGCAGCAGTTGAGGACGCTCCCCTGCCCGCTGACAGGCGGCAAACAGCGAGGCTGCCAGGGCAGGATCGTAGGCATGCGGGGCGTGATCCTCTGTTCGAGGGCCATCCAGGGGGAAGGCATCGCGCAGCAACGCGATGGCACCTTCCGGGGTGCCAGAGCCTAGCTGCGCCAACGCTGCATTCCGCGAGGTGGCATGTGCCAGCGCCCTGCGAAACAGGGCTTGGCTCGTGTGGGGCCGGAGGGGGTGGAACAACAACAGGTGCACTGTGGGTAAGGCGTAGCGCACCACCTGCACTTCGTTGTGATTGGCCAACCGTGCGGCATCACGCGGCCGGAGGCGATCGACCAGCAGCACCTCTCCCTGACGCAAGGCCTGCAACGCTGAGTCCACGCTGGGGAATCTCCGCTCGACCACCTCGCGCAGCCCCCCCGTACCCTGCCATGGCCAGGCGGGGTTGCGCACAAAGCGGTTCAACCCTTCGCTGCTGCTTTGCCAGAAGAAGGGTCCCAACCCCACCAGGCCCGGCCGCGCAACGGGAGCCAGACCTGGCTGCACATCTCGCCACAGCGGCATGTTCAATAAGCCAAGCGCCGCCGTGCGCGTGCCGCGCAGGTTCACCGTCAGCTCATGCTCGCCCCAACTCCAAACGGGATCGAACACCAGCTCCCAACCGGGTACGTGCCCATGCTGCGTAAGCGTTGCCATACTGCGAGCCAGGTCTGCCGCGCTGGCTGGCCGGCCGTCCGCCCAGGCCAGGTCTGGCCGGAGCTTGAATGAAAGGCGGTTTTCCTCAGCAGCCAACTCTCCCAGAGGGAAGGCATAGCGTACGCCGCCTGCGTCGGCGGCCACAGGCTCGCAGAGTGCCCGGGCCGTCAAGCGGGCTACGCGGCGGGCGGCCCAGCTCGGCAGCGGCCAGGGGCCGGTGGCGCCAGCCAGCTCGACCACCCCCACGCTGAGCATGGGGTGTTCTGCCAAGGCCCTCTCCTGCAAGGCACGGGCCGGCGCGAGATCCGGCTGCCATGCCAGGGCCCTCACCGCCAGCGTACGCGCCTCGAACCACTGCCCTTGCCGCGCATGCTGCTGTGCCTGCTCCAGAGCGGCCTGGGCTCGCTGCGCAAATTGTTGCTGCCAGGCTGCCAGCCGCTCGTCGTTCGGGTAGCGCTGGGACCACTCAGCGAGCACCCGCTGGGCAGCCTCGGCACGATCTTTCTCCACCAGTGTGGAGAGCAAACCATTTGCCACCGTGCCAAACAGCTCTTGAAGCTGGGGATGACTCGCATCTCGGCTGTGCAGCTCCCTCAGCAGTGCCAGGGCCTGGTTGAGGTTGCCCTGCTGCTGCCACCACTCCGCCTCTCGAAAGATCGCCGCCTGTACGGCTTGAGCAACTCCCCGAAAGCTGCCAAACCGGCTCTCCAGCACTCGGTAGTAGCGGAACGCCTCGTCGAACCGCTTGTTCTCCACCAGCAGGGCGGCTTGCTCCAGCAGTAACTCCTCAAACAGCTTTACCGATTGGATGTCGGCCCAAGAAACCTCATACACCTGCTGAGGCCGATCGAAGAGCCGCACCTGCAACGTCTCATTCGGCCGCGGATTTGCCGGCAGCATGCGGTCTCTCAGTTCCAGCGGCCTGAGCTTGAAAACCTCTCCGCTCTTGAGTGTGAGCACATCGTACGGCTCCAGGTCGTACAACCGCGGGTCTTCCTGAGAGCGGGCCGACGCCGACACAATCAGTGCCAGCCCTATCCCACCGATCACCCAGAGTGCGATCAGCCCTCGGCCGACAGCTCTCCCGGCTGATCCGCACCCCACGAAGGTGCCCGCGCACGCCGTGGCGAACCTGCTCCCCCTCCCGCGCGCACGAAGGTTATTTGCCGCGGCGGCGCTAGCGCGCTTCAAGGCACAGCACCTCACTGCTTTTCGCTCCGCTGCCATAAGAGCAGGCTCCCGTCCATCGTGGCCAGCACGAAGCCCCGCGAGGTCTGGATCGGGCCGAATGCCAGCGGCTGGCGAGCATGCCACACTGCGCGCTGCTTGCCGTTCTTCCCATCCAGCTCCACGACGCTGCCGTCCGCAAAGGCTACCCACAGACGCTCTTTGGCGGCAGCCACGCCAACAGGTTGCCGCCCGGAAAGCTGATACCGCCATTTCTGCTGGTCCTGGGGATCGGTGCAGATCAGATCGTCGTCTGCCGCTGCGATCAGACGGCCATCCGCTGCCACGGGTCCCCAGTGGGGCCGCAGCTCGGCCCAGGCGGGAGGCGCTCCGAGGAGTGCCGCCTCGAGCCTAGCTGGCTTTCGTGGAGACCACGAGCATTGCCACCATGTGCCGTTGACTGTGCCGAGGGTCAGCCTTGTTGAATCGACGACGGCTGCCGTCGCCCACGGCAAATGTTGCACGCCCCCGGCGTCGATGTGCACCGACGCCACCTCCCGCAGCGGGCTGGGATCGCCGACCCATATCGTCCCCCGCTCCAGCAGCGCCACCACGTGGCTGCCCGAGCGCAGCGGCCGGTATGCTAGGGGGGCCGGCAGCTCAAGCTGAGTACGGCTCGCCTTGCCCTCCTCATACGCCACGAGCGTGCGGCCCCAGCCGGCTACCCACACTCCTTCGTCAAATCCCAGCACGCCCGCGCCGGCCGGCAGGCCGCCTTCCACCAGCATTCCTGCTGCCTCTTGGGTTATCTCGCCTTTCAGCGATGCCACCGATACACGCAACACACGCCCCGATACATCGGCGGCGCGCAACGTGGCACCCTGCTCATCCAGAACGGGTGCACAGGCCCAGGGCACAGCCAAGCGGGTCCGCCAACGAAGCTGGCCGGCGCCGTCGACGGCCACGGCCTCCACGCCGTGCCCCTCTGGTTGATCCCGCAGTGCCACGATCCCTTCTGGCTGTAAGGGAAAGAGGGCCAGGATCGTGCCATCCGTCGGCTCTGTGGGCCGTGCTTGCAGTTCGGGGCTCGGCCCGGCTCCTGTCTGAGACGCGGTAATGAGCGACAAGCCAGTGGCGGCCAGCCAAACGCCGTCGCCCGCAAGGGCGATCGTCGTCGGGGCCACCTGTTCAGCCAGCCTCCACCTCCCAGCAGGGACAAGCTGCTGGGGATTCTGATCGTCCATCAAATAGCGATCGACCCCTGCCAGTGTTGCCAGCCAGAGGGTTTTGCCAACCGCAGTTGGGGCATCGGTCAGCTCTGCCTCCAGTCGTTGCTCGCCCCACGGCGAAAGGCCCTGTTGGCCGATCTGGAAGAGGTGCAATCGACGGCCCCATTCCGCCGCTACCAACAGGTGCCCGTCCGAGAGCAGCACAGGGGGCCAGCTTGCCGCGCCCGGCACATGACCGAGGTACAGCGATTGGGCACAACGACGCGCCTTCAGGTCTACCACGTAAAGGTGGGAATCCTCGCCCAGCACATAGGCTCGTGCGCGCTGGATGTCTACAGCCGGCTCACAGGCGAGCGGTTGTGGAAACTCAAACGCTCCCTGGCAGGTTCCATCCTGATGTGCCAAGAGCAGCATGCGGCCCGCAGGCTGTGCCACCAACCAGGACTCTTTCCAGCGCACGGGACGAAAGGCCGGGCCATCGATGGCTTTGGCCCACACGGTCTGGTTGTCGGCGGTCCTCAGCCGTACCACGGCCCCGGCGGCTGCATCCCAGAGAACCAATTCAGCAGCACGCTCCCCCGCCACACCGTCCGCTGTACCAGGCCAGGGTGCCGCAGCTAAGTTGGCGCTGCCCACGTAGCGCCGCCACGCCAACCTTCCTGTGGCCGATTGCAACCCATAGAGCGTCCCCAGCGACTCGCAGAACACGACGCTCACGCCATCAGGCGTCCCGCTCGCCCCACCAGCGGACAGCGTTAGGGTCGCCAGCGGCTGGGGAGCCTTAGCCGGCGGAGGCAGCGAGACTTTCTTGAAAGCAACACGCTCTGCCATGCCTGCCGCGACTTCTTGCAGGGCCGCCACCAACTCTGGGCTAGCCGCCAGTTCTGGAAACTGCTGCAACAACGCCTGCCGCAGGGCGAAGGGGCTGTCTGGCTTGCCGACACCTTGCTTGAGCTTCTCCAACGTCTGGTGTAGGGCTTGCTGCCGTGAGACCTGGCGGCGGAAGTTCAACAACTTCTGCTCGACTGCCAGCCGCCGTTCATTCTGCGCTTCGTTCAGCGGCAGGCCGGCCGTCAGCCGCCACGCCGCCATGGCGCGATCCAGCGCCGGTCCCCCCTCTCCGTGCGCCGCCTCATCGGTGAGCGTCTCGACGGAGCCGAGCACCAGATCGGCAAGGCGCGAGACGTCTGGCTCGTCTGCCGCTTGCAGCGGCAGTTGCGGCAACACCTCCCTGCACACGCGGAGATACTGTTCCCACTGCCGGCCCGTTGCCAGTACTTGGATTTGAGCCACGGCCCGCTTGACGCGCAGCCGTGCCACGTCCACCGCCTGGGGACGGGCTTGCAGGTACCGCCCAAGCTGCTCAATTGCCTCTTGCCATCTGCCGGCCTCATAGGCGGATAGGCCAGCCGCCAGCCGCTCTTCAGGGGAAGGACGCGTCAACAGCCACCACAGCACGCCACCGCCAGCCAAGAGCGAGGCCGTCACGACGGCTGCTGCCGTGATCCAGAGTGCGGCACGCCGGGGGCGGGCTTTGCCTGCGCGCGGTTGCAGGCCCTGCCTTTCCGCAGTGGCGCTCATTGAAGCCAGCGGGTCTGCTCCCGATGCAGGCGGTTCCTGGCGGGGGGAGGCAGACGGACTGGATGGCTCGTCGAACGAGAGGGAGGAGAGATCTGCTTCGGCTGGCAAGGCATCGTCGAACAGCGCGTCGATGGCCGATGTTGCGCTGCTTAAGCGCGCGGGCGATTGCGGCAGCGGCCCGCCGGTTGGGACGCCCGCCTTGGGCTTGCCGCTCGGCTGTTCGCTCGCGGCTGTTTTCGGCGCGTGCGGCTGTTCTTTTGCCCCTGGTAGGGCAGGCACTCCTCCCTTAGCTGCACCCGTAGTGGGCGCAGAGGCTGCCGGGTCGACCGGCGGGGGGGGCTTTGCCGTTGATGTGCCGGCTGGCCCTGTTGTCGCGGGATTTATTGGACCTGCTACGCTCTTGGCCGCGGGCACATCGGCTGGCTCACCCTTGGCCTTGCCACCTTTGGAAAGGGCAGTCGGGGGCGGGGAGGGGGACCATTTTGGCGTGCCAGATGGCGTTGGCGGCGCCGCCCGGCCTGTGGCCGCTCGTGAAGCCGAGGACGGCGCGCGCTGCGCTGGCGCCGGCGTCGTGGGAGAAGGCTGCGTCTTAGGCGGAGAAGCTTTCGCTTCCAGCTCGTCGAGGGGAGCAAGGAGGAGTTCTCGCTCGCTCGCAGCGGCAGTGCCAGCAGGCTCCGCGGGACGCGCGGGCATATCCTTTCGAGGCTGCTGGGCAGGCGGATGGGCTGGTTCCATCAATGGGGCAAGCCCCAGTTGAGAATCGCTTTTCGAGGTGGTGCCCGCAGCACTTCGTTCAGCGAGCGGAGCGGCTGGCGCCCTGGCCGCCTCTGCGGCGGATGTTGCCGTCGCAGCCTGCTGGTGTGCCGGCAGATCCTCCAGCGGTGCCAATTCGAGACCGCTCGCACCCGGCGCCACCACCTGAATGTTCAAGCTGCCGACGGTAAAGCGGTCGCCCGCGGCCAGTGGAGCAGAAGCGACCGGCTTGCCGTTTAGCTCCACAGTTTGAACCTGTTTGGCGGCAATCAGTTCGAACCTCTCTTTGTGCCATCGCACGCCGCAATGGAGGGGCTGCACGCCTTCAAACGGCAGCGGTACTTCACAATCGCGATGCGAGCCTAGGCGCAGCGTGCGCGCACGATCGAGGGGTACGACGAGTCGTTTTCCGTCGGGCAGTTTGATCTCCAGTTGCAGTTCGGCCATCGCCGGCTATTGCTAACGCAAGGGTTCCTGCTTCACGACGTACACTTCATACCCTCCCTCGCCATAGCGGACGCTGAACCGCGTGGAGCGAATGGCGCTGGGTAGCCGATTGGCAAACTGCTGTTCGCTCGCCGCCATCTTTTCCTCGAGTTCTGTGGGAATCAGATGGACGATCACGCGGCCGGCGCTATCGATACCCGCGGCTCGCAGCAACTGGCGGTCGGCCTCTTCCAACCGCCCGTGCTCCCACGCAAGGTAGAGGCGTCGCTCGTCCTGCACGGGGCCGCTGCGCCGCTGGGGCATAGGGTCCGAGAGCTGGCGGGCATACTGGAGTTCGTTCCCCACTACCACGGCCAGTTCGATGCCCAGTCCGTCGAGCAATCTTGCATACTCGCGCGTGGTCAAGCCATTAGGTAGGAAGAACTGCCAGCGGCGGTGGCGGGGGATTTCGCCGCTGCGGCTGAGCGTTTCTTCTGGTTGTGCCGTGAGTGCCGCCAGGGTCTGCGCGTCGATGGCGTTGGCCGTCGCACGTGCGGCCTCTGCGAGCTGTTGCAGGCGGAGATCGCGTCCAGGAGCCGCAAGCGGCAGTGGTTCGGCAGGGAGACCCGGTACGACTGGCTGCGCGGACGTTTCCGCTTGCGGTGTTTCCGACTCCACCAGCTCACTGCCCACAGAAGCGGCCGTTTGGGGCGCCGATCGCAGGGCAGCTCGTCCCCACCATAGCAGCAAGCCCACCAGCACCGCGCCTGAGGTGGCGGCGAGCCCCCAGATCATCATGCGGGGCGGTGTGGCCATCTGTCACTCAGACTGCGCATCTGGGCAGACCGCGCGATACCACTCATGCCATTTTTCGATCGCAGCCTGCCGTGCCGTGGCGGAGCCTTGGGGCTCGAAGCCGAACGCGTCGCTGCGGCGGCTGATTGCCACCAGAGCCTCGCGTGCCGCCAACACCACTTCCAGGTCGGCATCCTCCAGCCGATCGATCAGGGCTGGCACGTGCTCGAAGCTCCGTCCTCGGCCAAGCGCCTTGACGGCCGCCAGGCGTACTTCCGGCTGCGAAGCCTTCGTCAGGCGGTCCAACGCCTCGGCATGTGCGGCGATTTGCTCCCGCTCACCACGTTGTGCAAGATCTTCGAGCGTTTCGAGCGCGGCCGCCCGGTGCGCCTCCTGCCCCGGCAAGGCCGGCGATTGAAGCAGCGCCAGAGATTGGGCCAAGTCGTCCAGCGGACGGGGCGTCACCTGGCCGGAACGCACGCGCACATCCTGCGCTGGCGGAATGCCTCGCCCCGCCGCCAACAGCCCTTCGGGAAACCGCTCCGCGCTGCGAGATAGGCTCTTCTTCATCGATCGCAGCAAGAACAGCACGGCAAAACACGTCTCGGCAGGGTTGCCCGCGTTCCCCTCCCAGCTCCCATCCTCCTTCTGCGTGGAGAGCAACAGCTTGGCGCCCAGGTGATACCAGTTGGACTTCAGCACCGTCGTCCCTTCTGCCTCCAACAGCGT
>JAIMBC010000123.1 GCA_023511675.1 Pirellulales bacterium
GATCCCATCTCCCGCGGGTGCCGCTTGTGGTGGAAGAGGATGAAGCGCCGGATCCACTGGACGTAGCACTCTTCGGTACGGATCGAGTAGTGCCGTACCCGCCAGGCAGCCCGCACGCCGTCGAGCAATCGGGCCGGGCGCGGCTCTGCGGTCGCAGGGACGCAGCTCTTCAGGACGGGCTGGACAGGTTGGGCGCTCATGGGCCACCCGTATTTCCGGCTTCAGGCTAACCTGGCAACGCAGCACTGTCAAGAAAAAGGGGAAGACGGGGCGACGGACCGATTTGGCTACCGAACGGGTGATCTGCTCGGCCGGCGCCGGTCGATCTATCACGGTCCCGGTCACGCTATTTCGCGCCGCCGCTCTGTCCATCGCGGCGCCGGTCGATCCATGACGGCGACCGAGTTTGGCTATTCCGGCTCGTTCCCCGAAGCACCTGCCATTGAAGAACTTCCCCAGACCGCTGTCAACAGTGTACGGCAATCGGGCATTGTTTTTGGCCGAAAGCGGCGGACCATCGGTACCAAAGTACGTCGCACGCTTCGGCCGCATCGGGGCCTCTCGCGGAAGCAAGGCAGCAGCGCCGCAAGGCCCCGTCCGTCTGCCCGCGCGTGCATGTGCCCCGCTCGCACCAAGGTGTGGCGAGACAGCCTTCTCAAATCCCGCCGAGCTGTGGAATCCCGATCTGATAGCGGTGCCGCCACGCGGTGGGACCATCTCGCCGGTGGGAAACGGATGTTGCGGCCGAGAGTCTGCTTCTTGCCCGCCATGGTTGGTCTGGGCGGCTCGCTCGGGTGGTTGATCCTCGGCGTGCCGGGAGCGGGAAGGGACGCGGGTTGGCCACAGGGGACGACGCGGGGCTTTCTGGTAGTGCTCGTTGGGACGGTGCGGCAGCCCCTGAGCTTGAGCCGGCGGTCGCCGGCAAACTCGCCCCCCATATCGAACCGGTAAGCGATTGTTCGCTGTCAGGCCATCATGGTATTGTGCGCAGGTGAGCGAGTCTTGCCCCCAGAATGTCGAGGCGTTGATACGGGCGCTACAGGCGTCTGGCCGGCAGTGCGTGCTGGCTGTCACGGGCGGCGGTGCCACGGCCATCGGCACACTGCTGTCTGTGCCCGGCAGTTCGCGGTTGCTGTTGGCTGCGCATGTGCCCTATGCCGAGGCGGCGTTGTGCCACTGGCTGCGGGCGCGGCCGGAGCATTTCTGCTCTTCCAGCACGGCGCGGGCGATGGCGATGGCCGCGTTTGACGAGGCTCGTGCGCTCGCGGATGGATGCGCGGTCGAGGCACTCGTGGGCGTGGGATGTACCGCCAGCCTGGTCAGCGACCGCCCCAAGCGGGGACCGCATCGCGTGTACGCGGCGGCGCAGACTCTGGCGGCCACGATCACGCACAGCGTATTCTTGTGCAAGGGCGCTCGAGACCGCGTGGGGGAGGAGCAGGCGGCCATGGCGCTCGTGCTCAATCTGCTAGCCGAGGCATGCGGCGTTGAGGAGCGCATGGCCTACCCGCTGCGTCCAGAAGAGCACCTCGAGGTGGAACGTACCGAGGCGCCTGCGGCCTGGCAGCAACTTCTGGCCGGCAGGCTGGCCGCGGTGGGAGAAGCGGCTTTGGCCGGCGAGGTGCGAGCTGTGCCGTGTGAGGCCACGGCCCTGGAGCCGACAGGCAGAACGCTGTTTCCTGGCGCGTTCCATCCTCGTCACGCCGGCCACCTGCAAATGGCCGCCGTGGCTCGGGCGCGCCTCGGGCGTCGTGTGGAGTTTGAGATCTCTGTATTCAACGTGGACAAGCCGCCGCTCGATTATACCGAGATGTCTCTGCGTCGTCGGCAGTTTGGCGGCGACGAAGCGTTGTGGTTTACCCGCGCGCCTACCTTCGTGGAAAAGGCGGAGCTTTTTCCGGGGGCCACCTTCGTGGTGGGAGCCGACACGATCGTGCGCATTGCTGAACCGCGGTATTACGGTAGTATCTCCGCCCGGGACGAGGCGCTTGCCCGGCTGGCAGACCGGGGTTGCCGGTTCTTGGTGTTTGGCCGGATGCACCAGGGCCGATTCCAGACGCTGGCCGACCTGCCGCTGCTGCCCACACTTGCCGCACTGTGCGACGGAGTGGACGAGGCGGAGTTCCGAGTCGATCTCAGCTCCACAGAGCTGCGGCAGCGCAGCGAGCTGCAAACTTAGCCGCCGGCGCACGCTGGCTTGACCCGCGTGCAAGATGGCGCAGGCTCCGCAGCCCGGGCTTGCCGGTCGGACCCACTTCCTCTTCTCCGCCCGTGGGTCTACGCCAGGATCTCCCTGATCACGTGCCCATGCACGTTGGTCAACCGGCGGCGGATGCCATTGTGATAGAAGGTCAGCCGCTCGTGGTCGATGCCCAGCAGGTGCAAGATGGTGGCGTGAAAGTCGTGCCAGGTGACCACATTCTCTACGGCCTTCAGTCCCAGGGGATCCGTGCTGCCGTGGGCCAGTCCGTGGCGCAGGCCCGCGCCGGCAAGCCAGGTAGAAAAACCGTACTGATTGTGGTCGCGTCCGGCGCCAAGCGTGCCATCTGCCGATTGGGTAAAGGGCGTACGGCCGAACTCGGTGCTGAAAATCACCAGGGTATCGTCCAGCAGGCCGCGCTGCCGCAGGTCCGCCAGCAGGCCCGCCAGGGGCTGGTCGATGCGGCGGGCCTCACGCGTATGGTTCTCCTTCACGTCTTCGTGTCCGTCCCAGTTGATGCGCGGCGAGCCGAAGGCCCCGCCCGAGAACAACTGCACGAACCGCACGCCGCGCTCCAGCAAGCGGCGGGCCAGCAGGCAGCTTCTGCCAAAGTCATCCGTGTCGGCCTGGCCGATGCCGTACAGGCTGTGCGTTTGGGCCGTCTCGGCTTCCAGATCGGCAGCCTCAGGGACGGCGAGTTGCATCCGCGCGGCAAGTTCGTAGCTCTTGATGCGTGCTGCGAGGACGTCGCTGGTGCCGCGCTCTTGCAAATGGCGGCGATTGAGTGCCTCGAGCAGCGCACGGCTCTGTTGTTCCAGAGCGGCAGAGAGCGGCTCGGTCGGCTGCAAGTTGCGGATGGCCGGGCCGCGGCTGGCCAGCGGCACGCCTTGATGGCGGGCAGGCAGGAACCCGTTGCTCCAGTTGATGGACCCGCCGGCCGGCTTGCCGCGTGCGTCCGGCAGCACCACATAGGCCGGCAAATCGTCGCTCTCAGCCCCCAACCCGAACGAAAGCCACGATCCCAGGACGGGAAAGCCATTGAGTCGAAAGCCGGTATTGGCCTGAAACGTGGCCGGGGTGTGGTTGGAGGTCTCGGCCACCATGGAGCGGATGATGGTCAGCTCGTCAGCGCGTTCGGCAAGGTGGGGAAACAGCTCCGAGATCCACAGGCCGCTGGCGCCACGCTGGCTGTAGGCGAAGTCGGAGGCGCGCAGCAGGCCGATCTGGCCGAAGAACACGTCAGGCTTCTCCCCTTGCACAGGCAGCGGTTGGCCATGATAACGCTCCAGCTCCGGCCGATAGTCAAAGGAATCGATATGACTCAGGCCGCCGCAGAGAAACACATGCACGGCCCGCACCGCCCTGGGAGGATGGTGAGGGGGCGGATCTTCTGCCTCGCCCGGCACATGTGCATGCACGGGGCGCTCGCGCGCCAGCAGGCTGTACAGTGCAGCCGTGCCCAGCCCAGCCGATACCCAGTTGAAAAAGCCGCGACGATCGACCACTGCCGCGTCATCCTCAGGAGGCAAGGCCGTGGTCCGTACGGCAGCAACGCACGGGGAGAAGGGGTGTGGGTCAGTCGACATACAAAAACTCGTTGCTATTGAAAAGCACTCGGCAGAACGCGTGCAGGCCATGCTGTTCCACCAGGGGTACGGCCAGTTGCAACTCCTCCGCTGCCGGGGGGCGGCCGTACGCCAACAGGTAGGCCCGCTCGATCTGGGCGGCCGTACCGTGCGGCACTTCGGCCCGCAGGCGGGCGGCAAAGGCCCTGCTCATGCGCAGCACGAACCCGTCGTTGAGCAATGCCAGCGCCTGCAACGGCGTGGTGGTCACAGCGCGGACGGGGGCCATGGTCGAGGGATCTGGGCAATCGAGCACGTCCAGCAGCGGGTTGGTGCCGGAGCGGACCCACGTGCGGTAAATACTGCGACGCTGGTACTCGAACCCCTCGGGATCGATCAGCTCGTAGAACTGGCTGTTGAACGTAAACGTGCGGAAGTCTTTGTAGCCGGGTCCGCCAAGCTGGGAATTCAGCTCGCCCGACACGGCAAGAATCGCATCACGCACCTCTTCGGCCTCGAGCCGTAATGGTGTCTTTCGCCATAGCAGGCGGTTCTGGGCGTCCACGGCCAGAGCCCGAGGACTCAGCGCGCCGGACTGGCGATAGGTGTTCGAGCACATGATCGTGCGGTGCAGATGCTTCAGGCTCCAGCGGCCGCGGATCAGTTCCAGCGCCAGCCAGTCCAACAGTTCCGGATGGGTCGGCCTGCCGCCGTTAAAGCCAAAGTCGTTGGGCGTATCCACCAAACCGATGCCAAAATGATAATGCCACACTCTGTTGGCCATCACGCGGGCAAACAGGGGGTTGTCGGGCGATGCAATCCACCTGGCCAGCCGGCCGCGGCGCTCGGCATCGGTGGCGGCGGCGTCCAACCCAAAGTCGGCATCGCCCAATGCCCGAATACCGCTCGGCAACACCTCGGCACCCGGCTGCCGCGTATCGCCTCGTCGCAGCACGTGCGTTGGCTCGACCTGTTTCGGCACCACCGCATATACGGGCCCGTCGACCAGCAGGCGCTGTTGCATCTCCAGCACGGAGAGGCGGCGCCGCAAGTCGTTCCAGCGCTGCCTCGTATCAGGCGAGAGGCGGCTGCGGATCTCGTCCGTTGTCACCTCCTGTGGCAAACCGGCACTGGCTGCTACCTCGTCGGGAGCGAGCGCCCGATCGTACAGGGCCGCGCGCTCGATCTGGCCGGCAAACAACCTGTTGCCGCCCGGCGGGGTATGCCGCAAGCCGAACACCACCTGCGCCGTCCCGGCCACGAAGCGGGCAACCTGCATGGCCTGGTACGGCCGGCCATAGGGGCGCCCCTGGCGATACACGGTTACCGTGCCATCGGGCGCATACACAATCGCCACATGTACCAGATCGGAGGGCGAGGCGTCCTCGTCCGAGCCTCCCACGTCTTGTGTGCGGGCAAAGCCGTTGCTGCCCGGCAGCCAGCGTCTCAGCTCGCGTTCGCCGTAGACGAGCGTATCGAACAATGAGCCATCGGGCGTTTGCACGCCGATCACACCGCCGCCCCGCTGGTCGAGGTCAGAGAGAAGCACCCACGCCTCGAGCGTTTTTTCCGTTAAGTCGCCTGCTAAGGGAGATGTAGTGACGTAGCCGCGGCCATCGAGTACCAGGCGGCCCTCCAAGACGCGAGCCCCCTCGTGGGCCGTGCCGTGCAATCCTCCCACCGAGTCCTCAAGGCCTGCCTCAAATTCCCAGCGGGCCAGCGGCTCAGGCGGCACCGTCTGGCGCTGCTGGACCAGCACCTTCTGGCGTGCCTCTGCCTCCAGCGCTGCCAGTTCAGCCCTCAAGGGCGCAGCCTGCGCTTCCAGGCGAGCCAGCTCGGCCGCGGCCGCGGCACCAGCGGCCTCGCTCTGCGCCGCACGCTCCCCATGCCGCACTGCCGACAGGGCCGCGCACAGGCCATAATAATCCTGCTGCGTGACCGGATCGAACTTGTGATCGTGGCAGCGTGCGCAGTGAACGGTCAGGCCCAGAAATGCCTGGCCCAGCAGGCTGACGTAATCCTCCATCTCGTCCTGCCGGACCACGGCCCGCATGGCGGCGCTCTGTTGCGTCTGCCCCACCTCGTCCCACGGACCGGCCACCAGCATGCCCGTGGCAATCACCGCCAGCGGGTCGTGGGGGACCAGCACATCTCCCGCGATCTGCAAACGGGCAAACTCGTCGTAGGGCAGGTCCCTGGTCAAGGCCCAGATGACCCAGTCTCGATATTGCCATGCGTTGGGCCGCAGCTTGTCCCGCTCGAAGCCCTGGCTTTCGCCAAAGCGGACCACATCCAGCCAGTGCCGTGCCCAGTGCTCTCCGTAATGCGGAGAGTCCAGCAGGCGGTCGATCAGCCGCTCATACGCATCGGGCGCAGGGTCGGAGACGAACGCGGCCACTTCTTCAGGCGTGGGAGGCAGGCCCAGCAGATCGAAGTATGCTCGACGAATGAGGATCCTGCGATCGGCCGGCGGAGCAGGCTTCAAGCCGGCAGCATCTAGCCGGGCCAGCACAAAGGCATCGATAGGGTTGACAATCCAGCTTGCATCTTGGACTGCGGGCAAGGCGGGATCAGCCGGCGGACGCAGGGACCACCAGTCGTAGCCGGCACGTACGTCGCTGGTGTAGCGCAGCGGGTCGATACTCCCCCGAAACGGGGCCCCGGCCTCCAGCCACCGCCGCAAGGTCTCCTGCTCACTGGCAGGCAGAGCACCCTGTGGAGGCATCTCGCCGCCAGAAACGCGCTGCCAAAGCAAGCTATCAAGAGGACGCTCGCCCAGGACGGCGCCGCTGTCTCCACCGGCCTTGAGGCCCTTTTCGCTGGTCAGATCGAGGCCCCCCTTGTGTTCGCCCGCGTTGTGGCAGCCCAAGCAGCGCCGCGCCAGCAACGGGGCTATTTCAAGCTCAAAATCCGGTTGCGGGTCGCTTGGCGCAGCCTGTGCGTTCGCCTCGCGACCTTCAAGAGGGCGGGGGATTCCGGACGCCGGCTCCGTTGGCCCCAGTACCTCCTCCGCTTGCGGCACCGCTTGCTGGGCTGCCTGCGGCGGAAGCGGAGCTGCGGTTTGTCCCGGCGGAGCCGTTGTATGGGGCTGTTGAGGTGCCGCCGCCGTGCCGAAGACCGCCACAACCGCGACGAAGCTCGCGACGGTACTCAGCATTGCTCGCTTACAGACCATGCCAGGCAGCTCACAAGCCTTGGGGCGGGGACCGCCCTAGCATAACTCACGAGCACAGGGCCGCAAAGCAGATTGTGCCTCCCGCGCCCCCCTGCTGCACCACAACGCCAACTTGCCTTTGGCCCGGCGGGAGAGTGCTCTGCGCCTTTGGCTCCTTGCCGCCCCATGCAGCAGCGTTTCTAGCTTTTCCTTGCCTTCAAGAGTGGAGTCATGTGGGTGTGGCTCCTTGCCGCCCCATGCAGCAGCCGTTGCCTCTGGCGCGCTCTTGCAAAGGGGTAACGGCCTGGCCCAGCCCTCGCTCCGCGAGTTTACCTTTAGCCCTCTGTTGCAAAGGGTGCGACGCCCAACCGAACCACATCGCCTGGGCGTGGAGGCAGCCCCCATTCGCCAGGGGGCAACGGGCCAAGAGCAAGGGGCCCGCTCAACGACCGGTGGTCCGGCACAGCTACTAAATCCAACAGGTTCCGCCTAGCCGTTAGAACATGCAGAGCCCGTGCTTACCAGGACGATATTAATAGCAGCTAGCGTATTGTTGACTTTGATTGTAAAGATAGATACCATTTCGTGGCCCTCGCGTGGCGGGGGCCTTCGTGATTCAAGCATGTTCGAAACCGCATCTGCGCCGACGTTGATGAATTGCAATCCGCCCTACGCCGTGACGCTTCCGCCTGTGGCGGGGGAACGCAGCGGCAAGGCTTTATCCCGCCCGCCAGTGCCGCAAGGCGAAGCTCCCACGCCAGAGCTAATCGAGTGGCTGGCGGAGCAAAGCCGGCGGCTGGAAAGCGCCTCGCCCGCTGAGATTATCGCCTGGGCCGTTGAGCACTACTTTCCGCGGCTCACCATGGCCACGGCGTTTGGACCAGAAGGATGTGTGATCATTCACTACCTTGCGCAGATCGAGCCGCGCACGCGGGTGTTCAACCTCGACACGGGCTATCAGTTCAAGGAAACGCTTGAGCTTCGAGAGCGGATTCTCGCACGTTACGGCATTGCGGTGGAGTTCATTCGGCCTGAGCAGAGCGTGGCGGAGTATGAGGCCGCCAACGGCGGGCCGGTGTACCTGACGAACCCGGACAAGTGCTGCATGGAGCGGAAGATTTCGCTGCTGAAGCGTGCCGCGGCGGGCATGGATGCCTGGATGAGCGGTATTCGGCGAGATCAGAGCCCGGATCGTGCGCGGGCGGCGATCGTGGGCTGGGACCACAAGTTTGGGCTGGTGAAGGTCAGTCCGCTTGCCAACTGGACGAAGCAGCAGGTCTGGAAAGTGATCACGGAAGAGAAGGTGCCTTACAACCCGCTGCACGACCAGGGGTATCCTAGTATTGGGTGCTGGCCGTGCACTCGGCCGGTAGCTGCTGGCGAGGACGAGCGTGCGGGCCGCTGGAGCGGCTTCGCCAAGACGGAATGCGGGCTGCACACGAGGTAGGCCGCACGGCGCAGGTGGGATAACGAGTGCTGGCAGCCGGGCAGACCGCGTCGAGGCGCAGTGGGCGCGCGGAAGTGCGGCGGCTGCGAGTAGGAGGGGTGGGCGGGTGCGCGTTGATACGGCTTGCCGTATTGCGCGGTGGAGGGGGCGCAGGGTGCCGCACGTGTTCGGCGCCGCGCCATGGTGTTGTGGACGGGGGTTGGCGGAGAGGCTACGCTGAGGTGGCGTCTGGCTGGCAACGCCCTGCGGCATCGCCTTGGCAGCTAGCACCTGGGCCTTGGGGGCGGCGGCCATTCGCCTTCAGCATACATCTCGCACACGAGAAGCAGTGAGAGTTTCTGCCAAGGTCGAATACGCTTGCCTTGCCGTGTTTGAGCTGGCGGGGGCCTATGCCGGTGAGGAGCCTGTGCGAATTCGCCAGATCGCCAGCAGGCACGGCATCCCATCGCGGTTCTTGGTGCAGATTCTATTACAGCTCAAAGGGGCCGGACTTGTGACCAGCACACGCGGTGCCGCGGGCGGTTACCGCCTGGCCCGGCCTCCGGATCGGATTACCCTGTGGGATGTAATGAGTGTGATCGAGGGGCGTGAAGAGCCGGCTGCCAATCCTGCCGATGCTACGCCCGCGGCACACGTGTTGGCCGAGTGCTGGCGCGAGGCGGCCGCCGCGCAGCAGGGCGTCCTGCGGCGGATCACCTTTGGTACCCTCATCGAGCGGGCACGGCGGCAGTCGGCCAACATGTACTACATTTAGCCGCCGCGGGGCGCGTTACCTGGAGCACGGACGATAGACACGCGCGCGACGCGGCGTCTATTTGCAATAGGCCAGCGTCAGGAGTGCGTACGCCGTGACCAGGTTTGGATCGCCCTCCAACCAGCGGCTGTTGTCGTTGACCCAGGCGCCGTCTGCTCGCTGGCGGGACACCAGTTCACGTGCCAGCTCGCGCCGCCAGTGGTGCTGGGTACCGTCGGCGTCTACGAACACATCCTGGCCGAGCGCATCGAGGGCCTTGGCAAAGGTGTGGTAGTAGTAGTAGAGGCCGGCGTCGCCCATGCCGGGGTTCTCGCTGAGCGAATAGTGCTTCTGGATCCATGCGACGGCGGCCTGTACGCGCGGATCGTCGGGCCCCACGCCGGCGAAGATCATGCTCTTCAGGCCGGCATAGGTCATGGAGCCATAGCTGCGCAGGCCGCCGTTGGGTAGCGGGCCAGCCTGGCTGCTGCCGCCGGCCGCCGGCGTGTAATAAAAGCCCCCATCGGGGTTCTTGGCGGGAAACTCGGTGGTGTTGTGCTCGCTTTCCAGGTTCTGGCAGCGGGAGACGAAGATCAGCGCCTTCTTCACAGCCTCGTCGTCTGGCCCGTTGCCCGTGGCCTTGAGCGCGTCGAGCAGAAACTGGGTGTTGGAGAGGTCAGGACGCTTGCCGCGGCCATAGCCCGCGCCGCCGTAGTGATAGCTGGACTCGTCGTGCCCTTCCGTGCCGTCCCACTGCAGCTCCTTGACAAACGCCTCCGCCTTCTTCAGCAACTCGGTGTAGCGGCCATCCCCATTGGCCTTGCTGAAGCAGAGGATCGCCAGGCAGGTCTCGTAGTTCTTGTAAAAAGTGTCGGGCTGGTAGATGCCGCCGTCCGGCTGCACGAATCCTTCCAGGTACTTCAGGCTGCGTGCCACCTGTGGATCGTTCACGCTGCGGCCATGCGACAGCAGGGCCGTAGCGACCAGGGCCGTTACCGCCGGTCCAGCCTGAGCGCTGTACGAGCCATCAGCCGCCTGCGCGGCGCGCAGGAAGCCGATCGCCTTGTTCACCGCCTGATCGCGAGCCTTGGCCTCGTCAGGCGACAAGCTTCCCTCGTCAGCCCGCGCCGGCACGAGCACCACGCTCGAAAGTACCGCCGCCGACACGAACACGCTGCAAAGTAGCACCCAAGGATTCCGACGCATGGCAAACCTCTTCTCCTCGATGGCAATCCGTACGAGCCGTCAGCCTTTTCATTGTAGCTTTGCGCGCTGCTCCTCGGAACCTACTTACAAAGCCAAAGTGGCAGACACTACCCGCCTTTGGCGCTGCCCCGCCGGCTGTTGTTAGCATTGGGCAGCAGTCTCCGTGGCTGTGCAACCGATACAGAGGCCTGGGCGCGGCGGCCGGTTTGGTGCGTCTGCGGTTGAGGGTTGCTCATGTTAACGTGGGTACCCACCGCGGCGGTCAATGCTGAGCTGAGCACGGCCGCTCTGCGCGTCCCCTGTATGCGCCACACCTGCACGCTCGACCCCTTCATGCTCGACCGCTTCACGCGGCTGCCTCCAGAACGGACGTGCACCCCATCCAGACTGGCATTGACCGGGTTCTAAGCTTTGCGTATGGTCCGGCCCGCATGTGGGCCGGCACGTTCGGACCCCCGGCCTGGGCACCCTGACGACGCCTGAAGGACCGTACCATGCGCTGGTTGCTGGCCTTTGCCGTGATCCTGTTATTCGCCTGCCAGGGCTGCTGTGGCTGCCGGCCTGGTTTGTTTGGCCCACGGTATTACTACCCTCCGCCGACCTACCAGCAGGTCTATCCAGGCTCGGCGGGGTGCATTCCCTGCCAATAGCACGCGGCGGCTGGCCAAATGGCACGGCCGCAGTAGAATATTGTTTTCTTGGAACAGGTGCCCTGCGCAAGGCTTGCTGCGCGCCGGGCGCGAGGCTGCGCACCACTGTGACAGCAACTATACAGCAGGCGGCCGGCCCGATAGCGGGTGGGGCCAGCCGCCGAGATGTTTGCCCGCGACACGCACAACCATCGATTCGACGCAACCTGCGAGCCATGTTGGCCGACGGGGCGGCGTACAGCCTGATGGTTGGGCTGGGAGAAACGTATCTACCGGCCTTTGCGCTGGCCCTGGGCCTGGGCGAGGCGACGGCGGGCCTGATCGTCACGGTACCGATGCTGCTGGGCGCGGTGGTGCAGCTCGTGGCGCCCGAGATTGCACGGCGCGTGGGCTCGCTCCGGCAGATGACGGTGCTCTGTGCTGCCATTCAGGGTCTGGCCTTTGTACCGTTGGTGGCAGGGGCCCTGGCGGGCGAAATGGCCGGCTGGCTGCTATTTGGAATCGCAAGCTGGTACTGGGCGGCCGGGCTGGCAACCAACGCTGCCTGGAACACGTGGGTAGAAGGGCTGGTGCCGGGCAGTTTGCGCGCCCGCTTCTTCGCCAGCCGCACGCGGATCACGCAGGGCGGCACGCTGCTGGGTTTTGTGGCCGGTGGGCTAGCCCTGCAAGCCGGCAGCGGCAGCGCCGTGGGGGTGCTGGGGGCCTTTGCGGGGGTGTTTGCAGCAGCGGGGGCTTCGCGGCTCGTCTCCTCATGGTGGCTGGCCCAGCAGAGCGAGGCGGCGGGTGTGCGGGACCATCGCCCCGTGCGATGGAGAGAGCTGTTGCGGCGCACTCGGGGGGGTGACGGCTCCTTGTTGCTCTACCTGCTTGCCGTGCAGGTGGCGGTGCAGATCTCAGGTCCCTACTTCACACCGTTCTTGCTCAAGCAGCTCAAGGTCTCCTATGCCACGTTTGTGGTGCTGGTGGGCACCTCTTTCGTGGGCAAGATCTTGGCTTTGCCGCTGTGGGGTCGTGTTGCGAGGCAGGGCGGGGCCCGCCGCCTGCTGTGGCTGGGAGGTCTGGGGATCGTGCCGGTAGCGGGGCTCTGGCTGTGCTCGACATCGCTGGCATGGCTGCTGTTGGTGCAGTTGATCGGCGGCGTCGTATGGGCGGCCTACGAGCTGGCCATGTTCTTGATGTTCTTTGAGAACATCCGCCTGGAGGAGCGGACCAGCGTGCTCACGACCTACAACTTTGGCAATGCCCTGGCCACATTCTGCGGCTCGATGCTGGGGGGCGGCTTGCTGTTGGCAGTGGGAGAGCAACGGACGACGTACCTGGCCCTGTTTGCCATTTCAACGCTGGCACGCGTGGCCACGGTAGTGCTGTTGGCCCGCGTTTCCTCGCGCGAGGAGGCGCGCGAGCACCTGCATGCGCAAGCGGCGGAGCACCGTTCGGGCCTGACCGCCGTAGCTCCCACGACGCGAGGCCCAGGTATGCTGACGTTTGTTCCGCCTGCAGCGGCAGCCAGCGTGGCCACGCCCGCAGCCGCCCCTGGTGAACTGCCTCCAGTGGCGGGATAGCCAGCAAAGGAGGCCGCGCTCGCAAGGCCTGCGTTGGTGCGGCAGCAGTGGGGCCCCGAAACGACCTCTGCCAAGCTAGGCGCCAGCGGCCGCGCAGCGCGGGCCTCAGCAAGCAGCAATGCTGCGGCGAAGATGCCGCCGCCAACTCGCTCCCTACCGCACACACGGGCCGGCTCAGCGCCCCGCCGGAGGAACGTTCGCCCCACTGCACGGGCGATGGGCGAAACGTTTCTGGCGGGCACCGAGTACAGATTAGTAGCTGCCTGGCGGCGGCTTGCACGTACACTAAGAACGTGAAGTTTGCCTGTCCGTCTTGAAGGGCGTTGGTTCGCGTGGCCCATGACACATGTTGATTCGATGGCGGCGAGCGTGAAAGGCATGCCAGTCCACAACGAGGGAGTGGGTTCGTCACGTGGGTAGCAAACGGCACGTGTGGAAATTGAGCGGGCTGCTGGTGAGAAAGCGTGTTTCAGCCTCTGTGCGTTGCTGGCTGCCCTGGCTGGCAGGAGCTGCCCTGGCGTTTGGCTGGGCCGTTAGCGGAGCAGTAGCCGAGGTGGTTATCGACCGCGCGCGGGACGACGTGCCTGTGCTGGCACGCGTGCTGCCCGTGGCCCTGGTTCCCGGACAGCGGGTCGAGCTTGACCTGGTGGGAGACCGGCTGGAGGGTCTGCACGCGATTCTGGCACCGCCGTGGGTGAGCCTGGTACGTGTGATTTCTGTGGAGGCCAAGGCGGCTCGGCTGGAGGTGGAGGTATTGCCCGAGGCGGCCTGGGGTGAGTTTGCATTTCACGTGTTAGCATCGGCGGGCTTATCGAACCCGAGGCTATTGCGCATCGCGCCTGGGCCGCAGCAGCTCGAGAGCGAGCCGAATAACGCCCGGCAGGAGGCGAACGCCGTTGCGCTTCCCTTTGGCGTAAGCGGCTGTCTGCTCTCCGAAGATCGCGACTGGTTTCGCTTTGAGGCAGTGGCAGGGCAGGAAGTGGTATTCGAGGCGGCTGCGCGGCGGATCGGCTCGCCGCTGTCGCCGGTGATCACGGTGTTCGACTCGATGGGTCGCGAGCTGGCACGCAGCTTGACCCGGCCGAGCGAGATGATGCCGGATGCGCGGCTGGTCTGCCGTTTCGAGCAAGCGGGCACGTACTTCGTACGGCTGCACGACTTGTCGTATCAAGGCGCGGAGTACGCCGTGTATCACCTGCGAGCGGGCGAGGTACCCTTTGCGGCGGCCATGTTTCCGCTTGGGGGGCGGCGCGGCGCGCGCGTTGAGGTGTCATGGACGGGAGGCAGCCTGGCCGAGCCGCTGCTACAGGCCATGGATTTACCCCCGGATGCCCCCTGGGTGCGCCGTCGCTTCAATCTGCCCGTTGGGCAAGGTTGGGTGGCCTCTCCGGCCTGGTTCGCTGCTGGGGATTTGCCCGAACTGATCGCCAGCGAACCGAACGATACTGCTAAGGAGTCCCAGCGAATCGATGTACCCGTGGTGGTCAACGGCCGACTGGAGCGTCCGGCTGATCGGGACTTCTTTGTGTTTCGTGCCACGGCCGGGACTCGTCTGCTGCTACGGCTAGCGGCCCAGCGGCTGGGCAGTCCCGTGGATGGCGTCCTCACGCTGCTGGACGCCCAGGGCAACGAACTGGCCGTGGCCGACGATCGCGACCCCGTGCCACGAGAAGGGCCGGTGGTGCGGTGGGCACCACCGCAGCCTCAGGTGGACGACCCGCAAATCGACTTCACCGTAACGAATGAGGGGGATTACACGCTGGTGGTCGAAGACCGCAACCTCTCGGGGGCCGAGGCGTACGTGTATCGCCTGGAAGTTGCGCCGCCACCGGCAGATTTTGAGTTGCTGGTGCAGCCGACGGTCGGGCAGCCCGCACCGGGGCAGCAACAGCAGCAGCAAGCGGCACAGCGAGTGGTCGCCGCGTACGAGGGGTCAGGGTCCGGCGCATTGACCTTGGACCGGGGGGGCTCAGGCTCTTTGTTCGTGCGTGCGGTGAGGGACGGATACGCCGGGGCGATAGCGGTGACGGTTGTGGATTTGCCCTCGGGCGTGGAGGCAACACCGGCAATGATCCCAGCAGGGCAAAACGACACGATTGTGAACCTGGTGGCTGACTTCGACGCGCCAAGCACGGCCCGCTACGCCCGGGTACTGGGCCAGGCCGTCGAGGCGCCGCAGCCGTTTGTGCGTGAAGCGGCGCATCCTGTGTTTTTCAGCGCCCTGCCGGTGAACGGGGCGGCCGTTCAGGAGCTGGAGACGGTAGCCATCGGCGTAAGCCAGCGGGGTGCAGAGCTGGCCGTGCGCGGCAGGGCCGAAGGACAGGCCGTTCAAGGCGGCACGCTCAGGCTGGCGATCGATGTGCGGCGGAGAGAGGGCCTGGCCGGCGAGGTGCAGCTCGAGCTGTTGTACCCTCCGGCTGGCATCTCGCCCGGCAAGTTGAGCCTGCCGGCCGAGCAGCAGCAGGCGCAACTGGTACTGCCGGTGCAGCTTGACGCTACTGCGGGCCGCCACAGCATTTTGCTGCAAGCCACGCTGGCGGTGGCGGGACGCCCGCAGCCGATCGTGGCGGTCTATCCCGTCCCGTTCGACATCGTGCCCGCTGTGACGCTGGAACTGGCCGCGCAGCAACTCGACCTCACGGTCGGTGCCCAGGCGAGCGTACCGATCCACGTCCGGCGCGCGGGGGGGGAACGTGTTCCCATCGAGCTGGAGATCGGGCCCTTGCCGCGCGGCGTGCGCGCGGTGCAGACGAGCATTCCTGCGGAGGCGGACGAGTTTCCCCTGGTCCTCGAAGCAGGG
This sequence comes from Pirellulales bacterium, assembly GCA_023511675.1. GTDB lineage: Bacteria > Planctomycetota > Planctomycetia > Pirellulales > JAIMBC01 > JAIMBC01. Next base: position 15,318 of record JAIMBC010000123.1, read on the forward strand.
GGCGATGTCCAGCCCAGCGCGATCCGCCGCATCGTGCAGGTCAAGGCCCGCATGGTCCTGGGGGGACAAACTTTGGAGCTGCCCACGCTGCGGTTTGCGCTGAAGCTCGTGCGCGGCGGATGATGTGCGCGGGATGATGTGCCCCTGATAGAAGGACCAGCAACGCGGGCTGGCTGCCAGCGGCAGTGCAGGCCGGGGTCTGGGATGCCGCCTGACGCGACGGGGTACCGGCAGGAACCGCGGCACTTGGATTGCCCTTCGCAGCGCCCTTGTGCGCGGCAAGCTGCGCCTGCTTTGGCACATGAGGGTTATGCTTGCCGCCGCTAGGCCTGTTGTCAGTGGCTGACCACAACGGGGGGACGCAAAGTGGACCATTGCGGCAAGGTGCAGCCCCGAGCTGGCGGCTCGATCTTGTACTTCTGCACCGTGCCATGCGGGGAGCGCCATCGTAGCAAGGGTTAGCGGCACGGCACTCGGAGGCAAGTCAGGGTGGGCCGACACGACAGGCAGCGTGCGCTGTCTGGTACGCCCGGCAGCTTCGCAGCGGTCCGGCCAGGGTGTGGGGTCGCTGCGGAGTTGTCTATCTTGCCGAGGTGAGGACGCGTAGCCGCAGATCGCGGAAGCGGACCTCCATCGCTTCGCCCGCGTGGAGCTGCAGGGCGATGATTCCGCGCCGCGCTCCCTGAGGATCGTCCAGGTCGACGCAGAGTTGGTCGTTGATCCAGGTGCGGATGCGGCTTCCCTCTGCGCGGATGCGATAGCGGTTCCATTGCGCCGGCTGCACGTACGGCTCGCCGCTGTTCTGCCACAACAGGCCGCGGCCGTGTTCCTCGTACAGCTTGCCCCACCAGCCGGCGCCGATGTCGGCCTGGTAGCCGCGGACCTCTCCGCCGGGCAGCGCTTCGCTGCGAAACTGAATGCCGCTGTTGCCCTGGTTATCAACCAGCAATACCTCCAGGGTCAGCTCGAAATCACCGACGAGCAGGCGGCTGACCAGAAACTCGTTGTGGTCCAGGCCGCTGGTGCGGCCCACGATTTCTCCCCCTTCAACGCTCCACAGCTCGAAATTCCCCTCCCAGCCCTCCAGATCGCGGCCATTGAAGAGCGAGGATGCATTCTCGACCGTGGCCAGCATGGGCACCTGCTGCGGGCTGGCGAGATACGCGACCAGCGAACGCACCTCGTGCTCGGAGAGGGGTTTGAACAGGTCATCAGGCATCATCGATTGGGCGCTCGGCTGGCGGACCTCGATCTCGTCATGAGGCAAGACGAGCGTCTCCGTGGCGGTCACCAGCGTGAGGCTGTTTTCATCCTCGCCCCGTACCAACCCAGTGAGGACACGGCCGTCTGTGGTTTGGACGAGTGTGGCCAGATAGTCCTTCCC
>JAIMBC010000124.1 GCA_023511675.1 Pirellulales bacterium
CAATCCCCCCCCGCATTGCCAGAGCAGCTCGCGGCGTGTCAGGCCGCGTCCCACCCACTGCCCCGCACAACCGCTGCGGGGCTTGTAGATCATTGGGTCCCTTCGCCCCAGCGCCACGTCCGCGGCTGTGGTCCCATTCGAGCGGCGTTCCTCAACAGGCGGCGGTGTCATGACAGGCGTCCTGATGGCTGCGGCATTTTGTAGCCCGCTCACGGGGCTGCGGAGGCAAGTCTAATCGATAAAGGCGAACTCGTTGCAGTTGAAGATCACCCGGCAGGCGTTGGCCAGCCCATGCTTGCGGGCATAGCTTGCCAGCAGCTCGCGCTCTTCTGGCGAGGGCGGCCGGGCGAGCGCTAGCCTGAAGGCCCAGTCGATCTGCTCCTCGAGCTGCGGCGTGATGCCCGCCAATCGCTGGGCAAAATGGCGAGACTGGCTGAGCATGAAGCGGTTATTCAGCAGGGCCAACGACTGCAAGGCGGTAAGCGTGGCGTTTCGCTTGGGAACCAGCAGAGAGGGGTCCGGCGCGTCGAGGCATTCCATGAATGGGTCGGGCACGCTGCGCACAATGAAGCGGTACACGCTGCGGCGGAAGGCGCGGGGGTCTTCCACATCGAACCGCTCGTAGTCGTAGACGGGCGAGTGATCGTCTTTAAACCAGTAGTGCTGGTCGCTGGGTCCGCCCATCCGCAGATCCAGCGTGCCGGAGACGGCCAGGACGGCGTCGCGCAGGCTCTCGGCATCGAGCCGTTGGCGATGGGCGCGCCACAGGTAGCGGTTGCCGGCGTCCGCCGCCAGTCCCTCGGGGCGGTCCTGGGAGGTTTGGCGGTAGGTGCTGCTGCACACGATCAAGCGATGCAGCCACTTCAGAGATTCGCCCTGACGCTGGAACTCACCCGCCAGCCAATCCAGCAGTTCGGGGTGTGTGGGCAGCGAGCCCATCCGGCCGAAATCGTTGGGCGTATCGACCAGGCCGCGGCCGAGGTGGTACTGCCACACGCGATTGACGATGGAGCGCCGCAGCAGCACGTTGCGAGGGTCCGTCAACCATTGTGCCAGTGCGGCGCGGCGGGCGGGGCCGTCGCTGGGGTCGCTTAACGGCAGCTCCGCGCTCACGCCCGGCAGGCAGGTGAGCCCGCCGGGGGCCATCTCCGGCCCCGGATCCTTGACACTTCCGCGGCGCAGCAGGTGGATGGGCCGGGGAGGAATGTTCTGCACCGCATAAACGTACTGGGGTTTGGGCAAGGCATCGAGCTGTGCCTGTATTTCCGCGATGGCCGCAGGCAGTTGCTCCAGTTCGCTGCGCAGCTCCAGCGGCAGCAGTTGCCACAACCGCTCGTGGCGTTCTGCCTTGAGCTGGGCCAGATCCTGGACGAGGCGTTCGCGGCGCGTGGCAAGCAGAGCGAGGGCGGCTGGTTCTGCCAGGCGTGCGCGGCTGGAATAGCCGTCCACCAGCCAGGCGGCGCTCCACCGCCCGGCCTCGATGGAAGCCAGGGCAGTTACATCAGCCCCCAGGGCCACGTTACGGCCTCGGCTGTACGCCTCGAGTTCTGCCAGAGCCAAGACATAATCGTCCAGCCGCTTCCATAGCCGGGTGGCCGTCAGCCGCACGTAGCGGCCCTGTCGCCCGCCGGCGTCGAACTCCACGGGCTGGTCTTGAGGGTTCGCAAAGTCTTCTGCCGTATGATCGGCCAGCAACCACGGCCGGTCGAACTCCGGCTCGTCGCTGACCTCGATGCGAAACCGCACCGGAAAGCCGAACCCTGGCGTGTCGGGAAAATCGACCGGGCGCGCCGGTACAAGCCGCACGCGTTCGAGGGGCAGGCTTTCTCCCAAATCGACCTGGACCCATTGCACGGTATCGGCCTCCGGCAGGATGGCGCCGTGGTAGCCATTGCTCCGGCTCTGCTGGCGGTCTGCGGCGGGCAGGAGAGCCAGCCGGTGCTCGAGCGCGGCAATCCGCCCGTCCAGCTCAGCCAGTGCGGGGGCGGCCTGCTCTGCGGCCTGCTGCGCATGTGCCAGCCGTTCTGATAGGGCGGAGAGTTCAGCTTGCAGGGCCTGCCAGCGGCGGTAGGTCGGCATGTCTTGAAACATGGGCTGGTCCGCGCGCTCGACGCCCGCAAAAACCGCCTGAAGGCGGTAGTAATCCTCCATGCGGATCGGATCAAACTTGTGATCGTGGCAGCGTGCGCAGTGCACGGTGAGGCTCAGAAAGCTGGCCATGGTGGTCATCACCATGTCGTCCCGGTCGAGGGAGCGGGTGATCAGCTTGTCCACCGTGCCCTCGCGCAGCTCGACGTGGCCGACAAAGTCCCAAGGCCCGGCTGCAATGAATCCTGTAGCCGCCACACCGCGGGGATACTCGCCCAGCACGTCGCCGGCAAGCTGTTCGCGCACAAACTGAGAGTAGGGTAAGTCGGCATTCAGGGCCGTGATGACGTAGTCTCGGTAAGGCCAGGCGTTGGGGCGCGGCTTGTCCTTGTCGTAGCCGTGAGACTCGCCATAGTGGACGACATCCAGCCAGTGGCGGGCCAAGCGCTCTCCATAGCGAGGCGAGGCCAGCAGCCGATCCACCAGCCGCTCGTAAGCGAACGGCGACTTGTCGGCCTCGAACTCGGCCGCTTCCTCGGGCGTGGGCGGCAGGCCGTGCAGGTCAAACTTGAGGCGGCGCAGCAGGGTGCGCCGGTCCGCCTCGGGAGAGGGCGTAAGCTGCAACTCCTTGAGCTTGGCCAGCACAAAGGCATCGATCGGGTTGCGCACCCAGGGATCGGCCACGGTGGGCGGCTGCACGTCGGCCAAAGGCGCCAACGACCACCATGGCTGCTCGAACCGCCGATCCTCCAGCACCACCTCTTCTGGCCAGGGAGCCCCCGCGGCGATCCACTGCTGGAGCGTTTGCACTTCGGCGGGCGTCAGCGGCGGGCCGTCCTTGGGCATCAGCGGCTCGCTGCCCGAGACGTATTGCAAGAGCAGACTTTCCGCCACGTTGCCTGGCAGGAGGGCTGGGCCGCTATCGCCGCCGCGCAAGGCAGCGTCTCGGCGTGCCAGATCCAGCCCCCCCTTGGGTTCTTCTCCGTGGTGGCAAGAAACGCAGCGACTTTCCAGGACAGTACGCGCCGCGGCAAACGGATCCTCTGCCCAGCACGCGCTGGGTAGGCAGGATACCGCGACAAATAGAAGCGAGGGCAGGGCAATTCGCACGGCAGTCTCCCTGCACCGAGGGGCAGGCTCTTTGTGGCGATTGTACCAGCGGTGGGCAGTTGGAACAACGCGCGGCCTGCCGCCCACAGAAGTGCCCACACGATAAAGGCTGGGCGTAGCGACGCTGGTCTTGCGGTCGAAAACGCCGCGCTCGCGTCAGCGCCCAGCCCGGCAGTGAGAGCGGCGCGTTGCGGCTTGCCCGGAGATCGGGTGCGATGCTGGAGGTACTGCCCATTGGCCGCTGTCGGCGCGCAGCGGTGCCCACTCGACCGGGGCGGCGACAAGGCGACTTCTGCTTGGGGCCTCCCGGTGCGATGCTGGCCGCAGGGGGCACCGCCCAGGCTGAACTATGCGCTGGGCCGCGGGGGGCCTAGAATACTACCAGAAAGGCGAGCCGCGAGCGCATTCATGTCTTACCGCACCATCAAGCGTGCCCTGGGCGAAACCAACCTGGAGCGCAAGTGCCGGGTGTTGTTCGGTTTGTCGCTGACCACGCTGATGATTCTCAGCTTCTGGATCTACGGCAGCCGCACCGACCAGCTTGTGGCCGAGCAGAATCCCGCCAAGGGTCGGCTGCTGGTGAACACGGCGCTGGTGATCAAGCACTGGATTTTCTGGTCGGAAGAGAAGGATCAGTTTCGCGAGGTACTGCGGGACTTGACTCCCAAGATCCAGACGCAGAAGTACACGTGGGATTTTCTGTCGCCCTCTGTGCGGGCAGGCGGAGACGGCCGGCGGGCGAATGCGACAAGCGGCTCTTCGAGACACGCTGGGCCTGCCGCACCGGCCGGAGAGGGAGGCGTGCAGGCAGCAGGCACCACGCGTCGCGGTGGTGACGGCGGCGGGACCTCTGCGGCAGACTCCTGGCGGGGCAGCGCGCTCACGCCGGAGCTGGTGGAACTGCTGGCACAGTTCCCCCTGGCGGCGCCTGCCGAGGGAGCCGACGATCTGGAGGCGGGCCGCTACATCGACAACGGCCGTACCTATGAGTATTTGCAGCCGGTTTATGCACAGACGCAGACGTGCGTTGACTGCCATCGGGTGACCACCGGCCCTTCCGACTTGCAGCCGGGCGAGTTGATTGCCGTGGCACGGGTGCAGATTCCCAACAGCCAGACGATTCGCGCCAAGAACACGAACCGCGCCATCCTGTTGTCGACAGCCGTGCTCACAGGCTTTCTGGCCATGGTGGCCTCGTATGCCATTGTGCGCTACGTGATTGTCAAGCCGCTCAAGCACCTCCGCAACGTGAGCGATGCGGTGAGCCGTGGCGACCTCGCCCAGCGGGCCGAGATCCACACCGCCGACGAATTCGAAGAACTGGCCCGGGCCTTCAACCGCATGTTGCGCCACCTGCTGGACGCCCAGCAGGAACTCCGCCAGGTCAACGCCGACCTGGACAGCAAGGTGGACGAGCTGGCCCAGCTCAACATGCGGCTGTTTGAGCTGAATCGGCTGAAGAGCGATTTCCTGGCCACGATGAGCCACGAGCTGCGCACGCCGCTCAACAGCATTATCGGCTTCAGCGATGTGCTGGGTTCCATCCCCTCGCTCGACGAGCGCCAGAAGCGCTATGTGCAGAACATTCAAAAGTCCGGCAAGATGCTGCTGGACATGATCAACGACATCCTGGATCTGGCCAAGATTGAGAGCGGTAAGATGGAACTCCGACCGTCGGAATTCCGCCTCGAGCATGTGGTGCACGCCCAGTGCGACATGGCCCGCCCCCTCACCGAACGCAAGAATCTCGACCTCACGATCGACGTGGAGCCGGGCCTGGCGGTGTATCAGGACCAGGGCAAGGTCCAGCAAATCCTCAACAACCTGCTGTCGAACGCTATCAAGTTTACTCCCGACGGCGGGCGCATCGGCGTGGCAGCCCGTGCCGTGGACGGCCAATGCTTCGAACTGGTGGTCTCTGATACCGGCGTGGGCATTGCTGAAGCCGACCAATCGCACATCTTCGAGAAGTTTCGCCAGGGACGTACGGTCATGCCCAGCGGAGACGCCCTTACCCGCGAATACTCCGGCACCGGTCTCGGGCTGTCGATTGTGAAGGAACTCTGCAAGCTCCTGGGTGGAGACATCTCTCTACGCAGCGAACTGGGCAAGGGTAGCGTGTTCACGGTCCGGCTGCCGCGGCAGCTTGCGCAACACGCGGCGGAAGGGAGTTTGGGGGACCCGCTGGCGGACGCGGCACGCTATCGCCGGCCCGAGTACGAGCAACCGCTTGCCCCGGCATGAAGAGTCCAACCCGCGCGGGCAAGCCGGTGGTGCACCTGTATACGGATGGGGCCTGCAGCGGCAACCCAGGCCCCGGCGGCTGGGCCTTTATTCTCAAGCATCCTGCCAGCGGCAAGGAGCTGGTGCGTAGCGGCGCCGAGCCGGAAACGACGAACAACCGCATGGAGCTGCTGGCGGTGATCTACGGTCTGGAGCAGCTCAAGCGTCCTTCGTGCGTGGAGCTGTTTACAGACAGCCAGTACCTGGGCAAGGGCCTAACCGAGTGGCTGCCGCGCTGGAAGGCACTGGGCTGGCGCCGCAGTCGGGGGGGCCCAGTGGTCAAGAACTTGGACCTCTGGCAACGCCTGGACGCACTGTGTGGCCAGCATGAAATCCGCTACCACTGGGTCGAAGGGCACAGTGGCCATGATGAAAACGAGCGCTGCGACCGGCTGGCGGTGCAGGCGTATCAGAAATACCTTTAGTCTTAGCGGCTGGGGAGCCCTTGTCCGCGAGCGGCATCCTGCCGCCGTGTGGTTGGTGTATCTGGGCGATCCTGCACCCATCGACCGCGGGCGCAAGCCATCCTCTGGCTTACGAGGGGTGGGCGGCGGCTGGTTCTGGCTGCCAGCGGGCCAAGCTGGGGCCATCTCCTGGACCAGGTTGGCCTGCGGCTGCCCGCCACGTCTTGCTTACATGGCAGCCCCAACGGGCCGTCACAGACCCTAAAGTTCAGGGAACTGGATGCGCGCCAGCTTGGCTGCGGGATCGTGGCCCGGTGCGAACACCAGTTCCGCCGCGGCGATGTTGCTCACGCGGGCGCGGAGCGTACGTACATCGCCGTACGAGACGCCGTCCACGTAGGCTTGCAGGGGCCGCTTGACCGGATCGAGCGTTGTCAACTCGATTTGTGAGCCCAGGGGCAGCACGGCCGGCCGCCAGGAGTGAGGCCGCAACACGTTGGAACCGACCAGCAGCAGCACGGGCGTATTCAGGGGCACCGGGGTCGCCCCCATGGCGCGGGCGTACGATGTGCTGCCGGCCGCGGTAGCCACCAGCGCGCCATCTGCCACGAGCTGCGGCAGCCGCTGTTCGCCGTTCACCTTCACCTCGATCCAGGCCGCCTGGCCCGTGGCCCGTTCGACCCAGCAATCGTTGAACGCCACCGCCTCACGGCAGGTGCCATCCACGCCCTCGGTTTCCACCCACAACAGCGGCACCTGGTGCAGCACCAGCTCTTCGTGCACGAATTCGAACTGCGGGTCGTCGTTGAGCAAGAAGCCCAGGTGTCCCGCATTGACGCCATAAAAGGGCGCCCGCAGCCGCCAGTGCTGGCGAATGGCTCGCAGCATGGTGCCGTCTCCGCCGATCACCACCACCAGCTCAGGCTCGGGCGTGTTGCTATTCTCCAGGCGTGCAGCGGCCATTACGGCCTCCGGGTTGCGTTCGTCATGCACGACCAGCAGACGTTGCTCCTTCAGGCGGAACACGGCGTCACGGCGTGCAGGAACACCGCGGTACAGGGCATGGCGTTCGATGTAGCGGGCCACGCGCGGCACCACCAGGTGCTCGTACGGCTGCCCGTGGAAAATGCGGCTGCGAAGCTCCTGGCTGGAGCCGGCGAGGCTCGCCTCGACCACTCGTGCTTGCGGCGGCAAGTCCGCTTCGCACAGCGGTTGGTCTGCTCGGCGCAGGACCACGAACCGGCCTTCGTGCCACAGGCGCGTGCCTTGCTGCCAGCCGCGCTGGATGGCCGATGCCCCGGCAGCACCGCCCTGGATCAGGTCGCTGCCCACCGCCAGCCAGATTTCACCCTCGTTGGCGAAGCGGTCCCGCAACAGGTAGTGCGGGGTGTAGGTCGAAGCCTCCAGATCGAAGAGTTCCACGCGCACCCGCTTGAGGCCGCAGAAGGTCATGTCCACCATGGCAGCGCGGTAGATCGGATCGACGCTGCCGTTCTCCGATTTATCAGGCCGTGGCCCGCAGGGAACGACGATCACCTCGTCGAACTGAGCTGCCAGCAGTGCGGCGAGCTGCCGGTGATGGACGCCGGGCGGATTGAAGCTGCCCCCAAACAGCGCGATGGTGCGGGCCATGGCGGCTCCTTTCACCCCAGCAATTCGCCGCTGTGTACGAGTTCCACGCCAGCCCGCTGCATGTCGGTCAAGGCTTGTTGTACGTCTCCCGGGTGCAGTTCCACGCCGCGGCAGGCGTCCACCACGAGGCGCGTATCGAAGCCGAGGGAGCGGGCATCGAGTGCCGTGGCACGCACGCAGTAATCTGTGGCCAGGCCCAGGACGTAGACCTGCGCCACTTGCTGCGCCTTGAGGAATTCTCCCAGGCCCGTGGAGCGGCGGCGGAGGTTGTCGAAGAAGCCGCTGTAGCTGTCCACGTCCCGCTGTGTGCCCTTGGCGAAGATCCGCGCAATGCGGCTGGTGTCCAGTCCCGGCGCAAAGGCCGCGCCGGGGGTAAACTGCACGCAATGCACGGGCCAGAGTACCTGGTGCAGCTCGCCGATCTCGATCACATCTCCGGGCGATCGGCCGGGATGGTTCGCGGCAAAGCTGACATGGTCTGGCGGGTGCCAGTCTTGCGTGGCCACGACCAGACCAAATCGGCGGGCCAGGCGGTTGGCCAGCGGGACCACGCGGTCTCCCTCGGGCACGGCCAGGGCGCCGCCGGGAAGAAAGTCCCGCTGCAAGTCGACCAGCACAAGGGCGCTCTTCATAACTCGAAGTCGAAGCCCTGTTTTTCCAGTTGACGGTAACGCGCGCGATCGAAGCGGTATAGTCTGGCACGCCGGTGCCGTACGCCCGCCTGGAACTCGTCCAGTTCCTCCACCACGCCGCGCGCGATGAGCACTTCTTGCACCTTGCGGCGGAAATTGCGCTTGTCTAAGGGGCGTTCCAGCAGCACCTCGTACAACCGCTGGAGCTGGGCCAGGGTAAACTTCCGCGGCAGCAGCTCGAAACCTACGGGCCGATAACGCACCTTGCCCCGCAGCCGTTCGATTGCCACCTGCACGATCTGCCGATGGTCGAAGGCCAGCGGCGGCAACTGTGCGGTGGGGAACCACTCCACCCGGCGGGCATCGGCTGCCGCACGCACCGGCGGACCGCCAGGCTTCACCAGCGCATAGTAGGCCACACTGACCACACGGCTGCGCGGATCCCGGGTCGGCTCTCCAAACGTATAGAGTTGCTCGAGATACACATCGCTCAGGCCCGTCTCCTCGCGCAACTCGCGGCGCGCGGCTTCGTCCAGAGACTCGTCCATCTGCACGAAACCGCCGGGCAACGCCCACCAACCTTCGTAGGGCGCCTGTGCCCGCTCCACCAGCAACACGTGAAGCGAATCAGACTGGATGCTGAACACCACGCAATCGACGGCCAACGCCGGCCGCGGATAGGCATATGTGTACGCCACGGCGGCTTACGCGCTCCCTTCCCCCTGGTGCATCCGACGCAAGCGTTCTCGCAACTCATACAGCCGCTGGTCCAGATACACCGGGTATCTCTCCGCGTTGGCAAGCTGCTTGACGCCGGCCGGCAGCCTTTCCAGCTCGCGCAAGGTCTGCTGCCGGGCCACACGTGCCGGCGGAGGCTCGTACACCAGATTCCCGCGGCGGAACACCGGCACCAGCAGATCCTGCGCTTCTCCAGGCGGCACGGGCAGAGGCTGCTGGGGGTTGTGCAGATCGACCATGGCGGCAGGGCCGCCCGCCTCTGGCTGGCTGCGGGGGGCGGCATGCGGCGCGACCGCCCCGACGGCATGTGGCTGCAGCCCAGCGGCCGCATGCGGCTGTCGTCCAGGGGCCGCATGCGGCACGTCGCTCGTAGCAGGCGGGGCGTCCAGCGTGTTCCACAGCACGTCGCACAGCGGTATCCCCCCGCGACGGATTCGCCGTACCTGCTGGATTCCCGGGATCGTACTCTTGACCGGATCGTCGGAGATCTTCACACGCTGCTGCCAGACCCCGCCTGGCGCGCGCAGGGCAGCCAGCTTGTACACGCCGCCCAGGGCCGGCTGGTCGTAGGCCGTGGCCAGCCGCGTACCCACTCCCCAGGTGTCGATAGGCGCGCCGCGACGCTTCAGTTCCGCAATCAGATGCTCGTCCAGATCGCCGCTGGCCAGGATCTGCGTGGCCTGCAAGCCCGCATCATCCAGGATACGGCGTGCCGCCCGCGACAGCGTGGCCAGGTCCCCCGAATCGAGCCGGATGGCCGACAGCCTGTACCCTCGCGTTTCCAACTGCGTTCCCACGTCCGCAGCGCGCTGTACCCCCCGCAGCGTGTCGTATGTATCCACCAGCAGCACGCAGTTGTGCGGCATGGCCGCCGCATAGGTCTGAAATGCCTCCTGCTCCTCGTCAAAGCACATCACCCAGCTATGTGCGTGCGTACCCCGCACAGGAATGTCGAACAGCTTGCCGGCAAGCACATTACTTGTCGCCGCACACCCTCCCACGTAGGCGGCGCGGCTAGCGGAAACACCGCCGTCCAGCCCTTGAGCGCGGCGGAGGCCGAACTCGAGGATGGGCTGCCCCTCAGCCGCCAGCCAGGTGCGGGCAGCCTTGGTCGCCACCAAGGTCTGAAAGTTGAGGATGGTCAGCAGGGGCGTCTCCAGAATCTGGCACGCCGCCAGCGGGCCTTGAACACGCACCAGCGGCTCCTGCGGGAAGACCGGCGTGCCTTCGGGCAAGCCATCCACATCCACGGCGAACTCAAGCCGCCGCAAATAGTCGAGGAACTCCGGCTCGAACAGCCGACTGCCATCCGGTGCTGTCAGGCCCGCCAGGTACGAAAGATCGTCCTGAGAGAATCGTAGCCCGCCCAGCAGGTCGCAAACCGTTGCCAGACCGCAGGCCACACAAAACCCGCCGCCAAAGGGAAGTTTGCGAAACACCAAATGAAAAACCGCCTCGTGCTCCGCCAGGCCCGCCTTCCAGTAAGCGCAGGCCATGGTGAGCTGGTACAGGTCTGTCGCCAGCGCCAGCGAATCCCGGTAAAGCTGCGCCAACCTATGCGCCGTCATCGCCGCGGCCTCCACACCTTAGTGTACACTCTACACATTGGCGGTGCCAGCCATCGCAAGGCGAGGCGGGTTGATGAAAACTGGCAAAACAGGGCGGGCAGCACCGGCACCGCCGCAGGTGCGTGGGAGCGTGGCGGTGCAGGCCCGACCGAACGGGCAGCGGTATGCCGACGCGTGACGGCAGGCGATCGCCTCAGGACCACCACGTCTCCATCACGCGGTCCACGAGTTGGGGCGAAAGGCGTTCAGGGGGACGGAGCGAGCCCTCCGCACCGCTGCGCTTCGCTGGCAGCTTGCGTGCGGGGTCGAGCAGGCGTGAGACGGGCAGGGACGCCTCTGCCAGAAGCGCTGTGCTCTCCAACACACGCCGAGCGGGCTGGTGAGAGGTGGAATGCGACGGCCTTTGCGACGGCATGTCCTGCGAGCGTGTTGCTTCCGCGCTGGTCTCGGCCGCTGCTGTTGATGATGAGGCACTGGTGCCGACCACGAGGACCAGCCCTTTGGCTGCGTGGGCTGCTGCTGGAGCGGGGCCTACGGCAATGCCGGCGGCTGCGGAGGCAAATGCAGCAGGTTGGTCGGAAAGGCTGCCGTCTGCCGCCTCTCCGCGCAGCAATCCAGCCGGTGCTGGCGGGGCCTGACTCTCGCCAAACTGAACGGCGTTCGACGCCAGCGGACCGAACTCGGCCGCAGGCTCGCTCAGATCTCGCGTGCGCTGCGGCACAATCGAGCCTCGGAGCGTGTACTGCCCCACGTCGCCGTACAAGCCGTGGCTTCCCACCACCACGTAGTACTTGCCCGCCCGCGTAATGTTGGCGGTTACCGTGGCATTGAACGAGTTGCTGGGATCCGCGGCCGCGATCACCCGGCCTTGGTTGTCGAGGAGCTTGAGCGTGGCGTCGAGGTTGTTCACGTCGGGTGCCACGCTGACGGTGAAATAGATGCGTCCACTGCCGGTGTGAAACGAAAAGTAATCCGAGTCTGTCGTCTGCTCGATGACTCCGGCGCCCGTGGCCGTGCTACCCGAGATGGAAAGTTCAGATGCCAGACGCAAGCTGTTGCCGTGATCGTCGGGCCGATAGCCGAAGCCGTTGCTCCGCCGGGCAATGTGCTCCATATCGTCCTGGATGTGGCGGTAGCTCACCGCAGAGGTGCCCAGCCACCACAAGCTGCGCGTGGCGGCGAAGCTGCTGCCCATTAGCGGAGCCCGGCCATCGCCGGGACCCTTGTAATACTCGTCGATCTTGGTCACGCCTCGGTAGCGGCTCTGGTGATAGAGGCCGAAGCCATGGCCGGACTCGTGCGAGGCGGCATCGGCCACGAAGCGAGCGTTGCCGCCGCCCAGGTTCTTGGAGAACACATAGACGGTGTTGGGAAGGTAGTTGGTAAAGGAGTCCACATATGCCACGCCCCCGTACTTGCCGCCTGACCACAGACCATCTCCCCCAATGGCCACGCGCAAGGCGACGCCATCGGCAAAGCTAGGCGGTTCGACGGTTGTCACGTTCAGTCTGAAGGGAGCGTAGTCCTCGGCCACGTATTCCCAGATCTGGCGGATGCGGGCCAGCTCGGTCTGCGTGAAGGTGAGCGGATCTCCGTCGAGGTCGAAGGCGGGTGTTCGCACGTTGCGAAAGCTTCCCCACCGCTCTTCGAAATGCCCGTCAAAGTCCAGGTACAGCATTGCCTCGGCATCAGGCAAGCTGTTCAGTTGCGGGATGCTGCTGAGCGGCAACTTGGCAGCGGCCCCCACGGTGCCGCCGGCCCCCTCCGCGCCCGCCGCGGGGACTGCCGGTAAGGCCTCCAGCGCCGGGGCGGTGCCCATTTCACTCAGTTCGTCCACAAGAGGGTGCGGCTCCAGGCACAGCAGCCGCCTGCACTCCAGCCGCTCCAGGGCACGACGCCTGGGACGGCGCCATCTGGCCCCGCCACGACGCTCGTAACGCATGACCATCCTTCCTGCGTTTGGCCCCGGCGGCTGCGGCCCGCGGCGAGCAGCGCCCATGCGTGCCACCCTCTTGCAAGCGACAGCTTGCTCAGACCGTACAGGTGGCCGTCGCGCCGGCCTTGCCGCCACGCGCAAGATGCTATCGCACTTGTGGCAAGAGGTCAATCAACTGCGCGGCTGGAACGGTGGCAGGCTGGCAACGGTCTGAGGCCGCGCGTTCAAGAGCACGGCCACACGCTTCGTGCGGCCCAGCCGGCGCATCTGGCCGGGCTAAAGGGGGGTGGCGGGGCCGGTGCGGCTGGCCCGCTCAGCAGCGCGCAGCCTACGCCAGAGGTCCCCGTGCCCACCTGGCGGCATCTGCGCCGCGGCGGCAGCCGTGCGGCCTCGCTCACGAAACCTCTTCGCCGGCACCCAACATGCCGAGTTGCCGCATTTTTCGGTAGAGGTTCGAGCGATGCACGCCCAAGGCGCGGGCAGCATTGCTGACATTGCCGCCGCAGCGTTCGATGGCGCGGCGGATGTACTCGGTTTGAAAGCGAGAGGTGGCACTCGACAGCGAAAGATCGTGCGGCAGACCTGCTGCGGACTGCGCCAGCGGATCGAGCACCAGCATCAAGTCCGGCTCATCAATCCGATCCTCGGAGGAAAGGTAGGCTAGCCGCTCCATCAAGTTGCGCAGTTCGCGGACATTGCCTGGCCAGGCATGGGCCTGAAGCCGCCGCCGTGCCGCAGCAGTCAGCCTGGGAGGCTTGCGACGTGCCTTGCGGCAGAAGTCCTGGAGGAAGTACTCGGCGAGCGGCACAATGTCCTCGCGCCGCTCGCGCAAGGGCGGCAGCACCAGCGTGACCACGTTGAGGCGGAAATAGAGGTCCTGGCGGAAGCGACGCTGGCGGACCATCTCGGCTAGATTCTGATTCGTCGCCGCGATCACGCGCGTATCCGTGGCGATCGAGGCGCTGCCGCCCACGCGGACCACGACCTTATCTTCCAGCACGCGGAGCAGCTTGGCCTGGCCGGAGGGGCTCAAGTCGCCGATTTCATCCAACAGCAGCGTGCCCCCGCGTGCCAGCTCGAACTTGCCGGCACGCGCCTCGTGGGCATCGGTAAAGGCGCCCTTTTCGTGCCCAAACAGCTCGCTTTCCAGCAGCGTTTCGCTCAGTGCGGCGCAGTTGACCGCCACAAACGGCTGGTCGCGGCGCCGCGAAAGGTAATGGATCGATCGGCTGACCACCTCCTTGCCCGTGCCGTTCTCTCCCAGAATCAGCACGGCCAGATCCGTTTCGGCCACCCGGCGGATGGTGGACCGCAGGGCGGCGATGGCCGGGCTTTCGCCGATCAGGCGGATACCCTCGGCTGCCTGCTCGCTCATCAGGCGGCGCGATTGCAGCAAGGCCTCGCGCTGCTGCGTGTTCTCCAGGGCCACGGCCGCCTGGGCTGCCAGGCGGATCAGCAACGCCTCGTCTTCCTCGGTGAAGTCACCGTCCAGCTTGTTGACGGCCTCAAAGACGCCGAACAGCTCCCCATCTCTTCCCCGCAGGGGAACGCAGAGAAGCGTCTCGGTTTGATAACCCAGCCGGGCATCCACGCCGCGGAAAATCTTCTCCTGGCCCCGCTCGTGGGAGACGCGCAGCGGCCGGCCGGTACGCAATACCTGGCCCACCACCCCAGTGGTATCGGGGATGCACAGCTCTTCTCCCACCCCGAGGGCGGGCCGAGCGACCAGCAGCTTGTTGGGGCGATCCCAGAGGAAGATGCTGGCCCGATCCGACTCCAAGAGCCGCGCAGCGGCCTTGGCGATCTCGACCAGCAGCTTCTCCATGTTATCTGCCTGATACAGCCGGCTGGAGACCTCCAGTACGGCCTCCAGGCGATTCAGGCGGTGCCGTTCCTGTGACCGCAAGCGGAGCGTGCCCAAACTTTGACCCAGCAAGGCCGCCACTCTGGCCAACGGCTCCTGCCATGCCGCACCGAGACGAGGGGCGTGGACCGCTAGCAGCTCGCCCACTGCGGGGCGAGCCAGCGGCACCGCCAACCAGGGAGGCTGCGTGCAGGCCGCCTCGGCATCCAGTGCGGCGGCAAGCAGAGAAAGGGGGATGGTGCGCTGCGGAAGCGTCTGTTGCAGCACGGTCCACTGGCCACGATGTGTTCCTACGACGGCGCAGTAATCCGCACCCGTAGTCAATGCGATGGCGCTGAGCGCCGCGCTAAGAAAGCTCGGTTCCTCCGTGTGCTCGCGGGCAAGCTGCACCAACTCACACGCCAAGGCAGTCAGGCGGAGTGCCGTTTGCGGCTCCCCGGGGACGGCAGTCTGATCGGTATGCATCGAATTGGTAGCAATAGGCTCCGGCGTCGCGGCGTGAACATGGCTCAACGGCTACAGCGCTTGACATCAAGATTACACCAATCGGCGCCTGGTGTGAAGCCGGTAGCGCAGAGAAACCGATCACCGCGCAGCCGACCAGCAGCGCCAACCTCGAGCGGAGCAGGCTTGTGAGAGCCCTGCCGGCTGGTTGAATCGGCCTAGCCCGAACTTTTTCCCCCTTTTGCGATGCAACTGCCTGCGATGCGTCGACTTACGCGCGACGGATCGTGCGCGCGTTCTGGCTACACGCTCAGGGTGACGCCCAGCAGGTCCAAGGCGCGTTGCTGCAAGGGCGTGGGACGCGTCAAGAGGTAGAACTCGCTGCCCGCTTGCGACCGCAATCGCACGCGGTTCTTGCAGAGCGTGCCAAGGTCCGCCAGGAGCGTCTGCAGGCTGTGCACGGGCTCGTTGGCCGCGGTGCGTTGGGCAAGGTCCTTCTTGCGGGCAGCCTCCGAGCGCGGCGCCGGCGCGACCACGCTCTTGCGGGCGGCCTCCGCGGCCTGCCGGTCGTGGTCGTCGAATAGAATCGCAGCCCAACGCTGACGCAAGTGCCATTCCACGTAGTACGCCAGCATGCACAGCAACACGTGCGCCCGGATGCGGTCGTCGAGCCAGTGGTAAATCGGCCGCACGTGCAGGTCCACCGTTTTCAGGCAGCGAAAGGCGCGTTCCACCTTGGCCAGGTCCTTGTAGGCCCGCACGGCCTCTTCCGAAGCAAGCGTCCCGGCGGCCACCGACGTGCGGATCACATACAGGCCGTCCAGGGCCGCTTCCTCCGCGATCTGCGCTTCCCGACGCCGGTAGGTGAAGCGGTCCTCCTCGATCTCCCATTCAAAGTGCTTGCCAACCTTGTACCGGTCGAGGACCTTCCCCACCCGCAACCCGATCCGCTCCTTGCCACGCAACGGCCGTTGCCGGCGCTGCGTCGCGGCCGCAATCGCTTGCAGTTCTCTCTCCGTGGCCGCCAGCAGTTCCTCCCGTTTACGTGCCCGCTCCTCGGCCAGCAGCGGATTGCGGCAGACGATCAGCCGCTCCCCCGGAAAGTCCGGCGATGTGACTTCCGCCAGGTCTCGCTGGTCAAACAGCGACGGCTGGATCACCCCCTGCGCGGCCAGCTTCTTGATGCTGTCGGCACGCAACGCCGAAATCCAGTCCAGCCCCTCCACGCCACGCAGCGACTCATCGATCCGGCTGGTCGTCAGCATGCCGCGATCCCCCACCACCACGACACGTTGCAAACCGAACCGCCGCCGCAGTTTTTTCACCTGGGAAGAGAGGGTGTTTGGGTCGGCGGTATTCCCCGCGAAGACTTCCACCGCCACGGGACAGCCCTCGGCGTTGCAGAGCAGCCCATACACGATCTGCGGCTGCCCCCGCTTGCCGTCCCGGTTGTAGCCGAACTGCACCAAGGGCGAACGCCGCCCCGTGTAGTAGCTGCTGGTCACGTCGTACAACACCAGCGTGCCCTCGGCCAAATGCCGCTTGGCCAGCTTCGTCTCGATCCGCGTCTGCCGCTTCAGCAGCCAGTCCAGCGCGCCGTACAGCTCCTCGTCGGCCACCTCCCCCAGTTGCAACTCCGTCGCCAGGCTGGTGGTGGCCGTTTCCTCCCGCAATCCCCGGCAGGTGGCCAGCTTGGAGCGTGGGGCCACCAGCCGCATCACGAGCATGGCAACGACCAAATCCCGTTGCCGCGACCGCCGCGACCCCAGCACACCTTCCAGGCCGATCTGCCGCAGCAAGCCCAGCACGGCGGCCACATGCCCATGCGGCAAGCTGCGGACCAGTTCCCAGGGGCCGCCTTGCGGAGCGTCGCCGGCCAGGCGTCGGCGAATGGTGTCAATCAGGTCCAGCGGGAGGTGGGAGAGGTTTCCCAGGGTTTGATGCTTGACCTTGCCGTTTTCGCGATAGGAGCGGCGGAGGA
>JAIMBC010000125.1 GCA_023511675.1 Pirellulales bacterium
ACCCTACTGGTGGGCGATACAGGGCTCGAACCTGTGACCTCCAGCTTGTCGAGCTGGCGCTCTAGCCAACTGAGCTAATCGCCCGTTGTTTGCTGGGCACGGCTGCCGAACTCTTCGCTCTCGAAGGCAGACCGTAGCCAGCAGTCTCTGTTCACTGTTACACGCAGGCCCCATGGAGTCAAGGCCGAGACGCACGCAGCCGGATAGCGCCGAGCAGGCAACCGGGCAGCGGGGAGCAAGCGCGGCCAACGCGGCCTCCAGCCAGCCCGTCGGCACTACAGCCTTGCCATGCGGTGGCGAGAGGACGCGGCTGCTCGCCGGGCTGCCGGATCTGCGCCACAGCCTTCCTACGCGAAGGCGACAAGGGCCGCCAAGAGCTTGACCTTGCGGACTTCCTCGTCTCAGACCCTTTCGCCAGCCTCTCAGGCCTACCTCGTGCCCGCGGCCTTCAAGACGGCGATCTGGCCCTGCCTGGCGAGATCGATGGCCTCTGCCAGGATCCGCGCGGATTCCTGTGAGGCGTGAAAGCCCATCGAGTTCTCGGCCGCCACGAAGTCCAGACGCCATTGCGAGCGGCGGTGCAGGGCGCGCGCCTCCTGGAGTGTCTCCTCGGGCAGATTGGCCTGTCCAGCCTGATCCAGGGCTTGGATCAACTCCACCACGGCCTCCTCGGCACGCAGCAACAGGCCCTTGGTCCGGTCCTGAATGGATAACGCCCTGTCGAGGATCTCCGTTTCCGGGTAGCGGTGGCAGGTCTGGCAGGCCCGGGCGACATTGAGCAGCGGGCTGCGCACGTGGTGATCGCTGATCTTGATGGCCCCCTCGCGGTTGTAGGGCATATGGCAGTCGGCACAGGCGACCCCGCTGCGGGCATGGATGCCCTGGCTCCACAGCTCGAATTCCGGATGTTGAGCCTTGAGAAGCCGAGCGCCGCTGAGCGGATGTGTCCAGTCCGTATGGCCGGCTTCGTCGTAATAGGCCTCCATCTGCTCGACCCGGAGCCCTTTGTGCCAGGGATAGGTCAGCAGCTTGCCGCTGCCCTGGAAGTAGTACTCGACATGACACTGCGCACAGACCAGCGAACGCATTTCTTGACGCGATGCCCAACGGTTCACGTCGTAGTCCTGGTTGCGGCCTTCTTTTCGCCACCGGGCAATGCTGGGGAGATGCGGCAGGTCCAGTCTGGTCTGGCCTGGCTCGCCCTGGCCCGCGTTCCCCTGGGCCGGTTCGCCCTGAGCGGGTTGGTCCTGGGCGGCTTCTTCCTGGTGGAGTGTGGCCTGGGCCAGTGCGCGGATGGCGTTCAGGAAGCCGGGGCGCGTCACGCGCAGTTGCATGGACTGGGGATCGTGGCAGTCGATGCAGGAGACGGGGTGTTCGACGAGCGGCCGCCCCTGGTCGTCCTTGATGTTTCTCGCCTGGGCATAGGGCATGGCGCACACCAGCTCGAAGCCCTTCATGAGCTGTTCGAGCGGCTGCTGGTCGGAGACGCCGGCCTGGCGGCCCGCGTGGCGGTAGGCGGGCAAGAGCGAGGCATGGCAGTGCAAACACGCGCCCGGCTGCGGAAACTGCCTGACCCGCTCCGTCATGTCCTGATCCAGCAGCATGTAGGCGTGGCCGCGTTCTTCGCGGTAGTCGACGCCGAAGGGGTAACCCTGGAAGAGGATGCGCCAGTGAGGATCCTCGTCGAGCTTCTGAAAGGCCTCGCTGCCGCCATGGCGCGTGCGCTCGATGTCCACGGTCTGCTTGTAGCTATCGAACTGTCGCGGGAAGTTCTTGCCCCACTCTGCCGGGTCCACGGTGCTTTCGTCCAGCGCCACCACCTGGAAAACACGCTGTCTGGCTTCCTGTTTGCGCTCGGCGATGTTCTGCCAGAGGAACAGCACGCCAGCCGTGCCCGCCGCCAGCACAGCCACAGCGGCCAGGTAGATCAACCGTGGCATCCAACGGGATGTAAGCGAGGTTTCAGCCATTGTGAATGGGATTTCAGCCGTGGCGTGCCGCCATGCTAGCGGCGTGGTCCATGTCCCACGCTGCCGTGGCAGTGGATACAGCCAAGCGCATCAGCAAGTGTTGTGTGATGGGCCGTGATCTCGCTGACCATCTCGGCGTGGCAGCGGATACAGTTCTGCTGCAAGACCATGGCGTTACGCGGCCGAATAAGGATGGGTTCATGATAATCCTGCAAGGTGAAGCCCTTGGAGTGCCAGAAGCCGTTTTCCGCCTTGTGAAGATATTTGCCAAGCCCGCCAGGCGGCACGTGGCAATCATTGCACGTGGCATGGGCATGGTGGCTGGCCATCTGCCAGCCGTCATAGTGCTCTCGCATGATGTGCCAGTTCACGCAGGCCCTGGGATCATTGCTCAGGTACGACATGCCCTCGCCATACCAAACCGTATAGCCCCCCGCGCCAACGAATACGCCCAGCAGGCAGCACAGCAACAAGACAGGCAGCGACAGACCAGCAATCCGTTTCATGCGCCGAGGTGATGAGGAGGCCGATCGGACGCCATTCGAGCTGTGCCAGCGGCCTGCATCGTCTACGGGGGCTCGCTCCCCATCGGGTGGCCATTGCACTGGCTTTCAAGAGGGCTGTCAAGATGCCCCTGCTGGCATGCAGGAGGGCCCTCTGCCCACCGGGGCGGCCCTTGGCCCGAGCGGCAAGCTGCAAGGCGTGCCCTCATACGTGGCCCGCGTGTGGGTGACGATGGTGAAGGTGGGAAGGATACGTTGAGAGGGTTGGGCGAGAGGGGGTATAGTCGTCATGGCCAACATAGGCTTTTTGGGGATTGGCTAGAGTTTGCGGGCTGCAAAGCCGATCGATAGTGACGACCGAGCCGGAAGTGCAGTAGCGACCGGTTGCGGGCTCTTTGACAACTCGAAGGCAGAACTCTCCCAGAGGCCAGCGGACTGCGGCGGTGCAGGTACGCCATGAGCTGCCGGGCGTGGGGTGGCAGGGGTGCTTTGCAAGCTGCCCTTGACACTAGTTATTGCTACACCTACACTTGGAGCGTGACCTGGTTGGG
Source organism: Pirellulales bacterium (assembly GCA_023511675.1). Lineage (GTDB taxonomy): Bacteria > Planctomycetota > Planctomycetia > Pirellulales > JAIMBC01 > JAIMBC01. The sequence continues at coordinate 3,025 of JAIMBC010000125.1, forward strand.
GGCCGGCCTCCGGCTGGACGCACCCGATCCTGATGGAGAGCCATGTCGTGACCAAGAAAGAGATCGTGAACATCATCTCCAAGGAGATTGGGCTTACCCAGCTCAAGACCAAGGAGATCGTGCAGAAGACGTTTGACGCCATCGTGGAGACCTTGGTGGAGGAGCGGAGGATCGAGCTACGCAATTTCGGGGTGTTTGCGGTGAAGGCCAGAAAGCCGCGCAAGGCTCGCAACCCGCGCACCGGCGCCAAAGTCTATGTGCCGGCGAAGTTTGTGGTGATCTTCAAGCCAGGCAAGGAGATGGAAGAGAGGGTACGGGAGCTGGAACGCCAGGCGGAGGCGGAGCTGATGGCAGAACTGGAGGCCCGCCGCACCAGGCCCAACAGAAAGGCCAGCGTGGCTGCAAGCCAGCCGCGAGCTTGAGAGATCGGTCCCGTCCACAGCGTGGTGTTCTGGTCTGCGGCAGGGCAGTTTCAACCGGGCATTTGTCAAACAGGCGCGCAAGCCAGGCGACATCCTCACAATACACTGAATCAGCGGCAGGTACGAAGCCGACCCAGACGGCATCCTCCTGCTGCGAGAGCACAAATCACGCATTGATCTGCCGGCTTGCAGGCAAGAGGCCTGTGTGGCCGACAGCGCCCGACGGGCTTGTTCCCGTCTGAACTCGTGGCGGCGCAAAGCTCGTCTCAGGGAGGATTTGTGTCATGCGAATTGCGATTCTGCTGGCTTGGCTGGGGCTTGTTGCCAGTGCATGCATCGGCTGCATTGCGCCGACCTACTCGGCCGATCCTGTACGTCGCGCCCAGCAACTGATCTGGGATTCAGAGAATCTGCGTCTGATTCTTGATGATTGGGAACGGATCTGGCTGAACGACCAGCCCAGCCATCTGACGCCCTATCGCACGCACGGCGGCATGATTTGATCCCGTGCCTAGCTTGATTGCCTGCAAGGGCCGCCGCAGGTTAGACTGCCTGCGTGCGGCCTTTCAGCGCGCGCCAACGGGCGTGCGGCAGGCCTCTCCTCAAGTGCCCTCAAACCATGTCCACCTCTCCGCGCGTCGACCTCCGAGTACAACTTGGCAGGCTGTCGCTGGCAAATCCCATCTTGCTGGCCTCGGGCACCTGCGGCTATGCCCGCGAAATGGCAGACTGGCTGGATCTCAACCGGCTGGGAGGCCTGCTGCCCAAGACGATCACCCGCCTGCCGCGCAAAGGCAACCGGCCCTGGCGCACCGTGGAAACGGCAGCCGGCATGCTCAATTCGATCGGGCTGGATAACGACGGCCTGGAGGCCTTCATCGACCGGCACCTGCCCTTTCTGGCCACGCTCCAGACCGCGGTGATTGTGAGCATTGCCGGCCGAACCATGGCGGAGTTCACCGAGCTGGCGCGCCGCCTGGATGGGCTGCCCGGCGTGGCAGCGCTGGAGCTGAACATCTCTTGCCCGAACGTTTCGGGCGGCGTGGATTTCGGCACGGACCCGGCACTCTGCTGTCAGGTGGTGGCCGGGGTACGGGCTGCCTGCGAGTTGCCGATCCTGGCGAAGCTGACGCCCAACGTTACCGATATTGCGGCCATTGCCCGCTCGGCGGAGGAAGGCGGGGCCGATGCTATCTCTCTGATCAACACCTGCCTGGGCATGGCCGTTGACTGGCGGCGGCGCAAGCCTCTGCTGGGAAATGTGATGGGCGGGCTGAGCGGGCCCGCCATCAAGCCCATTGCCCTGCGTGCGGTGTACCAGGCGGCGCGGGCCGTGAGGATTCCCATCGTGGGCATTGGGGGCATTGCCACGATCCACGACGTGATGGAGTTCCTCGTTGCGGGGGCCACGGCCGTGCAGCTTGGCACGGTAAACTACTACCGGCCGACTGCCGCGGCGGAAATTCTGGATGCGTTGCCTGCCGCCGTGGCGGAGTTGGGGGCGTCGCGCGTGGTGGACGTGGTGGGCACGCTGCAAACCGAACGCGCCGTTGTTGTGTAAGGCTTGCGGCAGCGGCCCCATCGTGGCATGGCTTGCTGGAAGACGTCGGTACTTGCCGGAGGCAGTCGGTGCTTGGCGTCTCGACAGGGGAGCGGCTAGGTTCGCCCTGGCCATGCGGGCGGCAGAGCCCCGATCCAGCACATGGGCGTGCCGCTCGGAAGCTTACGCCTCCGAGTAACGGGTACAGGCCTGCCCATCGGCTCGTCTTGACCTGGCAGGCGTGCTGCGCGTACCTTCCCGCACCATGGAAGGATCTGCCCCGCTGCGCGCGCCGGCACCAAGTGTGCCGGTGGCGCTCATCGTGCTCAACTACAACGGGCGTAGCTTGCTGGAAGCGCATCTGCCGTCGGTGATCGCGGCGGCTGCCCGCTCCCGGCACGCCTGTCAGGTGTGGGTTCTGGACAACTCCTCCACCGACGATTCGCTGTGCTGGCTCGCCCAGCACTATCCTCAGGTCCGGGTATGGCAGGCGCCCAACCTGGGCCTCGTCTCTTACAACGAACTTCTGGCACAACTCGAAGCACCTGTTGTCATTCTGCTCAACAACGACATTCAGATGGATGCCACTGCGGTTGATCCGCTGGTGGAACCGCTGGCCGTCCAGCTTGCCTTGCCCAGGGAGCGGCGACGCTGGTTCATGACCGCTCCAGCCTGCTGGCTGATGTCGGACGGGACATACGAGGGCTTTCGCACGGCCGTGGCGTGGCGATGGGGCCTTGTCCAGGCCACCGCGCGGTTTCCCGGCCATGAGGCGGGGATCTCCTGCCGGGGACCCACGGCATCTGCGGGCGCCGTCATGGCCGTCGACCGCGAGAGCTTCCTCGCGCTGGGAGGCTTCGATCTGCGCTATGCCCCCGGAAGGCTCGAAGACCTGGATCTTTGCTACCGGGCCTTCCTTGCGGGGCAAGAGTGCCTGTACGTACCTGAGTCCGTGGTACAACACCGCGGCCAGGCCACCTTCGATGCGGTGCTGGGCGAAGAGCGGACACAAGCACTGGCCCTGCGCAATACGCTGCTCTTTCAGTGGAAGAACTTGAGACACCCGTGGCACCTGCTGCGTTTCGCAGCGTCGCAGCCGGTCAGGCTGGCATATGAATGTTTCGCCGCGCCATGGCGTGCGCCGGCGGCGCGCTGGAGGTACGCTCGCGCATTGGTACAAGCCTGGCAGCGCCAGCGGATGTGCCGCACTCCACCCAGCCCCGCGGCCACTCCGGCGATCTCTGCGCGACAACGTGCGGCGCGGGAGCGCGAGTTCTTCCGCCGCTTTGCACCACGCAAGATGCGCCAGCACTCGGCTGCGGTGGCAGTCGGCGTTCCCCCTGAGAAGGCCGCCCGCACTTCGGCCCTGCCACAATCATGCACGGCCGGCCCGTTGCCGCCGGCGCCTGCGCCCATTGTTCAGCACCCCAGCTCGCCTCGACACACAGCCAGGTTGCACAACTACCCCCTCTCGCGCTGGTGGTTGATGCCTCTGGCTTCGCGGGCGTCCAGACTGCTGGCACCTACCGCCGTGCGCCCCTGGCATGTGAGCGTGGCAGGGCTGATGCTGGCGGCGGCAGCGGCAGTCGTGTGTCTACAGCAGCCCGGCGGCTCGGCAGTGGCAGCGCTTTTGGCCATGACAGCCTGGTTCTGCGATCGGGTGGATGGGCAGCTTGCCCGCCTGCAACAACGCCAATCGCCACAGGGGGCCTGGCTGGACGCCAATCTCGACGAACTGGGCGACCTTCTCGTGCACGCCGCCGCCGCCGCAGGTCTGGCGCATGCTGCCGAATCGTTCTGGCCCTGGGTCTGGTTGGCAGTCTTTCTCAGTGGCAAGTACCTGCTGATGTATGGACTGGCCGAAGAGCGTGCCCTGTGCGGCCATGTTGCCCCAGCAGCACACGGCAGCGGCCCTCCGCAGCCCGCAACTCCTCCCCCTTCTACCATGTGGCGCCTGGCACGCGCGGCGTGGCACTGGCCCTCTCATGCCGATGTGCGCGCGCATCTCACGGCTGCCGCGCTGGCAAGCGGCCTGCTCGCGTGGGAACTGGCTGCGGTGGGGCTGTACTACCACCTCCGCTGGGCCGTGCGCTATGGACTGGTGTTGCACAGGTTGAGAGCTGTCCGCCCAGCAGAGGTGCAGGGATGAGCATCCAGCTTACAGCCGCGGTGATCGCCCTCAACGAGGCGGCGCAGGTGCAGGCTCTTGCCCAGGCGCTGCACTGGGTGGATGAAGTCCTGCTCGTGGACGGCGGTTCCTTGGACGGCACGGCTGAGCTGGCTGCTCGCCTGGGCATGCGCGTCCTGCACCGCACGTTCGACAATTTCGCCAATCAGCGCAATTATGCTTTGCAGCGGGCACGCGGCGAATGGCTGCTCTCGCTCGATGCCGACGAACGTCCTACCCCCGCCCTGGCCCGCGCTGTCCGCGAGGCGATACGCACCACGCGCTGCGCCGGTTTTCGTGTCCCAATCCGCAGCCGCATTCTGGGCCGGACCTTTCGTTTCTCGGGCACGCAGGACGACCGCCCCGTACGTCTGGTGCGCCGCAAGCTGGCCTGTTGGGAGGGAACGGTGCACGAGCGATTGTGCGTGGCGGGACGCGTGGGCACGCTGCCCGCCTGGCTCGAGCATGAGACCATCCCCACGGTGGCCTCGTTCCTCGCCAAGATGCGGCACTATACGCAACTGCAAGCAGAGGGGCGCGTGGCAGCCGGCATTCCGCCCCGGCGCAGCGAAGCCTGGCTGGCACCCCTGCGCGAAGTGTTCCGCCGGCTGTATGTCAAATGGGGCGTCTGCGACGGCCCGCAGGGCTGGGCCTTCGCCCTGCTGAGTGGGTTGTCTGCCCATGTCCTGGCAAGACGTCACTGGCAGCTCTGGCAGGCCGCCCATGGCCGGCATGCCGTGCGCAAAACGATGCCGCTTGCCCACCTGGCCGAGCTGCTCCCTCGGCCTTTCGTGGGCCTGCGCCCGCATCCCTCCAGGAGGGCGCTGGAAGCATGACACCCTCTCTCGATGCCCAGCCTGTCTTGCCTCTGCTGCCCGTGGAGGTCGGCAGGTTGCCGCACGCCGTGCTGCAAATGCTCACCCAGGAGGGCCTGCCCTGGCAAGTCCGCGGCAGCGCGCCCGCCACACGATTTCTTCTTTGGGACAGCCGCCGCGAACGCCCTCAGCCGCGACCTGGACAGCGGTTGCTGGACATCGGACCGCTGCTGGACGCCTTGCCCCGCGATGTGCTCGCCGACCGAGACTGCTCGCGCCCCACCCAGTGGCAACTGGGTAACTGGACACTGTGCGAGCAGACCGCCCGCCATGACCGGCGCGCCGTGCGCCGCCGGTTCGCCACCCGCCTGAGGACGCTGCTGGAGGAAGCCGGCGGCGTCTGGCTTGCCGTGTCGCCATATCCGGCGCCGTACCGCTCGTGGTTCGGCTTTCGGCTGGACCATGACTGCTATCGGGCGGATGATTTCGCAGCCGTGTTGCGGGCCATCCGTGGGCAGGAACATGCGGTCAGCCACTATGTGAATGCCGACGGCTACAGCCAGGCGGCAGATGCGCTGTGGGCTTTGCGCGGCTGGCACGTCGGTTCCCACGGCTACTGGCATCACACCTACCGCAGCGTAAAGGAGAACCTGTACAATCTCCGGCGCGGAATCGAATGGCTACAACGGGCGGGGCATGCACCCGTCGGCTGCGTGGCACCCCATGGCCGCTACCACCACGGCCTGGCAGAAGCATTGAGACAATTGGGGGTGGACCACAGTTCTGAATTCGCCCTCGCCTGGGACGAGTTGCCATTCTTTCCGGCTGGTTCCCCCGTCTTGCAAGTGCCCGTGCATCCTGTCTGTCTGGGCCTGGCGCTGGAGGCAGCGGCGCGGAAGGGCGCAGGGGAGGAGGAACTCCAGCGCGCCGCGGAGATCACGGCGGAACATTTTGTGCGGCTGATCCACCAGCGCCATCAGGCAGGCGAGCCGCTGATCCTGTATGGACATCCTGACGGCCGCCTGGGACGCTATCCGTACGTACTGCGGCGGGCATTGGACTCGGCGGCGGCGCTGACCGGCTGCTGGATGGCCCATCTGGCCGAGATCTCAAGCTGGTGGCGTGCACGGCAGGGAGTGCGGCTGCAAGTCGAGGGACGGCCGGGCGGCTGCCTGGTGCGAGCCGTGAGCCTTCCGGAGCGATACGCGATCGGTTGTGTGGTCCGCCGGGGTACGGCTCAAGCGCGCGTGGTGTTGCGCTCCTCGCTGACCGAGGTGCGCTGGGACGAACTGTCCTTTGAGCCCGAGGCGCGGGCGCAGCCGCAGGGGCTGGTGGTGCGAGGCGGTCCCTGTCGGCGCTCATGGCGAGATCGGTTGCGAGCCTGCCTGGACTGGGAGCGCGTCACGCCCCTGGGAGAACTCCGGGGAGGCGGCATCCGCGGCTGGGCCAAGCGGACACTCCGGCGGATAGGTGCCTGAAGCAGCATCCCTTCTCAAGGAACGGTAGCATGGTCATTCTCAACCGAAGCCGCCGTGGACGCCGGGGACGCCGCCGCTTGCTTCCCGCAGAGCTATCTCGCTGGCTGCGCTGTGCTGCCCCAGGGGTGCGCCAGCCGCCCTGTGTCCTCCTCGCAGGCAAGCTCACGGCGCTGGCTGCCCCGGGAGGCGGAGAAACCCAGTTGCTCGCCATGGCACGGGAGCTGCCAGAAGCGGGCATCGACGCCCGCCTCTGGCGTCCCTGGGAACAGCGCCTATCGGATGCCCAGGCCATGCACCTCTTCGGCAGCGAGCCAGAGCATCTGTCCGTCGTTGAAGCAGCGCGGCGGCTGGGACTGCCGGTGGCGCTTTCGCCCATCGCCTGGTTCGCGTTGGGCGACTGCCTACGCGAGCCGCGGCCCTGGTCCTGGCGATTGGCGGCGGCCGGCAAGTTCCTCGCGCGGGCCAGCCTGCCGCGGCTGCCCTCCTGGCGGCGGCGGCTGTACCATGCCGTCGATCTCCTGCTGCCCAACTCGCAAGCGGAGGCAGAACAGCTTGTACGCTACTTTCAGGTGCCCCCGGAGCGCATTCGCGTGGTGCCCAACGGCGCGGAACTGCGATTTGCCCACGCCGAGGCGGAGCCCTTTGCACGCCTGGCTGGGGGGCAGGGCTTTGTGCTCTACGCGGGCCGCATCGAGCCCCGCAAGAACCAACTTGCCTTTCTGAAGGCCATGCGCGGCACAGGGGTGCGGAGCGTCGTGCTGGGAGACGTGGTGCCGGGACACGAGTCGTACCTGGATGCTTGCCGGCGGGCAGCCGACGAGAACGTGCGCTTCGTGGGCCGGCTGCCGCATGACGACCCGCTGTTGGCGTCGGCCTATGCCGCCTGCGGCTGCCTGGCGCTGTGTAGTTGGTACGAAACGCCCGGCCTGGTGGCGCTGGAGGCCGGCATGTCTGGAGTTCCCCTGGTGTTGCCCCGCGGCGGCTGCGCTGCCGAATACTTCGGCGAACTAGCCCAATACGTCCACCCGCACGACCTGCGCGGCATTCGCGCGGCGGTGCTGGCAGCGCTGCAACAGGGCCGCAATCCCGATCTCGCCCGCCTGGTGCAAACGCGCTACACCTGGCGCCAGGCCGCCCAGCTCACGCGAGAGGCCTATGCCCAGCTCCTTTCATAACGCCAGCCCGCGGCGCAAGGCCCGCCCCCGCCGGCGCCCACCCGCCGGACGCTACCGTTACGTGCGACGCCGCTGGCACGCCGTCTGCGCCCTTATCGACTGGCTGGGTTGGCGGCTGTGGCGCGTAGGGCGCCGCCTTACCCCCCCCTCGCGCCACCTGCCGCCACAGCAGGTGCAGCGCATCCTGATCGTGCAGCTCGATCACCTGGGAGATGCCATCATCACGCTGGGCATGCTGCCGGCCCTGCGGGAGCGGTTTCCCTCCGCGGAGATCCACGTGCTGGCCGCACCCTGGAATGCCGCGGTCTTTGTCACATCTCCACATGTAGCGCGCGTACACATATCTCGCTTGAACCGTTTTGCTCGCGGCCACCGCACCGGATGGTTGTGGGCGCAGTGCTGGTGGGGCTGGAGACTGAGACGCTGGCGGTACGATCTGGCGATCGACGTACGCGGCGAACTGCCGCTGGTACTGCTGCTCTGGCTGAGCGGGGCTCGCCGCCGCCTTGGCTGGGACGGCGGCGGCGGCGGCTTCCTGCTCACGGACCGCGCCGCCTTTGTGCCAGGCCGGCCAGAATTGCTGTCGCGGCTGGCGCTCATCGATGCCCTGGGGCTGGGCCCTCAGCCAGCCCGCCCCCCAGCGCCGCCCTGGTATGGCGTGCCTGAGAAAGCCCGCCGCAAGATTCGCGTCATCCTGGCAGCACTCGACGCACCACGGCCGCTCCTCGTGCTCCACCTGGCTGCCGGCACCCCCGCCAAGTGCTGGCCCGCTGCCCACTGGCGCGAACTGCTGGGACGCTTGATCGTCGAACATGCGCCCGCCATCATCCTCGTAGGCACCCGCCAGGACCGTCCCCTGGCGCACGCCATCACCGGCAACGCTACGTGGCCAGGCGTCCACGACCTGACAGGTGCCCTCACCGTCCCCGAACTGGCTGCACTGCTGGAACAAGCCGACCTCGCCATTGGCGGCGATTCCGGCCCAGCCCATCTGGCCGCCGCCGTCGGCACGCCCGTGCTCTCCCTGTTCAGCGGCACCAACCTCGTCAGCCAGTGGCGCCCCTGGGGACGGCATGTCTCCGTACTGCAATACCCTGTGCCCTGCTCTCCCTGCTTCCGCCGCCATTGCCCCTGGTGGGAACATCCCTGCATGTCCGGCATCACCCCTGCCCAGGTAGCCCAGGCTGCGGCCGCCATCCTCGGTGCATCGCGCCAACCCGTTCATCCCCTTGGCCGCCTGCCGGCCCTGCTGTCCCTGCCGGTCCTGCTGTCGCCGGCTCCCTCCGAACGCGTCAGTATGGCAGCCGTCCCAGCCGTCCCGCACATTCCGCCCTCTGGACCGTCCGCATGATTGCGCCATACCGCCTTCCACATGCCGATTCTGCCAGCCTGCTGCAAGCCCGCCGCACTGTGTCACAGCTCACTTTCGGAGACGCCCCGCTTCCCCCCCCAATGGTACGCCCCTGGCGGGCACGCCTTGTTGCCGCCTGGATGCTGTTCGTGCTTGCCTGCTACGCACTCCGCATGCTGGCGTGGCCCGCCGGACAGTTCAGCCTGCTCCGTTAACCCAGGAGCCGTTCCACCGTGCTGGCAAGCTTGTTGAGCCTGGCCACGTTGGCCGCCATGTTGACCGCCGCCTTCGGCGTGGGGCGGGCCGTGATGCGGCTGGCCGTGCGCCTCCCCGTTGCCGGCTGGCAAGGCGCGGTCTGGTGCATGGCCTGCGGCCTGCTCGCCGCCGGGCTGATCTGCACCCTGCTGGGCTTGGCCGGCATTCTCTATGCCCTGCCGCTGAGGATGCTCACCCTGGCCGGCGTCCTGTGGGCCCTGGCAGAACTGGCACAGATGCGGCTTTCTCACGCTGACCGCCGCCTGCTCTGCATGTCCCGCACGGCCGAAACACTGGCCGGCATCTTCCCCCCCCTTCAGGCGGTGCAGGCAGAGCCGCCTTGCTGCGAGCAACCGCCGCCTGCCTGGACCCGGGTTCCCCCCTGGATCGACCGAACTGTCTGCCTGCTGGCAACAACGGCCGGCCTGGCCGCATTGACGAGCGCCCTAGCCCCTCCCACCGCAGGGGATGCACTTTGCTACCACCTCGATCTGGCCAAGCGGTTCTTGCAAGCTCATGCCCTGTTGGTGCCCCCCTACAACGAAAACGCTACCTACCCTCTGCTGACGGAACTCCTCTACGCCTGGGCCATGGCCCTGGAAGGCCCCGTCTCCGCCCAGCTCGTCCACTGGGCCATGGGAGGCCTGCTTGCCGCAGCCGCCGCCATGCTGGCCACGCCCCTGCTGGGAGCCGCATGGGGCCGCGTGGCAGGCTGCCTGGTCCTGCTGGTGCCCGGCGTCACCAATCAGATGACGGCCCCCCTCAACGACCTGTCTCTGGCCCTCTGGTGTACGTTGGCCCTGGCCGCCTGGCAACGCGCCCTGGCCGCCAACGAGCCCCCTTGGTTCGGACTGGCAGGCTTGATGGCCGCCGCCGCTGCAAGCACCAAGTATCTGGCACTGATGTTCTTGCCCGCCCTGGCTCTGCCCTGGTTGTACTGTGCCCTCCGTCAACCCGAACGCCGCCTTTACCTCTTCAAGGGCGCAGCGGCCGCACTGCTCATCGCCGCCCCCATCAGCGCCGTCTGGTATGCCAGGGCGTTCCGGCACCACCGCAACCCGGTGTATCCGTTCTTTGACGAAATCGTTTCCGGCGCCGCCCGCCAGACATTGCCGGTTCACAAGGCCCCCCTGGGAAGGACACTCTCCGCATTCGTGGCAGCGCCCTGGCTGGTCACCATGCAACCAGAACGATTCGGCGGCCGCGGACATCAACTCGGCCCCCTTTGGCTCGCACTGCTGCCGGGCCTCGCCTGCTGCCGGAGACTACGCGGCCTGGCCGCTCTGCTCACGGTGGGGCTGGCCTACCTGCTCGCCTGGTTTGCGCTGCGGCAGAACCTGCGATTCCTCCTGCCTATCCTCCCCATTGGTGCCGTGGCCGCAGCCTGGGTGCTGGCCGAACTGCGCCGCTGGCCGCCCTGGCCGCGCCTCGTGTCGCTACTTGTGCTCGCGGCCATCACGCTCGGGCAAGCCGCCATCGCCTGCAAGCGCGCCCTGCCCCACCTCGCCGTGGCCCTTGGGCTGGAAAGCCGCGAACACTACCTGCTGCGCTGCGAGCCCTCCTTCGGCATGGCACTGCGTGCCAACGCCCTCTTGCCGCACGGCGCCCGCGTGCTCAGCCAGGAACTGCGCATGCTCTACTTCGACGCCGAGCTGGTGCGCGAGAGCGTGTTCCGCCGCATCACCGCCTATCACCAGCAGCTCGCCACACCCGCCGCACTTGCCCGCCACCTCCACGCCGCCGGTTACACGCACCTGCTACTGGCTCAGGGCGACGGGCCTGACGCCGTACACTACAACCCTACCCTCTCGCGCCTGGTAGCCGAGGCATGCCAGGCCGGCGCCGCTCACTCGCTTGCCTGCCTGGCAGAAGAGGTGTTTGCCGAAGACAATGGCAGCCGCCGACACTACAGGCTACTCGAGCTGAGGGTCCCAGCGCCGGGGTCAGAGATTCCAGCACCTCGCTGATCAGCTCAGCACGGACCGAGCTGTTCGAGCCCGCAGCGGGCAACAACAACGTGTCGGTCTGCCGCTCGCTCGGCGCGAGCCTGGAAGCGCCCGAGCGTTTCTCGTCACATCGTCCCTGTACACCGGCTGATCGGGAGGAATCACGCAGGAGCCTGCAAGCGCCTGACCGTTGCGTGTCACAGTACGCTGCCAAGAGAGGGCCCCACGCATGACGACCCTGCACCATCGGCCTTCACCGCACCCGTCGCAGTTTCCACCCCGGCGCCGCCAGCTTGAAGGCGGCTGCCCACCTCGCCCCTACGCCTCCCCCTGACCCCTGACGCGGTCCATCGCTTACAATCGACGCCGTGCAAAGGCAAACCACACCCATTGCCGTCGAGGGTTCCTGGTGGGGAACGGCCGCAGGCATGACGGCCTCCTGCCTCTACACGGCCGCTAGCATCTGCCAGCGGCAGCTCGTGGCGTGCGATGCGCTCTGGGCCGCCTGCGTCAAGGCAGTGCCCACCATGCTGCTGGCCGCCGGCGGCATGTGGTGGCTCCGTAGACGAGGGCGGCCCTGGCCCGCTCCTCGCGTATTTGCAGCACTGTTGCTCACCGGCCTGCTGGTACAGCTTGCAGGCAACGGGGCGTTTCAATGGTCGCTGGCCGTGGTGGGACTCGCCCCCGCCGTACCGCTCTGTTTCGGCGCACTCATCGTGGGCGGCGCCCTGCTCGGCCGGCTCTATCTGGGCGAGCCGATCACCGTGCGTGCCGGGCTAGCCATGATCTTGCTGCTGGCAGCCATCGGCCTGCTGGCCGCGGGCAGCAAGCACACGGCAGCCATCACCTCACCCCCGCCGGCCATCAGCCCCGGCCTCTGGAGCGCGCTGGGCGTGGCCGCAGCCCTCGGCTCCGGTTTGGCCTACGCCGTTCAGGGAGCCGTCATCCGCCATGTTGCCCGCAGAGAGGTCCCCGTCATGTACGTGCTGCTGGTGCTCTCCACCACGGGCGTTGCCAGCCTGGGCACCATCAGCATCTTGCGGCTGGGAGCCGATGGCATCGTCGGCGCGTCACAGGGGCTCTGGGCCTGGCTGGCCCTGCAAGGACTGTTCAACGCCGGCGCGTTTTACGCCCTCAGCAAGTCTCTGCAATGGGTGCCCATGGTGCAGGTGAACGTGCTGAACGCATCGCAGATTGCCCTGGCGGCGCTGGCGGGCGTGATCTTCTTCCACGAGGAGGTAACCGCCTACCTGCTGGGCGGCGTGGGACTGACCATTGTGGGCCTGCTGCTGATCGATCGCGGCAGCCCGGCACGTACTGCCAGCGGCGCTCGCCCGCGTTAACAACGCCCAGCCGCTGCGGTCAAGCAGGAGAGCGACCTGGACCGCTTCCTCCCCTGCGTACCTCAGGGCAAGCGCAGATGGCAACCGGCGCCACGTCTGCCTCTGGCTCCTCCCCCTCGAACATCACGGCCCTTATAATCCCGTGAGCCGCCGCGGCCGATGCCGTCGTGCTAAGCGTCCCCCGCAGCCGCAAGCTGGAGGCTCCTTCCCCCTATCGCGCCGCAGTCATGGTCCACGCAAGCCCGGTGCGCATTGGCGCCGTCAACTACCTGAATACCCGCCCGCTGGTCTACCGCCTGGAGGAGCTTGTGCCCGACTGCTCCCTGGAGTTCGACTTGCCCAGCCGCCTGGCCGATGGCCTGGCAACCGGCCGGTACGACGTGGCCCTGATCCCCTCCATCGAGTTCTTGCGCACGCCCGGCTACACGATGGTCTCAGACGCCTGCATTGGTTGCCGTGGGCCGGTGCTCTCGGTCAAGCTGTTCAGCCGTGTTCCCGTGGAGCGGATCCGCACCCTGGCCTTGGACGAGGGCTCGCGCACCAGCGCCGCTCTGGTGCAGATTCTGCTGGCAGAGCGGCACGCGGTACAGCCAGAGCTGCTGCCCCTGGAGATCGGCCGTGGACTGCACGACACGGCCGCCGACGCCGTGCTGCTGATCGGCGACCGGGCCATGCACTCTCCGCCGGGGCGGTTTGCCGCCGTGTGGGACCTGGGGGACGAGTGGTGCCGCTGGACGGAACTGCCCTTTGTGTTTGCCATGTGGGTAGCCCGCCCCGGGATATTGCCGCCTGCGGTCGAACAGGCTCTCTCGCGGGCACGCGACCTGGGCCTGGCCCACCTGCCGGAGATTGCCGAGCGCGAGGCCGCCCCTCTGGGGCTGACCGTGCCCCAATGCCTCGGCTACCTGCGAGACAACCTGCACTTTACCTTCACGGCACGTGAGCGGCGCGGCCTGGAACTTTTCTGCCGGGATACCGGGTTTACCCCGGAGCAGATCCTGAGCTGGTACAGACCGGTCATCCCCTGGATGGAGGGCGTTAAGGCGGCCGTTTCCGCAGTACCACCGGACGAATCGTTTGCCGCAGTGGTCCGCCAGACTTTACATGTCTGGACTTTCCGGGCATTGCTTGAAGG
>JAIMBC010000126.1 GCA_023511675.1 Pirellulales bacterium
GGGGTTTGGTCCCGTGCCGGCGTTACAAGCCGCGACGTACGCCTTCCCGTGGGCCGCACGGCCTTGCTCCAAACTGACCTGGCGTCGATGGCCATGGCTGGGGCATACTCCGCCTGGGCCATGCCCCGGTAGGCATGGCGGTTCCTGGCGCGGCACGTCATGTCAAACTCGGCCCTAACCGCGGCGGCACGGCAAACCCCCCTCAACTGGTGGCGAGAGGCACATGCCTGGGCTGCCCTGCTGCTGGTAGCCGCTACGTATCTTGCCCGCCTCAATCAGCCCACCTTGCAAGGGGAAGAAACCCGGCGGGCACTGGTAGCCGAGGAGATGCTCCGCACGGGAGACTGGATTGTGCCGCGCGAGCAGGGCCTGTTGTTCCCGGATCGGCCGCCGCTGGGAAACTGGAGCATCGCCCTGGCGCAGGCCATTACGGGCAGTCGCCAGCCGTGGGCTGTGCGGCTGCCCAGCGTGGTGGCCACGATGTTGACGGCATGGCTGATCTACGTGTATGCCCGCACGTTTCTTTCGTCGCTGGCAGCGGCAGCCGCCGCCTGCGCCTATGGGACCCTGGGCCAGGTGTTGCAGCTTGGCAGGCTGGCGGAGACGGAGGCGGTGTTCACGTTGCTCGTGGCGGCCAGCCTGCTCGGATGGCACCTGTCCTGGTTGCGCAACTGGCCGCACCTTGCGGCTTGGGTGGTAGGCTACAGCTTCGCCGGACTGGCGGCACTGGCCAAGGGGCCGCAGGGGCCCTTGTATTTTGCCGGCCCCGTGATCGTCTACCTGGCGCTACAGCGCCAGTGGCGGCGGCTGTTCTCTTGGCAACATTTGGTTGGTTTGGCCGCAGGGGCAGTGGTGGTGGGGGCATGGCATGTGGCCTATGCTCGGCAGGTGGAAGGGCCAGTGGTGCTGCAAACCTGGGGGGCGCTGGCCGCGGCGCGGTTCGATTACTCGCAGCTCACAGATGTGGTCGGCCACTTGCTGACCTTCCCCGTCGAGGTGTTCGCGTGCCTGTTGCCCTGGTCGCTACTGCTTTGGGCCTTTCTCTCTCCCACGGCTCGCGCGGCGCTGCGGCACGGCCCATGCCAGGCCCGCTTCTTATTGCTGGCCATCGCCCTGGCCTTTCCCACCTGCTGGCTGGCACCGCAGGCCCGCGGCCGCTACCTCATGCCCTTGTATCCCTGCTTCTGCCCACTGATCGCACTGGTCATCGAACACGCCATGCAAAACGTCGCCCAGACGTGGCAAAATGCATGGCGGCGCTTCTGCTCGATTGCGGCCGTGGCGGTGTTCATGGGCGGCATGGCGGTCCTGGCAGCCGCGCTCGCGGGATCGATCCTGGCACGGCAGCACGCTGCCGGAATCGACTGGCGAGGGAAGGCCATCTGGCTGGGCGACCTGTTGAGCCAGCCTGTTTGGTTTGCGTGGGGATACTTTGTCGCGGCCGTGCTGGCCGCCGTGCTGGCATGGCATGGGCGATGCTGTCGCCCGGAACGGGCCTATGCATGTGTGTTTGGCCTGGCCGCGTTTCTGGGGCTCACGTACGCAGGGGTGGTGGTGAATGTGCAGGTTCACGCACAGAACGACGTGGCAGCCGCCGTGGCACGTGTGCGGCGGCAGGTTCCACCTGGGGAGCGGCTGGTGAGCATCGGCAAGGCCTATCACCGCTTTGTGTACTGGTATGGCGAACCGATCGAGGTGATCGACCCGCAGTCGGCCGCAGCGTCTAAAGGCTGGCGCTACTTTTGCTTTCATCAAGCTGGCTCGCACGCTGCCAAGCTGCCGTTCGCCTACGAGGAAATCGCCGTCATCGGCTGTGATCGGCGGCGCGATGAACCGCTGTTCGATCGCGTGGTCGTAGCACGACGCCTGGACGTAACTGCCAGCCCAGGTGAGGCCGTGTCAGGCCTGGGCGGGCCACGGCGATAGAGTCCAGGCGAGGGTTGAAACTGCTCCCTCCGGGGCTGGGTAAGAGAGGTAGCAAGCCACTCTGGCACCAGTCTGCATGGGCCCCCATGTCCTCCAGTCGTGTTGTCTGGCAGGGTGGTTTCAGACGTTGGTTCTAACGAGGAGTTCAAGCGTGTTTCGATTCGAGGCGCGGGCTTTGCTTCGGTGTGGTGCGGCAGTCTGTCTTGCCTGCGTGTTGGCCTTGGGAGCGCGACCGGCGCTGGCGGAGCGCCTGCCCGCGGTGGAGCTGTTCCCCAGCAATACCGTGTTGTTCCTGTCGCTCACCAATGCCGCGGAGTTCAAGGAGCGGTTTTCAGCCACCGCTTTGGGCCGCATGGGCCGGGATCCGCAGATGCGCCCGCTGCTGGAGCAGGTCTACGGTACCTTGGCACAGGCGTTTGCAGCGGTGCAGGACGATGTGGGGGCATCTCTGGACGAGTTGCTGGCGATTCCGCAGGGAGAGATCGCTCTGGGCGTCGTCACCCGCGAGATGCAGCCGCCCGCAGCCATCGTGCTGCTGGAGGCGCGAGACAACATCCTGACGCTGAGCAAGCTGCTCCAGCGTGGGGAAGCGCTGCTGGAACAACGCGGCGCGCAGCGCAGCAGCGAGATTGTGGGGGATGCCGAGCTGGTGTCGTACGTGCTAGCTGTTGGCCCGAACGGCGGGCGGCCGCAGGTAGCGTGGTGCGAGAAGGCTGGGCATCTGCTGCTGGGCAACGACCCCGCCCTGATCAAGGGCGTGCTGGAGGCGTGGGAATCGGGCAGGGGCAACAGCTTGTCGCAGAACCCATCGTATGCTGCCATCCTTTCCCGCTGCCGCGGCTCTGCAGACGATGCGCCCCAATTCATCTGGTATGTGGACCCCATCGAGCTGGTCCGTTCCGCCGGGGCCAATAACGCCCAGGCCCGCGTGGGGCTGGCCATCCTCCCGGCCCTGGGGCTGGACGGTTTGAAGGCGCTGGGCGGCACGGTGGCCCTGGCAACCGAGCAATACGATTACCTCACGCACTTTCACGTGCTGCTCGATAGCCCCCGTGCGGGAGTCGTGGAACTGGTGGCCCTGAGCAGCGGAGACAATTCGCCTCCCGCCTGGGTACCGGCGGACGCCGCCAGCTACAGCTCGCTCTACTGGGATTTCGACAAGACGTACGACAAGCTGGAGCGCCTGGTCGACAGCTTCCAGGGCCAGGGCGCCTTTGCCCGCGCCGTGGCCGATCGCGCCAGGGACCAGTTGGGCGTTGACCTGCGGGACGAGTTGCTGGCCGCCCTGGAGGGCCGCGTGATGCTGGCCACGTGGGTCGAGAAGCCGGTGACGCTCACCAGCCAGGCAACCGTGGTGGGCCTGCGGCTGAAGGATCCGGCCGCATTCCAGGCCACGTTCGACAAGCTCACCGCCCGCTTCGCCGCGCAGCTTTCTCGCCAGACCTATGGCGGTGTAACCTACTACGAGCTGAACACCCCGTTGCCCAACCCCAACGATCAAGGGGAGCCCCGCCGGCCTTGTTTTGGCATCGTGGGTACGGATCTGGTGATTGCCGATCGCGCAAGTGCCTTCCACCGCGCGGTGGTCACAGCGAGCGACCCAGCCAACTCGCTGGCCGGAGCGCTGGACTACAAGCTGGTGGCCAGCAAGATCAGCCGCCAGCCAGGCGGCGCCAGGGCTGCCATGGTCTCCTTCAACCGCCCCGAGGAGGGAATGCGCATGCTCTACGACCTGCTCACTGCCCAGCAAACCCGCGAAGGACTCAGGCGCGGCGCCCAGCAAAGCGAACTCTTGCGGGGTCTCAACCAGGCGCTGGAACAGAATCCCCTGCCGCCCTTCTCCGTGTTGCAGCAGTACCTGGCCCCTGGCGGTGCGCTGCTTTCAGATGACGAGACGGGGATCCACTATACTTCCTTCGCCCTGCGGCGCAAGGAGTAGAGGCAAGCGGGCTGGCTGGCCGCGCTGGGCGCAACGGGCTTGCTGCGAACGAGAAGCCGCCGGTGCGCCCCGCGGCCTTCGAGCGCGGGCCGTGGGGCGTGTTTGGGCCTCTGTCTACGGAGGCCCTTGCGGCTCGATTCACGCACGAAACTTCGAGCCGCCGCCGACTTGCAGCCGATGAAAGCCTAGTGGGCACGGGGGTGGGTGCGGGTGCACGACACGCACGTCGACAGGCCGCTGACCGGGACAAAGAGGAAGCCATGCCGCGTTGCTCGAAGATAACCGTCTGCGGGGACGCCAGGTTGCTGGCCGTTCTGGTCTTGCCATGCCTGCTGGCCTCTTCCGCGCTGGCGGCCGGGCCGTGGTGCCAGGTAGGCTGGCGGCACCGTGCGGCGTCACGTGCCGCGGCAGCCCACGTGACGCCAGCCGGTTACCAGCCCGTGGCCGCCGAGACTCGGTTTGTGCTGGTACAGCCGGTGCTTCAGCCAGTGCTGTCAAACTGCCGCCACCGCACGCGGCATCGCGGCCCGCAGTTTGGCTATCCTGCCGCCGCCGTGGGCATTTACAGCTTTCCCTGGGGTTGGTTCGGTGCGCGCCAGCACGACGACCTGAGCATTAGCACCGGCTACTACGAACAGTACACAGACTGGAGCTGGTTCTTCAGCAACTGACGGGCACATGGCGGCCCCAGGGCCGCGGCAGGCGGGCGGCCCATTGCCTCTGCATGCGTTCAGCCGGCGGCGTGTGCAGGGCCTTGTCATCGCGGCCGGCCCAGGCGCACTCGCCCCGGCGAGTCTGAGCAGCCCCCGGCCGACGGTCCGTTGGCCCACGGCCGCTTCGGCGGGCGACCGCTTGGCCGCTGGCCGCCGCGGTTGAACCAGCGAGCGGGCCACGCCTATAATCGCCGCAGAGACCCCCCGGCTTTTCCTACTCCCACGGGACGACTTGCCAGGAGCCCACCACACGTGGCCATCAAGTACCTGTTTAGCAGCGAATCGGTCAGCATGGGCCACCCCGACAAGCTGGCCGACCAGATTTCAGATGGGATCCTCGATGCCCTGCTTGCGGCAGACCCCGCCAGCCGCGTGGCCTGCGAAACTCTGGTGACGACCGGCGCGGCGGTGCTGGCCGGAGAGATCCGCACGCAGGCCACTGTGGATTTTGCCGAGGTTGCCCGCAAGGTGATCAACGACGTGGGCTACACAGACGACCGCATCGGCCTGTGCGGCGACACGTGTGCCGTGATCGTGATGCTCGGCAAACAGAGCCCCGATATCGCCCTGGGCGTGGATGAGGACGCCGCGCGGGGCAAGGGCATTGGTGCCGGCGACCAGGGGCTGATGTTCGGCTATGCGTGCAACCACACGCCCGAGTTGATGCCGCTGCCGATCGCCCTGGCGCACCGCATCACCAATCGCCTCACGCAGGTTCGCCGCGAAGGGCTCGTGGATTGGATCCGCCCGGACTCGAAGTGCCAGGTGACCGTGGAGTTCGAGGGGCAGCGGCCCGTGCGTGTGGACACGGTAGTGGTTTCAACGCAGCATGCGCCGGGCGTGTCGCAGGCGGAGATTCGCCGCTTTGTGATCGACCAGGTGGTGCGGCCGGTCCTGCCGCCGGAGCTGGCCGGGGGCCGGATTACCTACCACATCAACCCCACGGGCAAGTTCGAGGTGGGCGGTCCGCTGGGCGACTGCGGCCTGACGGGGCGGAAGATCATTGTGGACACCTATGGAGGATGGAGCCGGCACGGCGGGGGTGCGTTCAGCGGCAAGGATCCCACCAAGGTAGACCGCAGTGCCGCATACATGGCGCGGCACGTGGCCAAGAACCTGGTGGCCGCAGAGCTGGCCGAGCGCTGCGAGGTGCAGCTCGCCTATGCGATCGGCCTGTCTGAGCCGGTGAGCGTGCATGTGGACACGTTCGGCACCGGCAAGATAGACGACGAGCGGCTGTGCCGGCTGGTGCGAGAGCTGTTTCCGCTCACGCCCGGCGGCATCATCGAGTATCTGGACTTGCGGCGGCCCATCTACCGACTGACGGCTGCCGGCGGACATTTCGGCCGTAGCGAGCCTGAATTCACCTGGGAGAGTACGCACCGCGCTGCGGAACTGGCAGAGGCCGCCGGGCTGGCAATTGCCACCAGTTGAATTCCCCAGCAGGCGGCGCCCGTCCCCTGTTGCGTCCCTTTCCGTACCTGCCCACCATGACGTCGGTGTTGGGAACCGTAGGCCGCGCCCCAACCAGCGACACGCCAGACCGCCTGGCCCCCTGGCACCGGCCAGCATGTTGGGCCGTCTGGATGCTGCCGCTGCTGATTGCTTTGCTGCTGGCGATGCGCAGACTGCAAGCCGCCCTGCAAGCGGGACCGTCACTGTTCGCTGTACTGTCCCTGGCGGGGCTGGGTATCGCGGGCACCCTGGCCTCCCTGATGCTAATTGACCCCAGACCAGGGCAGCCGTACGCCCGCCGCACGGGAACAGGTCTGCTGACCACGTGCCTCCTGGCACTGACACCGCTCGCGAGCATGGCCCTGATGGCGTGGGCCGTGTGGCTGCCACGGTCCGCCGTGTGGGTCCCGAGCCTGCTGCTCGCCAGCGTTCTGGGACAGGCAGCCCTGCTGTATAGCGGCATGCGGAGGTGGCATGTGCATCGCCTGGCGCGGGCTGGTGCGTCTACGCAGTCCGTGCAACACCGGGCGGCAGATGAGCCGGCAGGCAACGGGGGACCGCTGGTCTTGCCCGCCAAGGTGCGGCATATCGAGCAGCATCTCGTGCGGGGGTTCGACGCAGCAGGGCACGAGCTGGTTGCCGGCACCCTGCGGCTGGTTTTCCAGCCAGGCAGCCAGCACGCGGTGGCGCACGTGGCCTTCTGCCCGCCGCTGACAGGAAAACCTCAGGTGCTCTGCCGCCGAGTGTCCGGGCCTGAGGCGCGTCTTAAGGTTACGCAGGCTGTGCCCTTTGGTGCGCGTCTGGAGGCGCGATTGCCAAGGCCAACGTCTGAGACCGTGGTGCTGCTGGTGGAGTTTACAGCCACGGCGGTCCAGGGCGGGGGTGAGACCGCTCAGCATGCGCCCGCACCAACGCGAGCCGCGAGCGAGGCGGACACGGAGACTGCCCTGCGTCCCGTGCTGGAGGGCGCCGGGCAAGGGACAGCGCTCAGACGTACGTAAAATAGCCGGGAGCTGCCATGGCGCGGTGGCCTCAACGCCGCTGGACCAGCCTGTTCACGTATGTGGCCGTGCTGGTACTCTTCCCGCTGTTGTGCCTGGCAGCCGCCCACTGGGTAGGCGGCTGCTCCATGCGCTAGGCACGCTTGCCCTAGAGCACACGCTTTCCCTCGTTTCCGGGCAGCAGCCTGGGAACGAGGGTTTAGGGCAGCAGCCTGGGAACGAGTGACCACGTTCGTAGTGACCCGCTTCAGCGGGTCCGTAGGGGGGAGGCCCAGAGGCGCGAGCCTGTTTGCGGGCTCGAGGACCGCATGAGTGCGGTCACTACGAACCTGGCGACTCGCGCCCGAGAGAGAGACGAGGGATGGAGAGCATCTCCACATAGTGCTCAGGACCGAGGCAGAGCCTCGCAGACAGCGCGTGCCTCGTCGGGCGCCTGGGAACGAGGCGAAAGGCAGGAGGACGGGAACGAGGCTGTGGTCGTGCTGGATGGTTCCGGAACTGATAAACTTTTGGTAATCGTGACCGCGTATCGGCCGGCGTTGAGGTGGCACATGAAAGACGTTTATCTGGAAGTGAGCTTCCGCAAGTGGAAGCCGCTGGCCGCCTGCGATCCGCCGCGGCAGCCGGGCGACCGCTCCGCCCGTGTGAGAAGGGGCAATCCGGGCATCAACGTCGATGATGCAGTCAACGGCCGACCCATCGGCATTGACATGCGCACGCGGCGGGCCGCCTCGCTGGGGGTCGTCCATGCCGTGCTCCAGCGCTTGCACGCCGGCCACCCCAAGGCCGAACGCCTCGCCTGCCTGCCGGTCGCCTGATAGGAGTTCGCACATGGCTCGTCAACGCAAAAAGCCGGCTTCAGCTTCCAGGGCCAAGGTCTCCGACTACCGCCACAAGGCCAAGCGGAAGAACAATCCCCCGGCCAAGATCGCCGCCGAGGGAACCGTGCCGGTGATGCCCAAGATCGAGTACAGCTAACATCCGCGGCTGCCGCCGGTGCTGCGCTTCGATCCCACCGGCCAGGCCGACCGGCTGCCGGAGCTACTCGAAACGGCCCGGCAACGGAAGCTGACCGAGGACGAGGTCCGCCTGCTGGCCGAGGCACTGCAAAAGCACGAACCCTGGCTGGAGTGGGCCGGCAAGCGCGAGGCCGAACGCACCGGGTTTGGCGTCGATCCGGTGGCCCTGCACATCCATGAGCGCGTCAGTCCGCAGGCGATCCTGCGCGTCGCCGCCCGGCAGGATGTCGAACGCTCCCTCTTTGCCGATCCCGAGCAGGAGTATCACGAAGCGGTTCAGTTCTATCGGCACGACATCGACTGGACCAATCGGCTGATTTTGGGCGATTCCTTGCAGGTGATGTCATCGCTGGCCCATCGGGAAGACCTGAAGGGCAAGGTGCAGATGATCTACATCGACCCGCCATATGGGATCAAGTTTGCCAGCAATTTTCAGCCGGAGGTGGGCCGACGCGACGTGAAGGACAAGGAGACCGACCTGACGCGCGAGCCGGAGATGGTCAAAGCCTACCGCGATACCTGGCACCTCGGCGTCCACAGCTACCTGAGCTACCTGCGCGACCGGCTGATTGTGGCGCGGGAACTTCTCGCGGATACGGCAAGCATCTTTGTGCAGATTAGCACTGAGAACTTGCACCTTGTGCGGCAATTACTTGATGAAGTTTTTGGGGCACAAAACTTCGCAGCACAACTCTCGTTTCGCACAAAGATTCCTCTCCGCACGACTTTCATTGCTGCAACTCACGATTTCCTGCTCTGGTACGCGAAGAACAAGGAGCGAATGATTTACCGAAAAGTTTTCGTTGACAAGGGCTTGGGCGATGAAGGCCGATTCTCGCTGATTGAACTCCCGAGTGGGGAACGGCGATACATGAACCGTGACGAGAAGGCTTCCGAGAAGCGTCTGCCCGACGGTGCGATTCCATTTGTCGCGGAGAACTTCAACTCTGCAGGCCGTACCGAATCATGTGTTTTTCCTTTTGAGTATTGCGGTCGAACATTTAAGCCAACGCGTGGAAAGAGTTGGAAGACAAATCTTGAAGGCATGACACGGCTCAGACCAGCAGAGCGACTCTTTCCCAGCGATTCCAATCTTTACTACGTTCTTTTGCACCAAGACTATCCGGTACAAGAACTACACAGTGTTTGGAATGACACGCGCGGTGATATGGACAAGACGTACGTCGTGCAGACGAGCACAAAAGTGATCGAACGCTGCCTCCTGATGACCACCGATCCGGGCGACCTGGTACTCGATCCGACGTGTGGCAGTGGGACGACCGCCTACGTCGCCGAACAGTGGGGCCGCCGCTGGATCACCATCGACACCAGCCGCGTCGCCATCGCCATCGCCCGCCAACGGCTGCTCACTGCCAGGTTCGAGCGCTACCGCATCAAGGGGGAAGACCCTGCCGGCAACGGCAACAACAACCACCGCCCCGGCGTCGATCCCCACCCCGGCTTCGTCTACAAAACCGTCCCGCACATCACCCTCAAGAGCATCGCCCAGAACCAAAACCTCGACCCGATCTTCGCCAAACACGAACCGATCCTCGCCGCCAAGGTGCAGGCCTGCAACGCTGCCCTGCCCAGGGTGTCGAAGGAACTACGGCAGAAACTCGAACTCAAGTTGCGCGACAAGGAACGCAACGAAGGCAAATGGGCGGTCACCGATGCCGACCGCCGGCGCTGGCTCCTGCCGCCGGACAACCGTGGCACCAATGCCGAACGCCACAAGAAGCAGAGGGATTACACCGTCGATCTCGAATTCGCCGGCTGGTACGACTGGGAGATTCCCTTCGACACCGACCCCGATTGGCCGAAGAACCTGCAAACGGCCGTCACGGAGTACCGCAAGGCCTGGCGAGCCAAGATGGACGAGGTCAACGCCTGCATCGCGGCCAATGCCGAGCAGGAGGAGCTGGTCGATCAGCCGGAGGTGGTACGCGGGGTGGTTCGGGTGAGCGGTCCCTTCACAGTCGAGGCGGTGCAGCCGCCGGAGATTTCCCTGAGCGACGTGGTGGCCACGCTCAGCCCCATCGGCGGCGAACCGGCCGACATGGAGACATTTGCCCCGGCCCGCACCGTGCGCTACGTGGAGGCCCACAACGAACTGGAGGTCCAGAACGTCGAGGCTTACCTGGATCACATGACCAAACTCCTCAAGCTCGACGGCGTGCGCTTCCCAAACAACAAGGAGATGGCCTTCTCGCGCCTGGAGCGGATCCGCGATGCCTCGGGCATCCACGCCGAGGGCCGCTGGGTGCCCAAGAGCCCCGGACGCGAGTCCGGGGAGACCGCCGCTGATCCCGACCCGGAAGGAGTTGCCACCGTGGGCGTGGTGTTCGGTCCGCAGTATGGCCCGTTCACGATGGCCATGCTGGAAAAGGTGATCAAGCCCGCCGGCCGGCGCTACGACGACCTGGTCATTGCCGGCTTCAGCTTCGCCCCGGAGGTGTACGACCTGGCCAGCAACCCCGAACACCAGCGGCTAAAAATACACGTCGCCCACATACGGCCGGACGTGAACCCCGGCATGAACGGCCTGCTCAAGGAGCAGCCCAACAGCCAGCTCTTCACCGTGTTCGGCCTGCCGCGCAGCAAGGTCGAGAAGGTGAGGGGATCCGACGACTACGTCGTGACCATGGAAGGTGTGGACATTTACGACCCCGTGACGAACACGATTGCCTCGACCGGTGCGGAGAAGGTGGCGGCGTGGTTCATCGACGGCGACTACGACGGCCGCACGTTCTGCATCACGCAGGCGTTCTTCCCGGATCGATCGGCCTGGGACAAGCTAGCGCGGGCCTTGGGCAGCAAGAACGGCGTAATCTCAGAAGAGGCGTTCGAGAAAATGAGCGGCACGGTGAGTTTGCCGTTCCCCGCGGGCAAGCACCGCTGCGTGGCGGTGAAGGTGATCGACCCGCGCGGCAACGAGGTGATGCAGGTGCACCGGCTGGAGTGAGGGAGAGGATGCCGATGAAAGCAACTCCGGTGAAGAGAGACGAAGGTAGTGAGGAGGCGGGCCATGCCTGAGATTCGACGCGTCATCCTGACGAGCGATCACCATTACGGCAAACGGCTTCCGCCGCAAGCCGGGCTGGTGATTCAATTGCTTCCGTCGTTGATCGCGGACTCCGTTTCGATGGCCTTTCGGCGACGGAGCCGTTTTGCGGGCAAGAAGCCAGGCTGGTTCAAGGCTGCAACGGACATTCGCTTTATTGCCCACGAGGGGGAAGACAAGAGCGAGCTGATTTTTGAAGTGCCGCGGTTCGCGGAAGCCGCGCCGGAGCTTTATCAGCAGCAAGAGCTATGGCCATTGAGGCCGGATGCGTGGGACACGGGGTTCGAGGTTTTTGGCGACGTGCTGGGAGACATCTCGTCCGACTGCCGCGACAGCGATCGCTTTGATGGGGGGCTGTTGAACCATGTCCTGAAGCTGCGACCATTGTTCCGACAGGGGATTGTGCGCGACATTGAAGTAGGTAGCCGGCGACATGCAAACGGCATGAAGCCGCACGTCAATTCGGCGGTGCTTGACTCGGCCCAGCGCATGCATCAAACGACGCCCACGCCGCGACGTCTGAAATTGCATGGCACGCTCGACATGCTGCGTGTCAGCACACAGGCATTTGGAATCAAGCTGGCGAGTGGGGAAGAAGCGCCGGGAGTTCTGGTGCAGGGCGACGTGTGTGACCTGCAAGGTTTTCTCAATTGCCGGGTCACGGTGTATGGAAGGGCGGTTTATCGTCCGTCGGGCCGGCTGTTGCGAATCGAAGCCGAAGAAATCGTACGGGCATCGGACCGGGACCGCTTCTTCGCCACGATACCCCCTGGAACGCCGCCTGATGGCCGCTTCAAGCAGACCATCGCGGAACAAGCGGTACGAGGCGGCCTGGCGGCGATCATCGGAAAATGGCCGGGAGACGAAACGGACGAGCAAATCCAAGAAGCACTCCATCGTCTGAGCTAGGGCATGCCAACGGATTACTTGCTTGACACCAACATTTTGGTGTCGTTGATTCGTGATGATACGCTGGGCAAGATGATCCAAACACAATACAACCTGCGCGCCTTTATCACGCGTTGCATGATTTCTGTAATAACGGTCGGGGTAATCGAGAAGTTGGCTCGCCAGTTCAAATGGGGCAATGACAAACTGTCAGCCATGCGCGCGCTGCTCCAGCAGTTGATCTGGATCGACATCAACGACCAGGCCATATTTTCGGCGTACGCAGAGGTCCAATCTTTCAGTGAGCAGCAGGGGAAAGCAATGGGAGAAAACGATGCCTGGATTGCGGCGACTGCAAAAGCAAGCGGCTGCACGCTCATGACGACCGACCGAGATTTTGACCATCTTCATCCCGCTCACTTGACCAGGATCTGGATCGATCCACAAACACGGAGCTGATGGTGGCCAGCGAGCAACCCAAGGTTCGCATTCAGCCGGTCGATAAACCGATCATCTGCTCGCCGTATGACGAGCCGAACGACCACTGGGTTTACGACAGCGTTACCGGGGCGGCCTCGCGGGCCGGGTTTCGCCGTCCGGCCAGCTACTGGTACAAGACCCAGCGTACCGGGTCGGCACAGCAGACGCTCTTCCAGGAAGAGCAGCGCGACGACTTGCCGTTGGTCAATCTGTTGCGAGACGATGTGCGGCGCTGGCGAGAGGCGGACTATCGCGGGGCCAGCAACGTCACCCGGGAGCTGTTGCGCTGGTGGGCCAGCCCGCAGCGTGGCCGGCGGCTGTTCTTCTGCCAGCGCGAGGCGGTTGAGACGATCATCTACCTTGCGGAGCTGCGCTTCCCTGGCCGGACTTCGAAGCTGCGCTTCAGTCCGCGGCTGACCGATGACAACCTCGCCCGTCTATTGCGGGGTGAGAAGCCGACGGGAATCAACCTGAGCAACCCCGACTTCTGGCCGACGCTCGTGGACCGGCCGACGGATCCTTCCTTGCTCCCCTTACGCCGACTGGGCTGCAAGATGGCGACCGGGTCCGGCAAGACAGTTGTGATGGCCATGCTCATTGCCTGGGCCTTCTGCAATCGCGGCGTGAATCCCTCTCGTATCGAGTTTCCCAGTGCGGTCTTGGTGTGCTGCCCGAACCTGACGGTCAAGGAACGGCTGCAAGTGTTGCGGCCGGACCATCCGGCGAACTATTACACTGCGTTTGACCTGGTGCCGGTCAACCTGCGGGCGTACCTTCAGGCGGGCAAGGTGTTGGTCGAGAACTGGCACCGCTTCGCTCCCGAATCGGAACACAAGGAGGGCGACCGGAGCTACGCCGTCGTCAACAAGGGGCCCGAGACGCCGGAGACGCTGGCCCGACGAGTGCTGGGAGACCTGTACGAACGGCTGCCAATCCTGGTGCTGAACGACGAGGGTCATCATTGCTGGCGGCCGGCGCCGGAAGTGGCCCAGACGCTGGAAGAAGAGCCGAGGCGTCGGCGGCGCCGTCGAGGTGATCCCGATGCGGAAGAGAAGGAGGCCCTGGACGAGGAAACCAAGGAGGCGCGTGTTTGGCTCGAAGCGCTGGACTGGATCAACAACTGCCTGGGAAATGGCAAGCCGGGCATCGCCATGTGCGTCGATCTGTCCGCGACGCCGTTCTATATTCGCGGCAGCGGCTACCCGGAAGGGCAGCCGTTCCCGTGGCTGGTGAGCGACTTTGGTCTGGTAGATGCCATCGAGAGCGGTATCGTCAAGATTCCCCGGCTGCCGGTGCGGGACACCGCTGAGCGGAGGGATGAGGTGGGCCGGCCTGATCCCAAGTACTTCCGCCTGTGGCCGAATATCGTCGGGGCGCTTGGCCCTGGTGAGAAGCACGGCAGCGGTAAGCCGAAAGCTGAAGCCTGCTACCGCGAGGCGGAAGGCGCGCTCAAGCAGATCGCCGGCCAGTGGTTGGAACGATTCCGGTACATTCAGCAGGCCACGCCCGATCAGGAACGCATTCCGCCCGTGCTGATCGTGGTATGCGACAACACGGACATCGCTGACTTCTTCTACCGCAAGATCAGCGGTGAGACGGAGGCGGAGGCCCTTACGCTCCAGGACTTGGAGGACGTCGAGGCGGACGACGAGGAAACGCCAAACAGCAATCGGAGGCAAAACAGCAGAAAGCAGATCGTATACGGCGATAGTGCGATCTTGCCGGAGTTCTCGAACACCCCGACGCGAAAATACACCGTCCGCATCGACACCAAGCTGCTGGCCGAGGCCGAAAGCGACGATCCGAACAAGACCAGGAGGGCAGCCGGCGAGGAATTGCGGAAGATCATCGCGACCGTCGGCAAACCGGGCGAGCCGGGCGAGTTCGTGCGCTGCGTGGTGTCGGTGTCGATGCTCACGGAAGGGTGGGATGCGAACAACGTGACGCACATCCTGGGCATCCGAGCGTTTGGAAGCCAGTTGCTATGCGAACAAGTGGTGGGCCGAGGATTGCGGCGGATGAATTACGAGCCGGATCCGGCCACCGGACTCTTGACCGAGGAGTATGTGGACGTCTACGGCATCCCCTTCTCGGTCATTCCCTTCAAGGGACGCCCTGTCAACCAACCGACGCCTGAGGACAAGCCCAAACACCGAGTCTGGGCAGTGCCCGAACGGAAGGAGTTGGAGCTTCGCTTTCCGATTGTGGAAGGCTATGTCTTCAGGACAACGAAGAGCGCGCTGTGCTGCGACCTGGACATCACCGAGCCTCTCAGCATCGACCCGGAGCTGGAGCCAACGACAACGTTTTTGCGGCCCACGGCCGGCTACCTGGATGCTCGGACCGCGGCCGCCGTGCCGTTCGAGTTCGTCGCCCAGGATCGCAGTACGTACTACGCGAATACCCATGTTCAGAGTATTCTGTTTCAGATCGCCCGAAAGATCATCGAGGATCTGCTGGCACGGTCGATGGCCGGCACGGACAAGAAGAGCCGCGCGATGCGGCTGCAATCCAGGCACCAACTGTTTCCCCAAGTGCTGTCGTTCGTGCAGCAGTTCGTGGCCAGGAAGGTGCAGTTCAATGGCGTTGATCCTCGTGAATTGGGGCTGGAGAAGTACGCCACATTGATCGTGGAGCGTCTGCGCGACGCCATTCAGCGGGATACGTCGGCTGGCGAGCCGCTTCTGGTTCCCATTTTGAACCGCTACCGTCCGGTCGGCAGCACGGAAGGTGTGGACTTCCCGACAACGCGTCCCGTCGTTGGCACGGTGAAAAGCCACGTCAACCTCGTGGTGGTGCACTCGAACTGGGAGGCAGAGGCAGCCAGGAAGCTGGACAGTTGCGACGCTGTCAAATGCTACGTACGCAATGATCACCTTGGCCTGGTGGTTCCCTATGAGTACATGGGCGCGGAACACAGCTATGAACCCGATTTTCTAGTCCAATTGGCCAATGGTCTGAACCTGCTGCTGGAGATCAAGGGCTACGAGGTCCATAACGCCGAGATGACCCATGCGAAGCACACGGCAGCCAGGAAATGGATCAGCGCCGTGAACAATCATGGCGGCTTTGGCCGCTGGGACTTTCTATTGTGCCGGGACCTGGAGAAACTCGGCCCTTTGTTCGATTCCCTTTCCAAACGTGCTCTGAATCGAGTTCAGGATTCGCCCCAGCCGACGATCTGAAATCTAGTCCGTGCCAGGTCCTGATCCATATCGGCCGGCAGGGGCTATCCTTTCGTTCCGAGCGCAACAGCCTGGAAACGAAAGCAGGTGCGATCAGGCGGTTGCGCAGAGGCGGAGGTTCCTGTGCACGCATTCGAGTTGCTGTATAATGGGGCGGTTGCTTGTTGGCCAGGGTGGCAAGCGGACAACAGTGCCAGCCGCCGCCGCAGCATGGCCAGAGAGGCAACGTGGGGCGGTATTATTGGCGCCGGTTGCCCTGCGGGGCGGCGACGCGGCGGCCAACCAACCGAGGTTCGTTTTGTACCCTGCAAACAGCGAGACGTAACCAACCATGTCCGAAGTCGTGATCCGTGTGCGTCCGAATGGGCCGCTGTTGGTGGAGGGCCCGTTCAAGCTGGTGGACCATCTGGGCAATCCGTTTCCGCTGGCTTCAGACAAGCCGGCCTATGCCCTGTGCCGCTGCGGGCACTCTGCCAAGAAGCCATTCTGCGACGGCTCGCACAAGACCTGTGGATTCCAGGCCGAGGAGACGGCACCGCCAGGGTGAACCGTCGCGTGGGAGCCATGCCGCCTTTGGGCATGGTACGGCTGGCAGCGAGTCACCGTACACCACCGCCATTCTTGACCGGGTTGGGTAGCTTGCGTGCCGGGGGGAGAGAGTACGAGTGCACACAAGCGAGGTGGAGGAGGCCAAGGTCGCTTGATGGAGAGAAGGGGCCTTTGCAGGCCAAGCGGCCATGGCGATGCAAACAAAGCCCCTTGACTGCGGTCAAGCGGCCTCTGCGGGTAGGCATGCCGCTCGAGCAGTTCTACCTGTGGCGGCGGAAGTTGCAGTTGTACAGATTCGGGCACGCCGGGCTTCAGGGGTACCGGCAACGGTGTTGGCAATCGAAGCCCCCCTGGTTCGTTCAGCGACCCTGCACCATGCGAGAGCGCGGCCCTCCATCCGCCGCTGGAGGGACGCGCTC
>JAIMBC010000127.1 GCA_023511675.1 Pirellulales bacterium
GTGCCGCCATCGCCATAAGGTGCGGCACGGCAGGGCGAAGAACACACGTAGTGCCCCCGCAGACGGCGCGAAATGCGCCATGACAGACACGACCAGCGAACTGAGGCGGAGCCTTCCCCACGCACGAGCCTGCGAACAAGAGAAAGCCCTCTCTTTGCAGAGAGGGGTTTAGTGGCCGCCGCTCGCCACGCCGTCAGTCGCGCATCTTGCGGCCCAGTCCGAACTGGTCTCCCTGCTGGACAGGCCGGCCTGCTTGAAAGTCGATTTCGAGCAGCTTCTCGCTCTGCACGGCGGCGCCCGTCTCGTCGGTGAGCTGCGCGACCACGCGGCGGGACGCCACGTCGATCACATCGCCCGTGGAGGGATATGCCAGACTCCCGTCCAGGCTGAAGGTGACCCACCCCGGCTGGTCGCGCAGCTCGATGGATTCAAGCTGGCGGGGCGGCATCACCGTGGCATCGAACACGTGCAGGCGGCTGTTGGCAGCGTCGGTGAGCCAGAGTTCCCGCCCATCCGGCGTCAGGCCGATTCCATGGGAAGGGCAGCCATGCCGCTTGGTGGGGCCGCGCTCGAAGCCGGCCACCTCCACCCGCGCCACCTTGCGGCCGGTCCGCAAATCTCCCACCTCGAAGCCCAGCAGCTCGTTCACATTCACATAGCAGTAACGAGCGTCTGCATCGACCGTGAACGGCCGGATCGATGCCGAAAACGGCCCCACGCGGCCGACCACCTTCACTGTCTGCGTATCGACCACGGTCAGGTAGGGCGAACGCAGGCCGGCCAGATAGGCATGGCGGCCGTCAAGGCTCACGATGGTGTTGTGCGCGCCCGAATCCGTCACAATCTTGCCGCGCACCTCGCCGCTGGCCGCCTCCACCACGTTCCAGTGCGCGCCTTCGAGCGAGGGCACAAACAGCGTCTGCCCGTCCGGCGTGATGGCCAGCCGATCGCAGCCTCCCTCGTACGAGCGCTCCCAGAGAATGGTCTCTGAAACAAGATCGAGGCACGTGACGTATCTCAGCGTGCTGATGTAGATGCGGCCGCTGGCCGCATGGGCACACACGCCCTTGACGTTGAGCGGATGGCCTTGCTCATCTCTGCCGGCCATGGGGATGCGCTTGACAAATGCGTGCTGGCGATCGATGTCGAACACCAGCAGGCCGTGGCCCCCGTACTCGAGATAGTTGCGAATGCCCGGCACAGCCACGTACAGCCGGCGCTGCACGGCCGACGGGGCGGCTGCCTCAGCTTCCTGCTCCTCCCCAACATGAGCGGCATCCGGCTCGTGGCCAGTCACCCACGCCGTGCAGGCCCCCGCTGCGAACCACACACCGCAGGCTGCCAACAGGAAAGACCGCAACGGTCTGCGGTACAGGCCAGAAGCTGCCGCACGGAGCCTGAAGGCAGCTCTCAGCGGGCGCGTCCCTCTGGCGCTGCGGCGCACCCAACACGCGGCAGGGAGGCTCTCACCCGTGCGGCCCTGCGCGCACGATGTATGCGCTGTGCCGGCAGTGCGTTCGAGGTGCACACCGCCGCGCGTGGTGGCCTTCATGGCGCACGCTTGCGATCGCCCCGGGCCTGGCCGCGTTCGATGGGCGTCTCGTCCGTGTTACCCCATTCTGCCCAGCTTCGGTAGTAATTCTGCACCTGCTCGGCCCCCATCAACTCCAGGGCGAAGGCCATCACCGCGGCCCGGCCGCCCGACTGGCAGTAGGTGGCGGTGGGGCGGTCGATTTCGATTCCGGCCTCGGCAAACAACCGGCGCATTTCCGCCGCGGGCTTGAAGCGATGCGTCTCGGCATCGATCAGGTCGCTCCACTCGAGGTGCCTGGCCCCGGGGATGGCACCAGCCCGCTTGTTGTTCAGTGCATCGTCGCCGCAATACTCCGCCTCGCTGCGTGCATCCACCAGTTGCAGGGCATCTTTGGACAGGGCCTCCAGCAGAGTCTGCTTGGTGGCAAGGCGGGCTGTTTGGGGTGTGGCAACAAAGTCCGAGGTGGCAGGTGCAGGCGGTGTTTCTTGTTGAATAGGGAACTTGCCGCGTTGCCATTGTTCCCAGCCGCCATTGAGGATCTGTACATTCGGCACGCCCCAGTAGCGCAGAATCCACCAGACGCGGGCAGCGTCTCGGTTGCGTGCTGCATCGTAGAGGACCACACGGCTTGTGGCCGAGATGCCCAGGGCGGCGATGCGGCGGGTCCAGCCGGCGGCATCCTCACCATTGCCGAAGGCTTTCGCCCAATCGTCGAGATCGACCCAGAGGGCGCCTGGCACGTGGCCGGCGTTGTATTCGTCAGGCTTGCGCAGGTCGAGGATGACGAGCGACTGATCAGGCGTAGCGGCTGCCAGCGTTGCCGCTTCGATGAGCAGTTGGGGGCGTGCGTAGCCATCGTCATCGGCCTGGGTTACGCGGGAGCAGGCAACAATGCACAGGCAGCCAAGCGCGAGGTAGCGAAGCAGCCGTGGGAAGAGTTGCGGGAGCATGGTGGCACATCCTTGATGCGGAGGAACGGTCAAGTACGTACGGGGGAGCCGCCCAGCAATTCTGCGAATTGGCGGAAGAGATAGTGGCTATCGTGCGGTCCAGCGGACGCTTCCGGGTGGTATTGCACGCTGAAGGCGGGGAGGTTGCGGTGCCGCACGCCCTCGATGGTTTGGTCGTTGAGGTTGCGGTGGGTGACCTCCAGCTCGACCGGCAGGGTAGCCTCATCCACGGCGAAGCCATGGTTCTGGCACGTGATCTCGACCGTGCCCTTGTGCAGGTTCATGACGGGCTGATTGGCCCCGCGGTGGCCGAACTTGAGTTTGAAGGTCCGCGCGCCGCAGGCGAGCGAGAGGAGCTGGTGGCCCAGGCAAATGCCGAAAATGGGGACCTTACCGAGCACGCCGCGAATGGCCTCGATGGCATAGGTGAGGGGCTCTGGGTCGCCCGGCCCGTTGGAGAGGAACACACCGTCTGGCTTGTGCGCCAGAATGGTATCGGCGTCGGAGGTACCCGGCAGAATGGTGACCTTGCAACCGAGTTGGGCCAGATGGCGGGCGATGTTCCACTTCATACCGTAGTCGAGCGCCACGATGTGGGGTGCTTCGCCGGGCCAGGAGAAAGCAGGGCTTTCTCCGAGCACGGACCAGGGGCTGAGGCCTTGGGACCAAACACGTGGCTGTGAGGGGACCACCTCACGTACCAGGTCTCGGCCTACCAGGCCGGGGCTGGCCTGCGCCTTGCGCACCAGGCTGGCATCGTCGAGATCGATGGTGGAGAGCACGCCTTTCATGGCACCACGGCTGCGGAGGTGCCGCACCAGCGTACGCGTGTCGATGCCGGCAAGGCCCACAATGCCGTGCTGCTTCAGGTACGCATCGAGATCCCCCTCAGCGCGGAAGTTGCTGGTCCTCCGGCTGAGCTGCCGCACCACGAAGCCCGCCAGGTGCGGCCTCCAGCTCTCTACATCCTCCGCATTCACGCCATAGTTGCCGATTTCCGGATAGGTCATCGTGACAATCTGGCCACGATAACTCGGATCGGTAAGGATTTCTTGATAGCCCGTCATGGAGGTGTTGAAGCACACCTCCCCATCCACCTCGCCGAGCGCGCCGAACGAGATGCCCGTGAATACCGTACCGTCTTCCAGGGCCAGTTTGGCTGGCTGCGTCATGGGTAAGCCTTGCGTGTTGTGCCGCGCGACCGGCGCACCATTACGGCTGCTCAAGTCTGGCAGCGTGGGTCCCGATACGAACTAACGGCTGTGGGTCTCCGTGCCGGAAGTGTGGTCCACGCACCTCTGGCCCGGACAGCCTTACAAGAGGGCCCCTGTACCGGCGAACGGGGGCCCTCTTTGCTTTTCCATCATACCCGGCATCAACAGCCGCAACCAGCGGCACCGCGCAGCCACGCCGGCGGCCTCTAGGAAGCGATGCGGCCGAGTCCGCTAGCGGCGTGACGACGATCGCAGCGCGCCAACCTCGGCGTAGCGATCGTGTCTTCGAGAGCAGGCTGGCAAGCGCCGAGACGGCAGGGAAGTACGCTCTGCCCGCGCGCTGGACGGGCCCCCTCGCTCGGGCATTGCAAGAGCCGAGAAGGCAGCCACGGCCGCTGCACAAGGACGGCAGACGCTCGTTGCGCACTGCGGCATTGCGGCTAGCTGGTGAGCTTGTTGCCCCCCTGGACGGGGCAGAACCTCTCCCCCGTGGGGCTAAAGCTGGCAATACGAATGCCGAACTTGTCGCCCACCTTCACGGCCTCTCCACGGGCGATGCAATGGCCGCCGACCTCGACGTCCAGAAGTTCTTCGCAAGACTTCTCGAACTGCAGAATGGATCCTGGACCAAGGTCGAGAATGCGGC
Source organism: Pirellulales bacterium (assembly GCA_023511675.1). GTDB lineage: Bacteria > Planctomycetota > Planctomycetia > Pirellulales > JAIMBC01 > JAIMBC01. Next base: position 4,345 of record JAIMBC010000127.1, read on the forward strand.
CTACCGGCTGCTTGCGGCTGGCCAGTGTAACCACCAGGGGCAGCTTGATACGCAGCAAACTTTGCGTATATGGCGGAAGTTCCGCCACGCTGCGAATCCGCGCCGGCCGCGATGTGGCCTCTGCTGAAAGGCTGTGTGCCGGTGTTCCGGTCTGGAGGGCCGCCCCAGTCTGAGCCTGGGCTGCAGTCTGAGCCTGGGCTGCAGCCTGAGGCTGTGCCTCTGCCGCGGGCTGGGAGCCCACTTCGGCAGGCGGTTCGACGTCCGTTTGCAGCGCTACCGGGGCGTTCATGGCCGGCCACACCAGGTAGATCGTCGCGGGCGGGCCGCCCTCTTGCGCAAGCAACAGGGGCACGGCGTTCGCGGTTGGCGGCAGTGCCGCACGTTGCGCTGCGACATGCACGTCTGTTACGTAGCCGGCGGTGAACGATTCCTCGACAGCCCCTTCGGGCAACGCCAGCAGCAAGACTTCCTGGGCCAGAGTGGCCAGGCGGCTGCGACCCGTGGCATCAGGAGCCTTGCACCAGGGCGGTACCAGGCCCGAGCGGTCGGAGAGGATTCCCAGTACCGCCTGCTGCCCGCCTAGAACCAGCAACAGGCCGCCGCCGGCGCAATCGGCCTGGCAGGCCTGCCAGGTTGCGGGCTGACCAACCGTGACGCGCACCGCGCGATCCAGGAGCCGGCCAAGCGCTTCTGCCAACTCAGCCTGGGCCTGAGTGCACGCGGCGGCTAGGGCGGCCGGGTCGAGCTGCATGCTGGCGAGGGACGAGAAGGAAGCGTTTGGGGATGGAATGGCGGAGCGGTTATCGGCGTTCCTGGGGATAACGCTTGAGAAAAAGCCGCCAATTCCTGGTAGGGAAGACGAGGACGCCTGGTTACACTTTGCTCGTGCATGGAGAGGTGTTGCAGATGGCATGCCCAGAGCAGAAAACGCGGCGCAAACTGCTGCCAGCCCGGCGGGTTTTCCCTGCTGCGACGGGCGTCGGGCAGCAAGCCTGCGTACTGAACCAAGTCGCCGTGCGGTCTCTCGTGTGGGGGGTGCTGGCGGTTGGCTGGCTCGCCGGGAGCTGGCAAGGACTTGCCGCCGCCGAGGCGGTCTGGCACCTGCCGCAGTGGCAAGAGCGAGCCGTGGTGCGCATCCGGGAAGGTCAGGAGTTTGCGGGGATCGATACGGCGGCGGTGCGCGTGCTGGTGCAGGGCCGCTGCCAGGCGAAAGGAGAGGACTTTCGGCTGCTCACGGCTGAGGGCGAAGCCGTGCCATTTGCGGTGATGTTTCTCGATGCGGCGCGCTATGCCATCGTTGCCTTTCGGGTGAGCGATGTGGGCCAGACATGGTATCTCTACTATGGCAATCCGCAGGCGGCACCTGGCGCGGAGCAGGTGGTGTTCGATTCCCGGCCCGGCAGCGGACCTCCGCGGGGTAGCTGGGTGCCCAAGCCCGGCCTGCTGCTCACCACCGTGGCTCGGCCTCGGCCGCAACCGAAGGCGGGGAGGGCCGCCAAAGACGATAACCCCGTGACGGTCGAGGAACTCGCCGCCATGCTGGCCGCGAGCCCTGGTCCTCACGGAGCACGCTACCAGCGGAGGATTGCCGACGGGTACAACCCCTTTGGCCCATCAGACTATTACATGTCGATCTATCGCGGCTGGATTCAGATACCATCCGAGGGAGAGTACGCTTTCTGCACGGCCTCGAACGAGGCGTCTTTCTCCTTTTTGGATGGCAAGCCGCTCATCCACTGGCCGGGCCGCCACACGGTGGATCGCGGCATCCACGGGGAGAAGCACACCGTGGTACGGTTAACCGCCGGGCTGCATTACATTGAGTACTACCACGAAGAAGTGTTGCTGCAGCAAATGGCGTTTCTCGGCTGGCGCCCGCCGGACGCCGCCGCGGGGCCGTTCCAGGGTATTCCGCCAGAATGCTTCCCCGAGCCGCTCCACGCGGAGGTGGTGCAGTACGAGCGCCAGCAGCACCCCGCCCCACGGTTCGAGCCGCGAATCACGGCCTCGCTCTGGCCTGAATCGCGCCACGAAGGGCAATACACGCTGGTGGACTTCAGCATCCCCCTTGCCGTGCGATTCCCGGCGGACGCTCACTGGGAGTGGCAATTTGGCGACGGCCTGACCGCCACAGGCCCCCATGTGCAGCACGTGTATCTCGCCGCGGGCACTTATCAAGTTGTGCTCACCGCGCGGCTGAACACCGCCAACGCCAAGCAGGCCGCCGGCCAATCGGAGGAGATTGTGGCTCAGGCAACCTGGCCGCTGCATGTCTACGACATCCAGCACGTGACCGAAGAGATTGCCGAGGCCAGCCCCTTGGAGTTGGCCCGCCTGGCCAGAGACTACGATCTCTCTGCACTCGACGATCTGCACCTGCGAGAGCTGGCCCACCTGTTGGCAGAGGCGGGCCTCTGGCAAGAAGCGCAGCAGGCATGCACCGTTTGGCTTGGCCGTTATGCCCAACGGTCGCCACAGTGGACCGCAGGCATGTATCGCCTTGCCGCTGAATGCCTGCTGGAGTTGGACACGGGTGATGCGCAAGCAGTCGTACAGGATTATCTGGCCACCCTTGCCCCCGAAACGCCCCTGGCAGAGTGCTGCGAGGCCTACGCCCGGCTGCTGCGGCTGGTTGGTATGGGGCAAGACGCGGCTCAGCAGGCGGCAGCCCTGGCAGAAGATCTGGTGAACAGAGTGCGGCAGCAAGGGCTGGACGAAGACAGCCGCGTGCCTTATTCCCGCGCGCTGGCCGCCATGGGAGACGTGTGCCTCTGGCAAGGGGAGCTGGATGAAGCCCGCCGCTGGTATCAAGAGGCCGAGGCAGCATGGGGCAGACCGCTGCCGCCGCAAGTTCGGCGAGCGCGTCTGGGCGCCTTCCCCGATAGCGTGGCCGACTACGTCTCGCGCGGCGAACTGGGCGCGGCCATCGACCTGCTCAACAAATGGGAGGAGAGATTCGCCACCGAGAGACTCCACGGCCAGACCTTCTTCTGGCGTGGCAAGATCGCCTCGCTGCGCGGCCAGTACCCCAAAGCAGTGCGCTCGCTGACCCTCGCCGTGCGGCTGGGTCAGGGTGCGTCGTTCGAGAGCGAGGCTCGCTGGCTGCTGGGAGAAGCCTACTTCCAACTAGGCGAGACTACACGGGCCAGAGAGCAGTTTGCACGCCTGCTGGCAGAGGGATTCACAGATGCCTTTGCGGCACAAGCACGCCAGCGGCTGGCGGAATTGCGCAAGGCGGAGTAGCCAGGGCAGGACCGCAGAGCTGAGGTCGGGCCGATCGCCCGGAGGGCTCCGGACTCCAGGATGCCGGACGGGCCGCGGATCGGAGGCCGGACCGGTGCGTGATGTCTTTCTCCGCGCCAGCGCCCTCAGCCCCTTGCTCAGGGGCGCTGGCAGTACGGAAGAGCCGCCTTAGCGTTCCAGGCCCGCCATGAATCCAATACCAAAGAAGCCGAAATTGCCCAGGTCGGACTGCGGATTATTGCCGCCTACCCACATGCTGCCCTCGGCCGTGGTTTGCGCAAATAGCCGGCCGCCCTCGATGGGCACTGCCCATTCCACACCCGTCTGTAGCTCGATCACCGAGACGACCTCGTCCACCTTGCGGCTCAGGCTGGTTTGGTTCGCGTCGAAGATCCGCTCGCGCTGCGCCCCAATCAGGGTCGAAAACCGCGTGTTCGCCAGGCCGGAGAACCCCCAGCCCACTGGCAGCCGGCCCTGAAACGCCACGGTCGGGCCAAGACCGTCAAAGGCCATGTTGTGGCCCAACAGCCGCGTGCCGTTGACGATGCGAGCAAGATAGTCGTGCTTGACGCCGCCGTAGCGAGCACCAAAGCCCGTGGTGTAGACCAGGCGGCCGATCCGCCCACGGTAAATCGCCTCCAGATCCAACGTATGCACTTCCAGACCGGACTGCACCCCTAGCGTCTCTCCGTCTGCCGTGGTGAGCGCGCTGGCAAAGTTGGCCGCAGAACTGAACACCTGGGCCTCGTATTGCTCACCCGCCCCCGTGTCCATCACGCTCAGTGAGTTGGGCTGGTGATCGTATTGCCAGTAGGTGGTACGCAGGCCCAATCCCCCCGGCCCGATGTACCCGAACCACACACGCGGCGAAACATCATATTGGTAGTCGAGGGTGGTGCTGGTGGCCGGATTGCCTGCCGCCACCGTGGGCGTAAAGCGGCTGAAGGCCGTGGCTCCCTCCACAAACGGCCTGGCGATGACCAGCCCCCCTCCCACGAACAGCCCATAACAGCAAGCATCGCACGTGCCGCATCCCACCGCGCAGCCGTCAGTGCACGTGTCGCACCATGTGCTGTTCCCATAACTCGCCCCGTCGGCGTATGCCGTAAGACTACCGGGATAGTACGCGCCGCCGGAGGAGGCTGGCCCTTCGTATGCCGGCATCCCCTGCGAACCGCTCGCAGGCGCATACGCACTGGCCTGCACGACCCCCGTGGCACCCTGGCCAAAGGGGCCGGCGGCCCCCGCAGCGGGCAAGCCCGCCTGGGGGTAGAGCGTTCCCTGTGCGTAGGCGGCCCCCTGAACACTGGGCACCGACGGGTAGCTGGGCGCTTGGGACATCCCCTGCCCATAGGCGGTGAGCGGCCCATAGGCCGTGGCTTGCCCAAATGCGGGAGCTTGCCCAGCCGCTTGCGTTGCCCCAGCATTCTGCGGCCAAGTGCCGGCCTGGCCCAGTGCCCCAACTGCTGATCCCAGGATCAACCATCCACCCGCCAAGATGCTGAGTGTGCATCGCATGGAAGCGCCTGCCTCGCTTGAAGTTGTGCCGAATAAACCACGCCTGCCGCGACTACCGGATTTGCCGGCTCTATCGATCGGCCGCCCGCGGCGAACACTTGAAAGAAACTGCCCTCTCCCTGCGGCCGCCGGTATAATGAGGGTCGGCTGCAAAGGCAATAGCGGTTTGTTGTCGGCTTTTGCTGGCTGCGCTTCGTGCCACCTATGGGCAGGCGGCGGAGGGCCTAACTTGTTCCACGGCAAGCCGGGTCGGCAGCTTGTGGAGAGCGAAACAATGAGTGGCCGGCTAGCATGTGCCTGGTTGTACGCCGCATTCGTGAGCGCTGCGGCATGTGCGCACGCGGCGTTGCCGGACGAGCATGCCATGGCTCAGCGTGTGGATGCCTGGCTGGCGGCCGGATGGGAGAGAGCGGGCGTATTGCCTGCGCCTCCGGCAGATGATGCCACGTTCTTGCGGCGCGTCACGCTCGATCTTACGGGCCTGATTCCCACGGCATTTCAGGTGCAGGCGTTTCTGGCCGATACGTCTCCCGACAAGCGCAGCCGGCTGATCGACGAGCTGCTGGCCAGCCCGGCACATGCGAACCATCTGGCCAATCTCTGGCTGCACATGCTCATTCCGCAGGACGCGTTAAGCCAGCAGCGAGAGTCTGCCCGGGCACTGCAAGCCTACCTGCGTCTTGCCATCGCCGACAACCGGCGCTACGACGTGCTGGTGGCCGATCTGCTGACAGCGACCGGCGACGCGCGCGACGCGCCAGCGGTGCTGTTCTACACCTCCAGAGACCTGAAGGCCGAGGAACTAGCCGCAGCGACCTCGAGATTGTTTTTGGGGCTGCACCTGGAATGTGCCCAGTGCCACGATCATCCCTTCGATCGCTGGAAGCAGCGCGACTTCTGGGGGCTAGCGGCCTTCTTTGCCCGCGTGCGCCGGCCTGCTGGTCCGATGGGCGCCGCACAGCGGCTGATCGACGCCGAAACGGGCGAGGTGACCCTGCCAGACTCCAACCAAGCCGCAACTCCTGCGTTTCCGGGCAGCGCCACGGCCGTTTCCGCCACGGACCCGAATCGCCGCCGCCTGCTGGCGCTGTGGATGGTTTCGCGAGACAACCCCTATTTTGCCCGCGCCGCCGTGAACCGGGTGTGGGCACAGCTCTTCGGCCGAGGACTGGTAGAACCGATCGACGACCTGGCTGAGCACAATCCCCCCAGTCATCCTGAATTGCTGGCCGAACTGGCGGCTTATTTCGTGGCCAGCGGCTATGACCTGCGAGCCCTGTATCGCGCCCTGGCAAACTCACGCGCGTATCAGCTTTCTAGCAAGGTGGGAACAGTGCATCCGCCTCCCGAGCTGTTTGCCAGCATGGCGCTCAAACCGATGAGGGCCGAGCAATTGTTCGATTGCCTGGTGCGCGCCACGCGGCGCCCGCTCGCGTATGCCCCTTCCGGCGAGTTGCCCGGCAGCGGCGACAGGCTGCGCGATGCCTTCGTCGCACGCTTCCAGAGTGCCCTGGTGCGGCCCGGCGAGTTCGCAGCGGGCATTCCCCAGGTGCTGACCTTGATGAACGGCACGCTCGTTCAAGAGCTGACATCTCCCGAGTCCAGCGGCCTGCTGCAAGCGCTGGAGGCGCCGTATCTGGACGATGCCCAGCGCATCGACCTGCTCACACTGTCTGTGCTCTCACGCTGGCCCACTCATGACGAGCGGGCCGGATGGCTGGCCTATCTGGCAGAGGGCGCTCCCAGCGACCGCCGGCAGCGCCTGGCAGACATTCTCTGGGCACAGGTCAACAGTGTTGAGTTCATTTTCAACCACTGATCGTCCCAGGGCAGGCGGCTTGCCGGCTGCCTCGGGGGCGCCGCGGCGGTCCGCGGCCGTGCGGACGGCCACGGAGGCGTCGCCTTGCCGAATTCCCCCTCTCGTCGCGCCACGACGCACGCAGCCCATGCGGCCCACCCTGCCCGGCCTGCTGCTAGCATGCCTGGCCGCCACGATGCCTCCAGGCTGTAGTAACCAGCCCGCGCAGAACAGCCAAGCGGCAGGCGGTGCCACACCGGCACGGGGGCAGCGTGCAGCAGCGGTGGAAAGCAATCCAAGCAAGCCTCACCCGGCCGGGCCGCATCGCACGCCGGCGGCGGCCGGAAGTCGGTCCCGTCAGCTAAGCAAGGCAGCCCCGCCCAAACCTCACCCCAAGGCGCCGGCTGGTCCAGCACCAAAGGCAGAGCGCGTCCAGCGCCGGCAGACCGCACAGCAGTCTGCCGCTGCACTGCGGGCAGGCACTGAACGGCCGCCGGGCACGGAACAGCAGGTGGGGAGGGAGCAGCAAGCCGGCGGTGAACAGCAAGTGGCGGCGGAACACGAACGGGGCGCTGCTGGTGAAGGCGAGGCCGCGGGCCGCGATTCCAACGCGCTAGCGCGCTTGTTGCTGTTTACACCGGAAGGTCCGCTGCTGGTCGAACTGGAGATAACTGTTGACGGCCGACCCTTTCGCACGGCGCGGCAGGAGCTGATCGACCATCTGATGCGTGCAGCAGACGCAGACGGCAATGGACGCGTCTTTTGGGATGAGCTGTTCGACAACACCTGGCAGGCACTGGGGCGTGCGCCCGAGGCCGTGTTGCTGGGCATGAGCCGCAAGGATTTCTTGCGGTCCTACGATCTCAATCAAAACCGGCAGGTCGATGCCGATGAGGCAGAGCGTCTGGTAGCGCGGGTGGATGACGCGGGAAGCGCCTTTTCGGTTTCGGGCACGACTCGCTTTCGGGGCTCCAACCTGTATCAGTCGGCCGTGCGTGCCCTGGCGGACGCCAACAGCGATGGGCTCCTCGGTGCCACGGAGATGGAGATGCTGCCTGCGCGGCTGATGAGTCGCGACGCCAACGACGACGGGTTGGTGGCCCTGGATGAGCTGGCCTCGCCTGGGAGCCTGATGGCCGCCGCAGACGATGGGGGGTATCCTCCCGCGGCCTTCGATTGCACGCCCCAGGGCCGGTTTGACTCCATCTACTATCGACTGGCGGAAATGGTCGAGGCGGCGAGCGGCCTGCCCGCGGAGGCATTCGGCTCCTTCCCGGAGCTGCATGCCGCGCTGGATAAAAAAGATGCCAGCGGGCTGGTCACACAAGATGAGCTGCAAGGCCTGGCCGAGGCGGCCGCGCCGTTGGTGGTGGCGTGCCGCTTCAGCGAAGCTTCGCCTGCGCTGGAGCTGGCCGAGGCGACGGCGCTGCGCCGCGCGGGCGCGACGATCCAGACGCCCTCCCTCCAGGTGCTGGTGCGTACCAGCACCTGGCAGGTGCGGTTCTTGCTTGATGACGCTCCGCTGGGTTACGATCCCACCCAGCAGGTCGAGGGGTTGATGGCGCTTGTCGACACGGACCGCAACGGCTACCTCACGGCCGAGGAACTGCGTGTGCGGCCTGGCGGTTTACCCGAATTCAAGGTGCTGGACCGGGACGGAGACGAAAGGCTCTACCCTAAAGAACTGCGGGCTTATTACGAAATGTTGGTCGCGCCTTTGCTCACAGGAGTGCATGTCACGGCAGCCGATGACCGGGACGCCCTGTTCGCCCTGATGGACAGCAACGGAGACGGCCGTCTGGGCGCGGCAGAGTTGGCCCATTGCGTCAGCGTGCTACAATCGCTCGATCAGGACGGCGACACGGCCGTGGACGCAAGCGAGATTCCGGCGACGATCACCGCCACCTTCTCGCGCGGCCGCGGTACGGCACGTTCCAGGCCCCCCTTGGCCGTACTTCCGGGGAGGCCGCCCGCCCCTGCCCGCACGCCAAGCTGGTTCTTGCACATGGATTTCAATCGCGATGGCGTGGTGACACCACGAGAGTTCCTGGGAACGCCCGAGCAATTCTCCCAGCTCGATGTCGATGGCGACCGCGCCATCAGCGCATCCGAGGCAAACCGGCTGGACGCGGGGCCGTAACAGCCCAAGCTGCGCGCTCCATCCGGGCCCAAGCTGCGCGAGGCTGCCACCGCCGCTTGTCTGCGGCTGCCGCGAACACCTGGCTTTCCGGCGTCTGCCGCGCGGAGGGGGCCGACATGCTTGGGTACTGCCTGCCGGCAGATCAGGGCGGCCCCAGCACCGCCTCGATGGCATCTCCCAGAATGCGGACCATGCGGTCGATCTGATCCTCCCTCGCAACATAACAGGGGGCGAAATTGTACACATCTTGCCGCAGACGTGTGAACATGCCGAGTTGCTGAGTCGCCGCATGCACGCGCGCACCCACCTGCTCCTGGGGGGGGAACTCGGCCCGCGTCTGCTTGTCGGCCACAAGCTCGACTGCCGCCATCAGCCCCAGCCCGCGCACCTCTCCCACGTGACGATGAACGGCCAGCGACTGCAACCCGGCCAGCAGCCGCCGGCCCAGCTCAGCGGCCCGCTCGCGCAGCCCTTCGCGTTGCAGGATGTCGAGATTGGCCAGGGCCACCGCGCAGCCGACCGGATGCGCCGAGTAGGTAAAGGCGTGCATCCAGGTCGAGGTGTCCGCAGCGCTGTCCAGCGCCTCGGCGATGGCGTGGCTCATGCCCACGCCGCCCAGCGGAAAGTAGCCGCTGGTGATGCCCTTGGCAAAGGTTACCAGGTCGGGCTGGATGCCGTAACGCTCCAGCGCGAACCACGGCCCCGTACGGCCGAAACCCGTGATCACTTCGTCGGCGATCAGCAGGACCTGGTACCGGTCGCAGATCTGGCGGATCCGCGGCCAGTAATCGTCAGGCGGCACAATCACGCCGCCGGCGCCATGGACAGGCTCGGCCAGAAAGGCTGCCACCGTGTCAGGGCCTTCTTCCTGGATGGCCTGTTCCAGCAGGTCGGCCGCCTGCTCACCCGGCGAGCGAGGATCGCCCGGCCGGGCCGCAAAGCGGTAGGGATAAGGACTGGCAATGTGCACAAAGCCCGGCACCCGCGGCTCGAACATCGGCCAGTACGACGCCAGGCCCGTGGCCGACATGGCAGCCAGCGTCGTGCCGTGATAGGCGTAGGTGCGGGAAACCACCTTGTACTTGCCCGGGTGGCCAGCACGCTTCCAGTAATAGCGTGCCGTCTTGATGGCGGTCTCATTCGCCTCCGCCCCCCCGCAGGTGAAAAAGAACTTGCCAATGTTGGGATAGCACAGACCTGCCAGCCGCTCGGCCAGTTCGATGGCCGGCCGATTGCTGCTGCCCGCATACGCCGAGGCAAAGGCCAGTTCCCGCATCTGCCGCGAGGCCGCCTCGGCCAGCTCGACCCTCCCATGCCCGACGAGCACATTCCACAACCCAGCCAGGGCATCGAGAAAGCGCTGGCCCCTATGGTCGATCAGCTCAGCCCCCTCCCCTCGCAGCCACACATGCCCGTGGGCCTGCGCCTGAGGCTGGTGCAGGGGATGGATCAGATGGGCCAGGTCGCGTGCAAGCTCGCCAGAGTAGGTCATGGGCGGCTCCATGGTACTCCACTTTTGCCCGCACGCAACGCGTGCAGCGCTGCCGGCGCTGCTCATGCTGGCGGCTAGCGGGCGGCTATGGACCGGTGGACATCGGCCAGTGGCTATCAGCCGGCGGCGGTCGGGCGGTGGCAATGAGTCGCCGGCGATCAGTCGGCGGCTAGCAGGTCGGTGCTGATCAGCCGGTGCGTACCAGCCGGCGGCCATCACATCACGGCGAAGTAATTTTCCACCGCGAAGTCGAAGTACTCCTCGCTCAGTTCGAGCGGCTGATTGTGAAAGTGGCAGAAGTTGCGGATCTGCAAGAGCAGGTCGCGGGGATGGCAGCAACGGAAGGGCCGCTCCACCTTGCGGTAATGCGTTTGGATCAGGTAGTCAACGGCGCGTTCGCAATACTCGAAGCCGAGCTTGGGGCACATGACCCGGAACAGCTCGCGGAATTCCTCCTCGGTGGGATCCGCCACGGAGATCTTGTAGGGAATACGGCGCAGGAAGGCATCGTCCACCAGATCTCGCGGCTCGAGATTCGTGGAGAACACGATGAGCTGATCGAAGGGCACCTGGATCTTCTTGCCGCTGGGAAGATTCAAGAAGTCGAACCGCTTCTCCAGGGGCACGATCCAGCGGTTGAGCAGCTCGTCGGTGCTCATCCGCTGCCGGCCGAAGTCGTCGATCACCAGCGTGCCGCAGTTGCTCTTGAGCTGCAACGGCGCTTCGCAGATTCCTGTTGCGCTGTTGAGCGTCACCTCGAGCTGCTCCATGGTGAGTTCGCCGCCCACGATGATGGTCGGCCGGCGGATGCGGATCCAGCGTCGATCGATCCGCCGATCGTCGAGCAGGCCCTCGTGCCCCTCCAAGGGCAACTCCTCGTGATTGGCTGGGTCGTAGAGGCGGATCACGTCGCCATCCACACCCAGCGCGCGGGGGATCCAGATGGCCTCGCCAAACGCACGCGTGATCCGCTCCGCAATGCTCGACTTGCCGTTGCCTGGCGCCCCATACAAGAACAGGCCTCGGCCGGAGTTGATCGCCGGCCCCAGCCGCGACAGCATCCGCGGACTGAGCAACAGGTCTTCGAAGGCGCGCCGCAGATCGTCCAGCGTGGGATGCTGCTGCGTCAGGCTCTGCGCGGCCACGCTGGCGATGTAGTCTCGCAGACTGACCGGGGCGCTGCCGAAATACGTGCAGTGATCGGAAAACCGCCGTGCCCGCTCCCGCCCCAGATCGGTAAGCTGATACTCGTAGTCGTTCGCCGCAGAGGCGCCGCGGTACACCACCAACTGCCGCGACTTGAGATCTTGCAACAGCCCATGCACCAGCCTGAACGGCAGCTTCACCTGCTCGGCCACGGCCCTGCCCGTGGCGTTGCCGATCGACAGCAGGTACTTGAGGGCCAAGGCCTCGATCTCACCCTCCGTTAGGCCCGCTGCGGCCAGCGACTCAGGCTCCTGGGGCACAAACGCATTGGATGTGGGGGCCTTGGCGGCAGGGGTTGCGCCTGGGCGGGATTTGCCGTCCGCCTCGCCTGCGCGAGACGGAATGCACACCGCCTCCGCGGCTCGCGGCGCCGCCGTGTCGGCGGGGCCGGCCAGGCTGCGAATGGCCCGCAGCAATTCTTCCAGGCGCGGGTCTTCTGGCGTGTCGGCTGGGTTGGCGGCCTCGGGTTCCGTGGCAGCCACCGACTGCCACGCCGCGGCGGAATCATCCTCGGCCCGGCCAGCCAGGCGTGCGAGCAGATCGTGGGTTTTCTCGCCCATAAAGAGTCAGCAGAGGGGGGTAAGGAATCGATGCCGGTGCGGTATGCAAGGCCGGCGCGACAACAGCCACAACAGAACTCTACGTTTTGCCGGCGACGGGTCAAACACTGGAGGCGCCCGGCCGGCAAGCGGCCCCACGGCGCGCGGCGGCCCAGACAAGGGGCATAGAATTCGCTAAACTCCCTAGGGACCCTGATACATGGAGCTGACC
>JAIMBC010000013.1 GCA_023511675.1 Pirellulales bacterium
GTACTGCACCCCCCCATCGTCCAACGTGCAGCGGCGGATGTAGCCCACCGCTCGCTCGATGATCTCCTTCGGTACGGGGATGCCCGCATTGCGGCAGCCCCGCAACCCTTGCACCTGCGTAATCGTCGTCGAGCCTTCGTCAAAACCGTGCCCGTCCCGCGCACTGACATACCCCCAACCCCCAGCGGCCGTCTGCGCCTCGCCCGTAAATTGCACGGCACGCGTCAACACGTCCACGAGCGTCTCACGCCGCTCCTCATCCTCCTCTTCCCCCAGCACCTGCGAGAGGAACAGCATCGAGTAGCCGTGACCATAAGTATAGTGGTCATCGCGCGTGGGGTCCCCAATCAGCCCGTTGGGACGGCTGCGGCTCACCAGGTAATCCACCGCCTTGCGCAGGTTCAACGCATATTTCCCTTGCGTGGTGGTCGAGCCTTCGCACAACATGGCCATGCCCGCCAGGGCCGTCATTGCCGTGGGATAGCGGCCCTCGTTGGCGGACCAGTGTCCCAGCCGAGACTGCGTATTGGCCAGCCAGTCCAGACCGCGCGAGACGACTCGCTGTAGCTTCTCTTCTTGAAGAGGGGGCTGGCCTTCAACAGGTAGCGCAGCCCCCAGCAGCAGCGCCATCACATAGCATGCACAGCGGCTCGCCCTCCACGCGCGGAAGCGGGAGCAATGGCATGCCTTCGCCCGCACGCCGGCGAGCAGGCCAGCCTGCCCCGCAGGACTCCAGGTCTCACGGCGGCCGCTCCGGCCGCCATTTGTACAAGCTGCCTGACCGGGGCAACGCAAGCTGCTACGGAACATCTCCACCATCCTCGCCTTCACTGGCGGCTGGAGCATCTTCCGATTCATCGGACGCCTCAGGGAATGCATGGTCATCATCCGCAGCGTCTGCATCGTCTACATCTTCGTCGGCTGCACCTTCGTCGGCTGCATCCTCATCGGCTGCATCTTCGTCGTCCGCCTCGTCTGTATCTCCGTCCTCAGCGCCATCTTCGGCCATACCTTCATCGAGGTCGGCCTGCGGCTGGGCATCGGCATCTTCCTTTTGTGGCGGCTGGCGCTGTTGTTGCAAGCGGTCCTTTCCAGGCGCCTGTTCTTCTTCAGACACACCCTGCTGCGGCGATTCAGGCCAGGGCTGATCGGTAAACTTCAGCACAGCGGAGGCCCGGAGCGTGCGCACGGTAACAGAGCCGGAAGTTGGATCGCCCACGCATTCCACAGACTGCAACTGGCCGGCGGTTTGGTGCCGGTACACGAAACGGCCCGTACGCTTATCGAGACAGACGACGGTGCCGGAGGGCTGCTGGCGGCCGTTCACTTGCTCCCAGACACTCGTAGCGAACACAAGCACGGGCAGGCCGGCTGGCTGGGTGAGCAGCAGGCCCTGGTTCTTGATAGGGGTTACCCAGCTCGCGGCCCGGACAGTTTCGTTCGGCCGCCGCTCGAAGCCATAAATGCGCCCGTTGAGTAGCGGAATACCCCAGGCCTGATAGGGAACGGGTTGGAAGGTCTTGTTGTTCTGGTTCTGGGGCGCGTGGTTCAGCAGCAGCAGATCATGGCTCGGGGTGCGCAGGACGAACACGTCGATCAGGTTTGGGCCGGCTTCGACCTCTGCGTCTACAAGCATCTGGCCCGTGGCGGCATCGACCAGCACAAACCGCCGGCCCTGTTCGAGCACGCCGACTGCCTCCTCCTCAACGGCCCAGATGCGGCTGTTCACGTGGAACTGCTTCTCCCAGCGGGTCTGATACGTCCAGGCATCCGTGCGGCGGAGCACCCAGCGGCCTTCATTGGTCCAGGTGACCAGTTCGCGGCCCTGCACAATGGAGCGGCTTTCAGGGGGGGGCAAGGAGCGCCGTCCCACCTCGCGGCCGTCCAGCGCGTCCAGCACAACCGTTTCGCCGCCGCTGGGAAGGGTCACGAACACCAGATCGCGGTCTCCCATGATCTCGCAGCCGGCGGGCAGGTCGCTGCGCTGCCAGAGCGTTTCACCGCTCAGAGGATCGACGGCGATCACCTGCCGGGCACGCTGGTAACACACGTAATGGGGGGTAGCGGCTCCGGCGCTGCCCAGGGGGCGGCCAAGATTGTCTGTAATGACCATGCGGGGCAATCGGCCGGCCACATTGAGCATCCGCTGCTGGAAGCCAAACTGCCGCGCCGTCGCCAGCGTGTTGGGATCGGCCAGCGGTTGCCGCCAGATCACCCGCGGCCGCGGATCGCCGGGACTGCCCAGAGCGTCGATGGCGACCAGTTCCACCCCCAGGGAGACCAGCAGCAGGTGCCCCGCTCCTTGCAGTTGCGTGAGCTGGTTGCCGAGGAAGATCATGTCGCTGCGTTCGCGCAGGCCCAGACGCCAGCGCTCTCGGCCCTGGGAATCCCGCGCCACCAGCACGTGCTGATTGTGTTCCAGGTAGATCGTGGAGTTGGCGAGGAAGCTGCTGCGCCCAAAGCGCACCTCCACCGGGAAAAGCGGAAATGCCGAGCCTTGCTGTCCCGGTCCGTCTTGCTGCTCGACCGCGCCGCGCGGATAGGGGTCTTGGCCCGAGAGGATGGCGCGCATCCCCGCTGGGGCAGCAAGGCCGTCGAGAATCTGCTGGCCGGTTTGGCCTGGCAGGCACTCGATCTCCGCCAGGGGACCGGCAAGCCGGCGATACCAGCGGGCCGCTTCTTCGTCTCGGCCGGCGGAGTGGAGCAGCATGGCCAGGCGGGCCGTGGCCGCGCGGGCGGCGGGTCGATCAGCCAGCAATTCCACCTGTTCCAGCCGGATCTCGGCCTCCAGCAGGCGGCCCTCCTCTGCCAACCGGGCGGCGAGCACCACGCGTGCCTCATCGGCGGCGGGATGGAAACCAAAGTGCCGCACGAAACGCGTCAGTTCTTCCGTGCCGGCAGCCGCCTGGGCTGCCGCTAACCGTTCGGCCACCGCCGCATCGATCTCTCGGCGCGCTGCTTCATCAGCGGCAGCACGCAGCTCGGCCAGGCGCGCCTGTACCCAGCGGTCGCGCCGCACCGAATGGGCAGCGTCGATTCTCTCCAGCTCGGTTGCGGCCGCCAGCTCCAGCAGCTTCAAGTAAGTCTCAAACGCGGGCCAGTATTCTCCCTCCCGCTGCAAGCCCTGCCCCACTACCCGCAAGTACCGCGATTGCTCCTGCGGCTCCGTGGCCAGGCTGCCCAGCTCCTCCACCGCCTGCCGGTGCTGCTTAAAATCGCTGGCCAGGGCCTCCGTCAGGGCGTCTACCAGCAAGCCCCGCGTGTGGGGATCGGCGTTCAGGGCATAGCTGCGACGAAGATGGTCGATCGCCTCCGCATGCCGGCCTTCGTCCAGCAACAGCTCTCCCTGGCGTGCCAGAGCGACGGGATCATCGGGGTGCTCTGCCAGGTCGGCAGCCACTTGCCGGCGTAGATCCTCGATCTGGAAGAAGCACTCCAACTCCTGCGCTCCCTGCGAGATCACGGCTCCCTGATAGCAGATCAAGTTGCCTGGCACGCTGCCGGTGCGGCTCCGAGCGCGGGCCACGATCGACCCGTCACGCACGCGCACCGCCGCTACCTCTCCGGAGCTGAGCGGCAAGAAGTACAACTCGCCGTTAAAGAAGCCGCGGCCGCTGGGCGCGGCCCCCGAAGGCAAGGCCACCGCCTCGCCGGTCCAGGCCGGCTCTCCCGTTGCCAGACGCACGGCACGCAGAGATGTCCGGCCCACAATCAGCACCAAGCCGTCGTGTACGCAGCCGACGTACATGCCGTCGTCGCGTGGCCGCTTCCAGAGCAGACTGCCCTGAACCAGATCCAAACAGTGCAACTCGTTGGACTCGGGCGGAGTCAACAGCACCCTGCCCTCTGCCAGCGTCACCGTGGAATCGACCCAGCGCTGATTGGCGGCCAGATCTTCCAGCACCATCCCGCTGGCACGCAGCTTCAAAGCCACGGCACCGCGGTAGTCCGCCGTCGCCTCCTGCGGATACTGGTAGCCCCATAACAGGCTCCGCGTCGTCAGATCCACGCCCACCACTGCTCCCACAGCCGTGGGGCAGACCAGCACCCCATCCGCATACGAAGGCGTGGCCCCCGTGTTGCGGCGCAGCGGATCCTCCAGAATCGAGCTGGCCAGCGAGGCAAGCTGCTGCGTCCACTCTACATTACCCGTCATCGCCTCAATGGCGGCCAGACGGACCTCCCCCTTCAACTCCGCCAACACGTACACGCGGCCTGCCAATGGTAGCGGAGGACCAAGGAAAAACGCCCCCGCCAGCGGCAAGCCGCCCTCCGTCGGCTGGCTGCCCAGCTCCCACCGTAACTTGCCCTCGGTGGCCAGCTCATAGGCCGCCAAACGGTTATACGGCTTGGGTCCAGTAGGCTGCGTCAGCAACCGGCCGTTTGCCAGCACCATGCCCGCCTGCGCCGGGGTGACAAAACTCACCCCCAAGTCCTCCACACAGTACACATGCCGCCCGTCGCTCGACATCTGGCCGTATACCATGTCTCGCCACACACGGTCCGCCAACCATTGCGAAAGCGGAGGATTGTTCTGCCACAGACCGCTCGGCGCAGCACTTTCGAGAAGCTGCCGCACCGATTCGTCCACCCCGCCGGCCCACACACGCTTGCCCGTGCGAAAATCCACGGCCTCCAGGCCCGTCAGGCCACGCATCAGCACCCAGCCCCCCACCGCCAGGGGCTGCAACGCCGGCACGCTTGCCGTACCCTGGTCAGCCTCTGCCTGGGCGAGCCGGGAGAGTTCCTCCTGGGCAAAGGGGTCGTTGATCACACGCACTGCCCAGCGGCGGTTCAGCAGGGGCATGCCCCCCCGGGTACGGGCATTGCGGGCGGGGCTTCCGCGGAACAGCACCCATTCCTCGCGGGCCGCATCCAGAGAAGGCAGGGCAGCCGTACCCGCCACGCGCTCCAACCATGCCACGGCTTGTGCTGCCGCGTCTCGGCTGCTGGCCTCGGGCAAGGCGGCCAGCGGCAGCCGCTTGCCGGCAACCGTTACTTTGCCTTCCGGCAGCCGCCGGCGCAGATCCAGCAGTACGGCCGCCGCGTTGGCAGTCACCCCGGCTCGCTGCCAGCACACGGCCAGCATGAAACTCAGGCCAGGATCCAGGCGCGCTGCCGCCGGAGACTCTTGCAGCCGCTTTAGGCAGAGCGCGGCCGCCAAGGGCTGATTGCGGTCCAGATTGGCCAGGGCCAACAAGTAGGTGGCCTCGTAGCCTGCCCGCGTGTGGAAGTACTGGCGCGAGACATCTGCCAGACCGGCCAAGTCGCCCGTGGCCGCGGCATGCTCCAGTGCCCGGCGCGCCACGGCGCCATACTCCAGTTCGTACGCCTCGCGGCCCGCCTCGGGCATGCTGCCGATCAGCCGCTGGGCCTCTGCCTTCAGGCTGCGATAGATGGGCTGGTCTTTCTCGGGTTGAAAGAAGTGGTCTTCCGACTCGGTAAGGATCTTGCCCAGGAACTTGACGGCTTCTGTATAGCGCTTGGCCTTTAGCAGCTCTTTCGCCTTGGTAAGAAGCTGCATGGTCTCTCGATCAGGAGGAAAGAACACGTTGTCTTCGAACGCCTCTCCCTCCGAGTTGGCAAGCGCAGGACGCAGCACGGCCCGCCCCCCCCTCTGCCGCACCAGCACGCGCTGCAAGGCACGCATCCGACGCATCAACCGCTGCTGTTCTGCCTGCTGATCTTTTGCCTGTTGATCTTGTGCTTGCTGCCCCCCGGGCTGCTGGCCTTCTCCCATCTGACCGTCAGCCTGCTTCGCACCGGCCTGCTGGACCTTTGGCTTTTGCTCCCCGGTATCGGGCTGGTCTGCGGCGGCCCGGTCTGCGGGCTGGTCAGTCTGGGGCTGTTGATCCTGCTCGGCGGCGCGTACGTCCTGGCCTTGTTGCTGGTTTTCGGCCGCGGCGTCTGCCTCTTGCATGGGGCGGGGCTCAGCCGCCCTCAGGGGGGCTGAAAGGCCTGTCAACGCCAGGAGGCCCAGGACGGCCGCTCCCGCCAACGGGCGACATCCGAGCAAACGACGTGGCAGCGTGCTTTGCCTTTCCATTCCAGCAACCTTTGCAGCAACGATTCCAACCTTGTTAGTGCCCGCTGCACCTAGAAAGTTTAACCCCGGAGGGAGCGACGCAGCCTCGGCTGCAACGGGCAGCGCGGCCACGCTTTGCGCCATTTCGCCGTAAACCACGCCAAAACACAATCTTACATCATATGGCCGTGCCAAACAATTGGGCGTCTTTCGGCTGCCCGAGGCGTCGCATGGCTGGGGTAAGGCGAAGCCGCGGCGCTTGGCCGTAGCTACAGCTTAAGCGCCCCCTCCAAATCGATCCGGCCGTCGCTGTGACCCAGGTTGCACGCCCCTGCTGCCCCCCGATGGGGTTCGGCCGAACGGGTCGAGACGGGCGGCAGGCCGCCGCGCTGCCCCGCCCCGCTCGGCCGCTCGCGGCCGTACCCAAAAAAGTTGGCACAATGGGTTGCGTTTTGTGCGCCGCGCAGTCTAATTTTCCCAGCATGTGGTCGGACCGTTCTGGCAACTTTCTTCACCTCGCAGGGAGAACTACTGAGCCATGGCGAAAGCCGCTGCACAAAAGAAGCCCCTCACCAAGAGTCAGATCTTCACCAACATTGCTGAGGCCACGGGGCTGACGCGCAAGCAGGTCGCAGGTGTTTTCGATGCCTTGACGGAAGAGATCCGCAAGGCCATGAGCAGCCGCGGTCCGGGCGTGTTTCAGGTGCCGGGGCTGATCAAGGTGGTGAAGAAGTATGTGCCCGCGAGGAAGGCACAGAAAAACGTACCCAACCCCTTCAAGCCGGGCGAGTTCATGGACCGTCCCGCCAAGCCCGCCAGCTACACCGTGAAGGTGCGGGCACTCAAGGCGCTGAAGAGCATGGTCAAGTAGCCTTTTTCCACACCTTAAGGCGCTCCACTTGCGACGCAGCAAGACGGGCCGGGCAGGTGCGCAGCTTTCCCGGCCCGTTTTGCCTGCCACGCACAAGCCCCCATGCCTCCTGATGCGCATTGCGCCGGGAGCCTGGGGCGCACACAATTGCGTGAGTCCTCCGGTCCCAGGGAGCTGACGCCGCTGGCTGGTCTGGGCATGGTAGCTGGAGCACGCTAGGGGGAACATACAGTTCCGTCGGGCGAACCAGGCGAGTCGGCGCGTCCCGTCGGCGACGCGGCCGGCCGCGAGAGCGTAAGCTGGCTGCGGTGGCGCAGTGCCACAATCCCCCCGGGCAGGCTGTAGCGTCTGGGTGTGCGGGGGTCGAGAACCATCTGCACCAGTCGCTGCCAGTGTTTTGCGTTCATGGCTCCCTCGGGCCAGGCCAGGCTGCGCCAACCATGCGCCAGTGCCTCGCGTACCACGGCGGGCGGTTGCGTCGCCAGTACCTGGCCATCGAGCGAGAAACCTGACGGGCCTGCCGCAATAAGTGCTTGGTGGTAAAAGGCGGTTCCCAGATGGTGTGCAAGCTGAGAGAGCTGCTGGGCCTGCTCGCCCAGCCGGAGCAGGGCCTCGACGACACGTGGGTTGTACTCGGCCTGGAGCATGGGCAGCAGTTGACGGCGCAGCCGATTACGGGTGTAGCCGAGGTCGATGTTCGAGGCATCCAGGCAATAGGCCTGGCCGCGTTGTGCGAGGTACTCCAGCACGTCGCTGCGGCGGAAGCCGAGCAGGGGTCGTACCAGAGTGACGTTGGAACCAAGGCTGCGTGAGGGGGGCATGCCGGCCAGCCCGTGGATGCCGGTGCCGCGCAGCAGCCGGTGCAGGATGGTTTCCGCTTGGTCGTCTGCCGTGTGTGCCACGGCGACAAAACGGAGGCCATGGGCCAGCGCCGTTTGGAGGAGGAAGCGGTAGCGCTCGCCGCGCAGGGCAGCCTCAGACAGTCGCCGCGAAGGCGAAGGAGACGCGAGCGATTGGCTCCCGCGCTGGCCCGCGTGCCCAGCCGGTTGGGGGCTGGCGGAGACACCGGGCGAGGTGGGAGCGGGTTCGGCTTCGGCGGGCAAGGGTGCTGCGGCGGGCTGTGGGGTGCCCCCTTCCCACTGCCGCTGACCGAGGCAAAGCGGTAAGGCCAGTTGCTCGGCGAGTCGAACGACGAATTGCTGGTCCGCATCTGAGCCTGCTCCGCGCAGCCGATGGTTATAGTGGGCCAGGACGAGGCGGCCGGAGGACTGCGATCGGTCTTCGGCCCAGGCGGCCAGGGCACAAGCCAGGGCCACGCTGTCGGGACCACCGCTGACGGCGAGCAGCAGACCGGCTTGATGCCAATCGGCAAGGGGGCAGGTTTGGGCCAGGCGGGTTTCGAAGAGCAGGGGCACGCAGAGAAAAGTGGTTGCAGGTTCAGGGATCTCTGTTAGTATGAATAAGCTGTAAGCGATAAGTCTACGGCGGCCTGCCGTGGGGCAGGCCTCGAGGAATAGCACGACTCAAGAATTCCGTCGAATCGGATCGTCTGGCACCAGCCAGGCAATCAGAGGTCATGCGGCAATGCACGTGTTGGTCATCCTCTTGCAGCAACTACTCGGACTGTTAAAGGCCGCTCGCCAGGTCGCGCAGCCCGAGGTTGCCCACAGCGAGCCGCCTCACTCCCGCCGCGCTGCACCACCTAGCCCGGAACGGCCGCCATGCGGCCCCCTTTGTTCCGCGCCGCGCGGGGGGCGTCTGACGCGCTTCCTCACTCCACTGCGGGAGAAGGCCAGCCCCTGGCAGCGTGTGGCGCCGCGGCGCCGGTCATTTGTCTGCGGCGGGCAGAGATACTCTGCACAGCAGCGAGGAATGACCCATCCTCCGGCTGCCCGCAGCCCCAGCCCGCCCTTGGCAGGCGTGCCTGTGGAGCGTTAAGGGCCGACACCGGCAATCTGACGCGCTTGAGGGGTGCTAGCCCCGTTGGCTAGACCACAGCCGCCAGTGCTGTGGCAGAGCAGCCCCACGCACCGTCCAAGACCGCACCCGCCCCCCCGGGGACGGAGCATGCCGGCCAGCCTGCAGCGTGCCCGTCCCCTTTGCAGGTGGAAGGAGCGCACCGTGGCCTGGCTGCTGTTTGCCGCTGAGGGAACAACCCTGGTACTGGCTGTGATCATCACGGCCGTGCTCGCCTTTGCGCTGGCCTTCGTGCTGGTCAAGGTGCTCGATCACCTCCACCTGCGCGACGCCGACCGTGAGGCCCGCGAGCGTCTGGCGCAAGCCGACCGGGAGATCGAAAACCGCCGCAAGGAAGCCGAGTTGCAGATCAAAGAGGCGGCCATCCAGCAGCGTGCCCAAGGGGAGCGCGAGCTGGCCCAGCTTCGGCAGGAACTCCACGAACGCGAACGCATGGTTGATAAGCGGCAGGATGCCCTGGAGCAGCAGGCCGAGCAGCTTCGCAAGCAGGAGAAGATGGTCGAGCACAACCAGCGCAAGCTGGCGGAGCGGCTGGCGGAGACGAACCGTCGCAACGAGGAGCTGGCCCAGCTCATCGAGCAGCAGCGGCAGAACCTGCACCGCATCGCCGGGCTGAGCCGGGAAGAGGCCACGCGCTACTTGCTCGAGCAGCTCGAGCGCGAATTGCAGCAGGAAGCCGGCGAGATCGTGATCCGCCACGAACGCAAGCTGGCCGAAACCCTGGAAGAGCGTACCCGGGAGATGGTGATCACCGCCCTGCAGCGCTACGCGGCGGCCCACACGGCGGAAGCCACTACCAGCACGGTGGACATCCCCAACGACGACATGAAGGGCCGCATCATCGGTCGCGAAGGCCGCAACATCCGTGCTTTCGAGAAGGCCACCGGCGTCGATGTGATCATCGATGATACGCCGGGAGTGGTGATCGTGAGCGGCTTCGACATGATCCGCCGCGAGGTAGCCCGCCTCTCCCTCCAGCGGCTGATCGCCGACGGCCGCATCCATCCGGCCCGGATTGAAGAAGTGGTGGCTGAAACCCAGGCCGAAATGGAAAAACACCTGCTGGAACTAGGCCGCCAAGCCGTTCAGGAAGCAGAAATCGGCAATCTGCACGAAAAGCTCATCCCCCTGCTGGGCCGGCTGCAGTTCCGCACCAGCTACAGCCAGAATGTGCTCCGCCACTCCATCGAGGTTGCCTTCCTCACCGGTATGCTCGCCGAGGAAGTGGGACTCGATGCCCGCCTGGCTCGCCGCTGCGGTCTGCTGCACGACATCGGTAAGGCCGCCGACCACGAGGCCGAAGGCGGCCACCCCAAAGTCGGGGCCGACCTTCTCAAACGTTACGGCGAACGGCCCGAGGTCGTGCACGCCGCCCTGGGACACCACGACGACCTGCGCATCGAACAGCCCTACACCGTCCTGGTGGCCGCCGCCGATGCCGTCAGCGCCAGCCGCCCCGGCGCACGCCGCGAAACCCTGGAACGCTATATCAAACGCATGGAAGAACTTGAAGCCATCGCCAGCCGCTTCCCAGGCGTCGAACAAGCGTTTGCCATCCAGGCCGGCCGCGAACTACGCGTCCTCGTTTCTGCCAAAGATACCACCGACGCCACCGCCGCCAAGATCTGCCGAGACATCGCCAAAGCCCTCGAAGAACAACTCACCTACCCCGGCGAAATCAAGGTCACCGTGCTACGCGAGAGCCGCTTCACCGAGGTAGCACGCTAACCTCCCCACACCCTCCTGCGAGACCCCCGCGTGCGCTTCTTGTTGATCGGAGATATCGTCGGCAAGCCGGGGCGCACCATCGTGGCACAGGCCCTCCCCTGGCTCATCGAACAACACCGCCTCGACCTCGTCATCGCCAATGCCGAAAACGCCGCCGGCGGCTCCGGCATTACCCCGCGCATCTACAAAGAACTCATCTCCCACGGCATCGACTGCATCACCCTGGGCGACCACATCTACCGCCGCGCCGAGATCGCCGCCACCCTCCAATCCGAAACCAACATCCTCAAGCCCGCCAACTACCCACCTCAGGCTCCCGGCCGCGGCTGGACCATCGTCACCGCACGCGATGGCACCCCCACCGCCGTTATCAGCCTGCTTGGACGCGTCTTCATGCGCCCCGTCGATTGCCCCTGGGCAGCCGCAGACCGCGTCCTTGCCGAGATCGGCGCTCGCGCCAAAGTCATCGTCCTCGACTTCCACGCCGAGGCCACCAGCGATATGCAGCTTATGGGCCGCTATCTCGACGGCCGCGTCTCCGCCGTGCTGGGTACCCACACTCATGTACCCACTGCCGATGAAGAGATCTTTCCCGGCGGCACGGCCTTCCAGTGCGATGTGGGCATGACCGGCCCTTTCGAGAGCATCTTGGGACGGCGCATCGACCGCGTGCTGGAAGCCACACGCACGTTCTTCCCCGCACATTTCGAAGTCGCCAAGAACGACGTCCGCCTCTGCGGCACCATTGTCGACGTCGATCCCCACACAGGGCGGGCTACCGCCATCCGCCGCCTGTGCGTGCGCCAGGCAGAACTGCCTCCCCGTCCCACTCCCCAGCTCCTCGACGAAGACTGACCCCCACGCGGCCTGAGCAGGCCTGGGGTGCTCTTGCTTCTCACAAATGCACTCGGTGAAAGCCCACGGAAATCACAAACGCATTCGGTCAAAAAGCCCACGGATTGCAATCCGTGGGCTTTCCTCTCCGAGCGCCGCACCTAGGCGCCCTGGGCTTTCACTCCACCTTTTTCCAGCGACAAACCCAGGTGCCCTCTTTCTCGTGATCCAGGATGTACCGCTACACATTTGATGCCGCCGGTCGCGCACCGGCTCTTGCTTACCCCGCTTGCCCCACATCTTGCCCACCCAACCGTGGGCCCGAGCGATGAACCACGCATGTCTCTTGGCCAGCCCCGTCCAAGCTCCCGCCTCCCTCCGCGGCACCTTCGCCAGGAGATGCGCATGCTGACGGCTGACCGCCGCACACAGCACAAACGCCCCGAGATGCTGCAAGCGAGCAACCAGCGCTCCGCCAATCACGGCACGCCACTCGGGCGGCCACGACACCGGTTCGTGCTTCAGCGACTTGCGGCTCCGGGCCTCCTGGTCTGCATACCTGCCGGCAGGCGGAGGGCTCTTGTAATCTCCCTCGACGAGTTCCCGATGATGCCGAGTCCGAAAACCGCGCGCATCTCCGTACAACCACGCCCCGTAGGCCGTCAGAATGATGTGAAACCACCACCACCCGGCTTCCTGCCAAGGCCGGTCGGGAAAACCCTCTCGCGGGCTTGCACCAGCGTCCATTGATTCACCCCCTTATCCAGCCACAAGGCATGGTACGGCGTCTGCCCAGATAACACCAATCATCACTCCAGCAACGCCGCCTATCTTACCGGCAATCTCAGCCGCAGCATTGAGGCGCCAGTCCCGTCACGAATGGTTGTGGTGCAAGATGACGCCGCGTTACCATTTACCTGGTCCGACTTTTCGTGCCCTTTTCCAGGAGTTCCGCGATGACAGGGCCGATTACGCAAGAGGGTCTGGCTCGCCGCAGCGTGCTCAGGTCTGGTGGGGCCGCGCTGGCGGCGGGGCTGCTACCCCTGCGCACGTGGGGCCATGAGCTGCCGCGCCGGCCCAAGGTGGCGGCCCTGGTCACCACGTTCTACCACCGCAGCCATGCCCACGTGATCCTGGAAAACTTCCTGCTGCCCTACCTCTTCAACGGCCAGCGGGTCGATCCGGGCTGCGACGTGGTCTCGCTGTACGTCGATCAGTTCCACAAGGAAGATCTCGCAAGAGACGCCGCCCGCCGCTTCCACATTCGCCTGTGCGGTACCATTGCAGAGGCGCTCACGCTGGGCAGCGATGCCCTGGCGGTCGACGCCGTGCTCTCCATCGCCGAACACGGCGATTATCCCACCAACGAGCTGGGACAGATCGAGTACCCGCGCAAGCGCTTCTTCGACGAAATCGTGGCCGTGTTCCGCGCCAGCGGGCGCGCGGTACCCGTGTTCAACGACAAGCATCTCTCCTACCGCTGGGACTGGGCCCGCGAGATGTATGACACGGCGCGCGAGCTGGGGATCCCATTCATGGCCGGCAGCTCGGTGCCGCTGGCAGAGCGGCAGCCGCCGCTGGAGCTAGAAGCCGGCTGGCGTGTTGCCGAGGCGGTTTCGATCCACGGCGGGCCGCTGGAAATCTACGACTTTCACGCTTTGGAAGTGGCACAATCTCTGGTCGAGTCGCGTGCCGGCGGCGAGACGGGCGTGCGGCGCGTCTCCTGGTTTGAGGGAGACGCGCTGTGGCAGGCTCTTCAGGCCGGCACCCTGCCCGAGGCCCTCTTGCTCACGGCGTTTGCGCCGGAGTTGAGAGATGATCTGCCAACGCCTTCGCTCCGCGCGGTAGCCGAGATGCTCACCGAGAATGAAAGCGCGGATCAAGCACCGCACGCGATTCTGGTCGAGTACCTGGACGGCCTGAAGGTGACGGTGCTGGCGTGCGGCAAGCGATCGACGCGCTGGAACTTTGCCTGCAAGCTGGCTGAGACGGGGCAAACGCTGGCCACGAGGTTTTATGTAGGGCCCTGGAAGAATCGCAACCTGTTCAAGGCGCTGGCGCACGCGATCCAGGCACACTTTCGCCAAGGCCGGACGCCCTATCCCGTGGAACGTACGCTGTTGACAACCGGAGTGCTGGCAGCAGCGATGGAGGCACGGCACTCGCGGCGGGTTGTGGAGACGCCCCACCTTGCCGTGGCCTATCCCCCGCAAGACTTCTCTGCATACCGGGAAATGGGGGCAAGCTGGAAGCTGCTCACGGAAGACACGCCGGAGCCGCAGGGCATTCCCGATCGGCCCGTGCCGTGACAGCGCCGCTGGCTTGCACGGCATAAGCCTACACCAGCAGCCGTTTCTCTCGTTCTCAGGCTCCGGGCTGAGAACGCACTGTCTACGAGGCTCCGCCTCCATCGCCCCCGTTACCGGCAGATGTCCCCACGCCGCGTCGCCCATACCCCTACGGAGTCGGGCAGGATGCCCACCCCCTGTCGCGGGACTGTAGAATGGGCGGCAGCCAGTCTCGCCCTCGCCAGAAAGGAGCCAGACCAGCCCATGATGCACCACGTCCTCTTCCTGTCCTGCCTCGCCATGGCGCAGAACTCGCTCCCGCCGGGAGACCACACCCGTTCGCTGGAGGTCGGCCAACGCACGCGCAGCTACCTGGTTCACATCCCCAAATCCTACGACGGTACCAAGCCCGTCCCCGTCCTGCTCGCCTTCCACGGCGGAGGCACCCATGCCCAGGCCATGGTGGAGTTTTCCGGCCTGAACGAGAAGGCCGAACAGGAAGGCTTTGTGGTCGTCTACCCTAACGGCACCGGCCGGCTGGAGAGAATCCTCACCTTCAACGCCGGCAACTGCTGCGGGTACGCTCTTCAGCAAAAGGTCGATGACGTGGCCTTCACCCGCGCGTTGCTTGACGACCTGGCACGGGTGGTGAACGTCGATGCTGCACGGATTTATGCCACAGGCATGTCCAATGGCGCCATGATCTGCTATCTGCTGGCCTCCGAGCTTTCAGACCGCATCGCCGCCATTGCCCCCGTGGGCGCCCCCATGGGCACGGAGACCTGCCATCCCCAGCGGCCCGTGCCGGTGATGCACTTCCATGGCACGGACGACCAGTACGCCCCTTTCCAGGGCGGCAAGGGCAAGGGACTGTCCGGCACAGATTTCTACTCGGTGGAACACACCATCCTCGCCTGGGTCAAGGCAAACGGCTGCCAGCAACAGCCCACAGTGGTCAAGCTGCCCACCAGGGTCGAGGACGGCACAACCGTCGAGGTCAAGACCTACGGCGGCGGCAAGCAGGGCTCCGAAGTGGTGCTGGTGGTGATCCACGGCGGCGGGCACACGTGGCCAGGCCGCGAGCCAAGGGCTCGCTTTCTCGGCAAGTCTACCCAGAACGTCTCTGCCAATGACCTGATGTGGGAGTTCTTCCAAAAGCACGCCCTGCGAGAACCTGCCCGCAGCCGGTAAACAGAGTTGCGCATTTCCCGCTATCACGCTGCGCACACTACCCAGAACCCCGGCATTTCCATCTTGCCCGTTGGGCATGGCCGCTGGTACACTCCGCCGCGGGCATGATACGCAGACCCTGCTAGGGCGCGACACGGAGGTCGCCTTCGTTGTTCAAATGGTCGATCCGAACGAAGCTGCTCATTGGTCTGGGCATGCTGCTGGTGATTGTGGCCACCTTGAGCTGGGGCGGCATTCACGGTCTGTATGCGTACCGCGGCCTGGTGCGTAGCCTCAGCCGGCGCGTCTCGGAATTGCCGTTGGCCGGAGAGTTCAGCCGCGCCGTCAGCGACCTGCGCGTGGCCCTCAGCCAGACCCGCACGCTTCGAGACCTAGCCGCCGCCGGCCAGCATGCCACGCCAGGCAGCATCCAGTTCGCCCGCGCCGCCTTCGACCATCACCTCGACGAGGTGGAAACCGCCCTGCAACGATACCGTGACAAGCTGGCCGAGAACCCCGACCGCACCGGCCGCATCAGCGATAGCCGCCGCGAACGCCAAACCGTCGAGCAGATCGAAGGGGTGCTCGCCCGCGTCCGCGCCCTCAGGAACGATGCCGCCTGGCTGCTCGATGCCGCCAAAGCCGCCCGGCTGGAGCGCGAGGTCGAGCAGCTCGAAGAGCTGGCACTGCAACTTCCCGGCTTCTTGCACGAGAACATCCGCGAGTTCACGGACCATGCACGCGTGCAATACCGCACGCTGATCGTCCTCTCCTGGATCACCAGCGTTACCGTGGGCGTGATGGTGCTGCTGTTGGTGAACCTGTTCTACCGTTGGATCTTCCATCCGCTGGGGGTGTTGATTGCCGGCTCGCGGCGTGTCGCGGCGGGAGACTTTCAGCACCGCATCCGCCTGGCCACGGAGGACGAGATGGCCGAGCTGGCGGAGGCGATGAACAACATGACGCGGCGTTTTCAGGCCATCCGCGACGATCTGGACCGTCAGGTGCAGGAGCGGACGAAGCAGGTGGTGCGCAGCGAGCAACTGGCCAGCGTGGGGTTTCTGGCGGCGGGTGTGGCGCACGAGATCAACAATCCGCTGGCCTCGATCGCCATGTGTGCCGAGTCGCTGGAGGGAAGGCTGGGAGACCTGTCGGGGGCCGACGCGCAGGTGGCGGAGGTGTTTCGGGATTATTTGCGCATGATCCAGGCCGAGGCCTTCCGCTGCAAGGAGATCACCGAGCGGCTGCTGGACTTCTCCCGGATCGGCGAGATGCGCCGGGCGCACACCGACCTGCGGGAACTGGTGCAATCGGTGCTGGAGATGCTGCGGCACCTGGGCAAGTACCAGGACAAGCTGCTGGAACTGCTGCCCGGCGGTGCGGTCTGGGTGTGGGTGAATCCGCAAGAGATCAAGCAGGTGGTGCTGAATCTGCTGGTCAACGCGCTGGACAGCGTGGATGCCGGCGGACGCGTGGCGGTTTCCATCGACCAGGCCGATGGCGAGGCGGTGCTGGCAGTGGCAGACAACGGTTGCGGCATGACGCCGGAGGTGCTCGAGCATCTGTTCGAGCCCTTCTTCACGCGCCGCCGCGGCGGACAGGGTACGGGCCTGGGACTGTCGATCTCCTACCGCATCGTTTCCAACCACGAGGGGACCATCGAGGCCCACAGCGACGGACCGGGGCGCGGCGCCCGCTTCACCGTCAGGCTGCCGCTCGCCCCACAGAGCAAGGAGGCCTACCATCGCAGCCAAGCCGCCTAAACGCCTCAAGGTGCTGTTCGCCGACGACGAACGCTCCCTCCAGGAGCTGATGAAGCGCGAGCTGCCCCGCATGGGACACGAGGTCACCGTCTGCCCCGACGGCACCACCGCCGCGCAAGCCCTCGAGCGCGCACCCTATGATTGCCTGCTGGTCGACCTGGACATGCCCGGCCTGAACGGCATCGAGGTCATCGCCCGGGCACGCTCGCTCTCTCCGGACATCGAGGCCATTGTCATTACCGGCAAGTCGTCCCTGGAGACGGCCGTGGCCGCCCTGCGGCACGGCGCCTTCGACTACCTCACCAAGCCCTGCAAGCTGGCCGAACTCGAGGCACTGCTAGAACGCGTGGCCGAGAAGCGGGCACTCACCTACAAGTACCGAGCCGCCAAGCGGCAACTCGAGCGGCTGGAAGGCGCGCCGCAGCTTGTGGGCAGCTCGCCCCAGATGGAGCAGGTGCGCAGCCTGATCGCACGCGTGGCACCCACCTCCTCCACGGTGCTGATCCTGGGAGAGACGGGCACCGGCAAGGAGCTGGTGGCCCGCGCGCTGCACGAGCAAAGCCTCCGCGCCGAACAGCCTTTTGTGGCCGTGAACTGCGGCGCCCTGCCCGAGACGCTCATCGAGAGCGAACTCTTCGGCCATCGCAAGGGTGCCTTCACCGGGGCCGAGTCGCACCGCGCCGGCTTGTTCGAGGTGGCCGGCGGCGGCACCATCTTCCTCGATGAGGTGGGAGAACTGCCCAAGGCCATGCAGGCCAAGCTGCTGCGCGTGCTGGAAAGCGGCGAGATCCGCCGCGTGGGCGAGAATGATACCCAGGTGGTGGACGTGCGGGTGATCTGCGCCACCCACCGCGACCTGGAGCAGATGGTCCAGGCCGGAGAGTTTCGGGAAGATCTGCTATTCCGCATCAACACCTTCGAGATCCATCTGCCCCCGCTGCGACAGCGGCCGGGCGACGTGCCGCTGTTGGCACGCCACCTGCTTGCGCGGTTTCGCCCGCAGTGGCAGCATGAAGCAGAGGCGTTTACCCCCGAAGCCCTGGCCATGCTGGAAGCCCACACCTGGCCCGGCAACGTCCGCGAGCTGGCCAACGTCATCGAACACGCGGCCATCCTCTGCGATCAGCCGCCCATTTCGCCGGCACACTTGCCCCGGCGTTTCGGACAGCGCAAGCTCCGCCCCCCCCATTTTCGCACCACCGGCGTGACGCTGCGGGAGCTGGAACTGCAAGCCATCCAGGAGGCCCTCGACCGGCACGACGGCAACAAGCCGCGCGCCGCCGAAGAACTGGGCATCAGCCTGAAGACGCTCTACAACAAACTCAACCAGTTGGAACAGCAGAGCCAGAGCTGAGGCCACGGCGCCCCATCGGCTGTCTGCGGACTTCCTCTGCTCCCCTCGGCCGTATACGTTCACCAGCACCATGAGAGTGTGATGAGCCTCCCACCGCCTCCCTGGCCCCCAGTTGTATAAAAGGGAAAAGGGAAGGCACAAGCGCGGGGCACCTTCCCACTTGACCAACGGGGGATGAGGAAGACGCAGCCACGGCGGTGCCGAGGCGGGCGGTGCCGAGGCGGGCGAGACGCCCGCCCCCCCAGGAAAGCGTGTGCTTCCAGAAGGGAGCGCAGGACGAACTGCACAACGAGTAGAAGGCGGGGGAGAACGTACGCGTCAGAAGGATCAGAAGGAGGCGGGCGAGACGCCCGCCCCCCAGGGCCCCAGGGCGCCGCCGCCCACGCCTGTGCTACCCCACGCTACCCATAGGCAGTTTAGGGACGATAGAACGGGAACGTGGTGCCGGCATACGCTTGGCGATGGCGACGTATGCCTATTGGGCTGGCTCCAGGGTCTCGGGCTGGCGGGGTTGCCTCATGTCGCGCAGCACGGTGGCCTTGACGATGCGGTCGGGTTCGGGCTGGCGGGGTTGTTCGGGATCGCGGCGGGTGATCTTGGCCAGCACGTCCATGCCTTCGATCACGCGGCCGAACACGGTGTGCCTGCCGTCCAGGTGCGGGGTGGGGCGGAAGGTGATAAAGAACTGGGAGCCGCCCGTATCTCTTCCGGCATGCGCCATGCTCAGACTGCCGCGGAAGTGGAGGCGGCGGTCTTCCCGGTAGCACTCGCAAGCGATGTGGTAGCCGGGGCCGCCGGTACCATCTCCCTGCGGGTCGCCGCCCTGGGCCATGAAGCCGGCCAGCACGCGGTGGAAGGGCGTGCCATCGTAGAAGCCTTTCTTCACCAGGCTGATGAAGTTGGCGACGGTGTTGGGCGCCTGGTTCTCGAACAGTTCCACTACGATTGTCCCCTTGGTGGTTTCGATTTGCACGCGCGGCAGGTCATCGGCCTCGGCCTCCTGGGCGCGCAGCTCCTGTTCGTGCGGCCAGGCTTCCTCGTACTTGGAAAGCTGGGAGGCCAGTTGGGCCCCCATTTGGTCGATGGCGTTCTGCTGGCGGGCCTCTTCAAAATACTGGCGGGCCAGGTCGAACTCGCAGAGGGCGAAGGCAGCGATGCCGGCAAGGTTGTACACCCTTGCGTTCTCGATCTTGCTGGCGATCAGTACCTTTGCCAGGCGCAGGGCGGCCTCGTACTCATCGCTTTCCACGTGGCGTGCCAGAATGGCGGCGACAAGTTCGGCCAGTTCGGGGTCTGCGTTGGGCGCCGCCACAAAGGCCGCCTCGGCCAGCGCGAACAGCTCGGGCTGCATGGCTTCGCCCTCGTGCACCTTTTCGGCATAGCGCTGGGCGATCTCCTGGCGCTGCTTCTCGTCTGTGGCAGCGCGGTATTCGACTTGCATCTCGCGCAGAGTGGCCAGCAGTTCCTTCCACTTGGTCAGGGCGGCCTGGAACCTGGCCTGTGCGTCCCCCTGGGGGCGGTCCACCTCCGCGGCGTTTGGTTCGGCGCCCTCCGCGGCCTCGACGTCGTTGCCAGACGCCTCCCCCGCTGGCTCACCTTGAGCGCTTACCGCCTGTTCGCCGGCGGGATCCGGCTTGCGGCGTGGGCTGGCATCATCGGCACGCTCAGGGTTAGAGGTGGGGGACTGAGCTGAGGCCGGCAGGCTCACGAGGTTGGCCGCGGCCAACGGCCACAGACCGCACGCCACGAGCAGGACCGCCCAGACAGAACGGTTACTTCGCACCATGGTACAATGGACTCCTTCGCAGCACGCGAGGTTCGATCGATCGGGAACAGGCAGGCGGCGTGCTGCCGCCTGCCATCAGCAGTGTAGCAGCGCCCGCACGTTTGCAGCAGGCCGGATTTGCAAATGCATTCTCGCAAACGTAGGACTCGTGGGGGGCGGGGCCGCGGCCGCGGGACGAGCACGAAGGTCGGCTCGGTCCGCATCGTGGGCGGGAGGTGGCGCGGCCGGCGTATTACCTTCCCCCTTGACCGGCGCACGCGACCCATGAAAGATCGGGTGCGCCAGGCCGTATTCAACCTGTTGGGAGAGGCTGTGGAGGGAGCGCACGCCATCGACCTGTTTGCGGGCACGGGGGTGCTGGGTCTAGAGGCACTCAGCCGCGGCGCCTGCCAGGCGACGTTCTTCGAGCAACACCATCCCACTGCCCGCCGGCTGGCGGAAACCGCGGCGCGGCTGGGGGCGAAGGACGTGGAGATCCACGCGGCAGATACGCTGGCGTTCTTGGCGCAACATGAAACGCGGCAGCACCTTGCGAGGTCGGGCCGGCCCTGGCTGGTGTTCTGTTCGCCGCCATACGAGCTGTACCACACCGCCTGGGAACGTCTGGGCCCCTTGCTCGAGCAACTGCTGCGCGGGGCACCGGCTGGCAGTTGCTTTGTGGTGGAGGCCGATAGCCGGTTCGACGTGGGGCGGCTGCCGGAACCGGATAGCTGGGATGTGCGGGAGTACCCCCCGGCGCGGGTGGCTGTACGTCGGGCGGCGCCAATCGCGGGTTAGAGCAGAGAGGGTTTTTTGGCTGGCCTAAAGGCAGTTGAAGAGGCTGCCAGGCTCAAGAGAAAACTGCACGGGTGCTTGACTTTTGCCCAGGCACGAGAATAATAAGTTGTTTTAGCAATCGCGGTACCACCCCGCCCTGGTCGAAACACCGTTTTCCCACCTGCCCTCGACCGCGTGGTGCCGCTTACGGTTGTATGGTGTGTCTCCCGCCCCATTCCGATGCAGGGCTTGCCTGGGCAAGGCGAGTCCCGAGATAGGTTTTTAATAACCTTCCGGGTGGCGTGCGTGGAGAGCGGCCCTGGTGGGATTGGGAGTAGTTGTTCGATGCGCAACGTGTTTGAGGCGATCTTGCAGTGTGGGCACGATGAAGACTTTGTGCCGCACGAAGACGACCAGTTCGTGCCCACGGATGCGCCAGCCGGATCTCCGGAGAAGATTGCCGTGCTGGCTCGCCGTGTGGAGTTGGGCGTGCCCCTGTGGCACCCCAAGGATCGCTGCGACTACAGCGGCCTCAAGGGCGCGATTCGCCCCCGCGAGTAGCCGCAAGATGGGTGCTCCGCCGGCTGCCTTGTTGCGCCGGCTGGTTCCAGGCCCGAGGGATCGGGCCTTTTTCTTTTTCGGGATGCCACTGCCTGGCCTGGCGTTTGGCCTGCCGCTGGGCGTGTGCTACTGGTTGCCGGCCAGGCTGCGGCAGGCATGGCTGAGGCAGGCCGGGCCGGGGCAGGTCCGCTGGGGGCTGGATCTGGCAACCGGTGCGCACAAAGGCTAAGGTGATGGTTGCGAATAACCCTACAGACTTGGCTGTCTGAGGGTTGGCATTCTGTCTTCCTCTGCTGGAGTCATCACAATGCCGCGCTACTCTGCGCTGATCGCGGCGGCGGTGCTCTGTGGATGCACACGCTCGCCAGCCCCTGTCGATGCCGGCACAGGGCCCAACGCTCCCCGCAAGCCGGCGGCATCGAGCGAACTGCCGGGCGGGTCAGGCCCCGCCCAGCCCACGTTGGTTCAAGTGGTGCTGGATGTGCCCGGTATGCACTGACCGGTGGGTTGAGCACCCAAGGTGCAGAATGCACTGGAACCGCTGCCGGGTGTAGCGGAGGTTGAGGTGAACGTGTCAAGTGGCGAGGCCAGGTTGCGGGTGAATGCCAGCGAGTTTGACCCCCAGCAGGCCATCGCCGCGCTGGCCGAAGCCGGCTATGAAGGTGCCCGTGTAAAGGAATAGCCGCACGCCATGCTGTTGCCCAGGTATTCTCTCCGCCACGTGTTGGCGGCGACGGTGGTGCTGTCGCTGGTGTTCCTCGCGGCCGCACAGGCCGCACGAGGAGAGGCCTGGGCGACAGGCGTCACCGTGGCGGTGGCAACAGTGGTGCTGTCGCTAGGTGTGTATGTCCTGACCTTTCTGGCAATCTGGGTATTCGGTGTGCCGTACCAGATGTGGTGGCAGCGGCGCAAGGGCATGAGTCCGTTCGAGGAATTGCCTGAGCCGCTGCTGGCCGGACGTGGGCAAGTGCGTCCCCTGTCCCCCCCCGGGGCAGCATCGGCTGCCAGTGCCGCGGGGCACACCGGCAGCAAGGCCGCCGTCCGGCCCAACAAGTTGCCAGCCGCACGGCCAGAGGCGGAGGGGGCGCACATCGGCAAGGAAGGCACTCAGGATACGCTCCCATGAAAACGTGCATCCTGCCTGACGCCGCAGAGCGCCTTGTTGGCCGCATGGTTGTGCTGGCCGCGTGGCTTGCCGCCCTCTGCTGGGGAGCATGGCCGGTACGCAAGGCACAGGGTCAGAACGGTTATATTTCCTTCTCGTCGGGCAACGGCTTACAAATGCTCGTCGACATGAGCTGGACCGATGGCGCGGGCTATCGTCCCATCATGGTCGAGGTAACGGCCCCGGGGACGCCGGCCGCGGTCGACCGGCAGTTCTCCGTGCGGCTGATTGGGCGCTATCGGTACATGCCGGCTAGTCCCGCCATGGCGGTGACGGAGCATTTTGTCATCCCCGCGGGCAGCAATCAGGCCAGGGCCGTGCTCACCGTGCCGACTTACTTCATCTGGAATCAGCTCGATGTCGAGTTGTACGAGGATGGCGAGTATCTCGACAGGGTTTCGCAACGCGATGTGTTCTTCGGCATGCAGAGTTTTGCCTGGGACCTGGGCCGGCCGCGGATATTGGTGGCCACCAGCAACTCTACCTGGGGGCCGCTGCCGAGCGTGCTGCTTCAGGGCCAGGCGGGCAACCAGAGCAGGCCCCCCATGCAGCCGCCCGCAGGGGGGGCGGTCTCCCCCAGACTGCTACTGCCGCCGGGGGGCGAGTCGGAGCAGATCATTCCCGGTCTGTGGCAGAGTTTGCAGTCTGCCCAAGCGGCGGTGGTGAGGCTGGAGAGCCTGCCGGAGCGATGGCAGCAATATTTGTCGTGCGATTTGGTGTGCATCAGCCTGGACGATCTGTTGTTGCTGGCACGCTCTCACCCGCGGCGCTTGGAGGCGCTGTTGGGATGGGTGCATGCCGGGGGGACGATTGCCATCAGCGGGCTGACGGAAGGCTATTCGCGGCTGGCGGAGTTGGAGAGGGTACTGGGATTGCCCGCTGGGAGGGGCGGTGTGGAGGAATCGCGTGAGCGGGGCTGGCTGGCGGCGGACCCTGCTCTGCTGGCGCCGCTCGAAGAGGTGCTCAAGGCGATGGAGGCGCAGGGTATGCTGGGGCCGGACGGCAAGCCTGTGACGGACATGGGGGGGATGGGCGTGGGCAGCGGTTTGCCCTCGTCGGCCGGCTTTAGCAGCCAGCCGCCGATGGTGGGTGGCACGGGGGCCTTTGTGGGCGGTAGTATGTCCGGTCCGGCGGACGGACCGAGGTTGAGGCTACCGGAGGGCATGTCCGACCTTTCCTGGGTCAGGCGGCCGAAACCAGGAGAACGGCCCTTCATGCATCGGCGCTACGGGCTGGGAATCGTGGTGGGGCTGGCCAAGGAAGGGCCATTTAGCATTTCTCAGTTCGAGTGGCAGTGGCTATCCGACACACTGCAAACTCGCTTGAACTGGCCGATGCGTTATGGGTTGAACCTGCAAGGGGGCAATGCCGATTTCTGGCAGTTTTTGATACCTGGGGTGGGTCTGGTTCCGCGCTGGACGTTCTTGTTGCTGATCAGCGTGTTCGTGGTGGTGATTGGGCCGGTGAACTACTTCTGGCTGAAGCGGCAGCGGAAGTTGTATTTGCTTCCGGTACTGGTGCCGTCGGTGGCCTTGCTGGTGACGTTGGGCTTGTTTGTGTATTCGATGGTAGCAGATGGCCTGGGCGTGCGTGTGCGGGCGCGAAGCTTGACGGAGATTGATCAGCGGGCGGGCCGCGTGACGACGTGGAGCCGGCTCTCGTACTATGCAGGGTTAGCGCCGTCTGGCGGATTGACATTTAGCGACGATGTGGCGTTGTTTCCCATCGAGCCGGAAGAGATGCCTGATAGCGGCGTGCGGCGGCAGCGCGAGCTGGAGTGGGCCGATGGCAAGCAATACCTGCGGCGAGGGTGGTTGGCCTCGCGTGTACCGACGCAGTACCTGAGCATGCGTACGCGAACCAGCAAGGCAGGGTTGCGCATCTTGGGGCCGTCTGGCAAGGGCCTGCGCGTGCGCAATGAGCTGGGAGCCAATGTGGAGCGATTGCTGGTGTGTGACGAGGGAGGCCTGGTTTATGCCGGTCAGCAGTTGGCTGAGGGAGCAGAGGCGGTGCTGGCGCCCGCCGATCTTCAGCAAGAGGCCGATGCCTTTCGTGCGGCGTGGAAGCGGTGTCCGCTAGAATATCCGACAGGCATCGATCCCAACTTCCGCGGCTTTGGCCCTCGGCGCTATTATACGGGCCGCTACGGGGGCATGGCCCTGCAGCAAGGCAACTTGCTGGAGACCGCACTGTTCCGCGTGCAACAGGGGTGCGCTGCCGGGGGGCAAGAATTGCTTACCGAGCCGCGCACCTATTTGGCGATCGCCGCCGGCCCCGCGGAAGTGGAGCTGGGGATGGACGTTGTGCCGGAGGCGAGCCTGTTCGTCATCCAGGGCAGGTGGTAGGCGCATGAAACTAGGCAGCGGGCCTCTGATCGAACTGCGCCGCCTGCACCGCTATTTCGGCCAGACGCAGGCGGTGCAGGATGTCAGCTTCGAGGTGGCCGCCGGCCAGGTCATGGGCTATATCGGCCCCAACGGTGCCGGCAAGACCACCAGTATGCGCATCCTGGCCACGCTCGATGTGCCCACCAAGGGCGATGCCTTCGTGGACGGCTTCTCCGTGGTCAACGATCCAGACCGGGCCCGCGCACGCCTGGGCTTCATGCCCGACTATTTCGGCACGTACGCCAACGTCAACGTCTGGGAATACCTCGACTTTTTCGCCCGCGCCTACGGCCTGCGCGGCAAGACACGCCTGGCCGCACTCGACTATGTGATGCGATTCACCGGCCTGGATGAACTGGCAGAGAAGCCCATGCGCGGCCTGAGCAAGGGCATGAAACAGAGGCTCTGCCTGGGGCGCGCCATGATCCACGATCCGCCCGTGCTGGTGCTGGATGAGCCGGCGGCGGGACTCGATCCACGGGCACGGATTCAGTTGCGAGAGATGATTCGGCAGCTTGCGGCTCAGGGCAAGGCCGTGTTGATCAGCTCGCACATCCTGACCGAACTGGCCGAGATGTGCGATGTGGTGGCGATCATCGAGCGTGGTCGGCTGCTGGCGGTAGGCTCGGTGGAAGAGATGGTGCGCAGGCAGGTCAGGCAGCAGCGGCGCGTTTCGGTGCAGGTGCTGGGGGAGATAGCACCCGTGAACGCATGGCTGAGCAGCCGGCCGGAGATACGGCAGGTGCATGCCAACGGCAACACGGCCACGTTCGTGCATGATGGGACGGTGGAGGCGGAGGCGGATTTGCTGGCGGCCATGATTGATGCGGGGTTTCGCGTGGCGGCCTTTGGCAGCGTGGCCGCGACGCTGGAAGAGGTGTTCATGCAAGTAACAGAGGGACGGGTGCAATGAGCGCGTGGGAGCCGGCTTCCGAGGCGCTAACGCGGCCAGAGGAGGTGGGTTTGTCGAAGGAGACGAGCAGTCCGTTTGCTGCGGGCAGGGCAGCAGCGGCGAGCTGGCTGGAGCGGCTCGAGGCATACCTGACAAGCTGGGGCGAGCGGCTCAACCCCATCCTGGTGAAGGAAGCGCGGCAGGCGTTGAAGAGCCGCCGCTTCATCTCCACCTTTGGCCTGGTGCTGTTGTTTGCCTGCGCCTGGTCATATCTGGGGGTGGCCTGGATGGGCGACCGCATCCACTTTGGTGCAGCCGGATCCGTGATGTTCTATGGCTATTACTGGATCCTGGCGTTTCCCCTGTTGGTGGTGGTGCCGTTTGGGGCCTTTCAATCGCTGGCCGGCGAGCGGCACGACGGGAGCCACGAGCTGCTCTCCATCACCACGCTCAAGCCGCACCAGCTTGTCACCGGCAAGCTGGCCAGCGCGCTGCTAGAGATGCTGGTCTACCTCTCCGCCGTAACGCCATGCCTGGGATTTACCTATCTGCTGCGGGGCATCGACTTTCCCACCATCTTGCTGGTGCTGGTGTATACGATTCACGCCTCGCTGGGTCTTTCGTTGACCGGCTTGCTACTGGCCACAGTGAGCATCGAGCGGCACTGGCAGATGGTCCTTTCGGTGTTGCTGGTGATCGGACTGCTGGCGGCCTTTGCCGGCGCATTGAGTCTGACGGGCATGGTCGTCTTGGAGGTCGGGCTGCCCTGGCACGAGGAGGAATTCATTCCCGTCAACCTGGCCGTGCTCACGCTGTTCTGGGGTAGCTTTGCCCTCAGCTTCGCCGCCACGGCCGCACAGCTTACCTTTGCCGCCGATAACCGCTCCACCGCCCTCCGTGTGGCGATGCTGGCGAACCATGCCCTGTTTCTAGGCTGGATGGCCTATGCCTGGCACCTCAGTCCCGACCTGTTCCTCTTCATTCCCCTGTTGACCCTCGGCTACGGATACTGGGCCGCCCTGGGCATGTTCCTGGTGGCCGAGGGGCCAGACATGTCGCACCGCGTACGCCGCGGCTTGCCACAGACGCTCTTGGGCAGGGCTCTGTTCACGTGGCTGATGCCGGGACCTGGAACCGGCTACATGTTTGTGCTGGCCAACCTGATGGTGCTTGGCGCGCTCAGCCTGCTAGGTGTCTTCGTCACGCGCAGCATCAGCACGCGGCCAACCATGGGGATGGTTGACTGGCAAGACCTGGCGCACTTCGGCTGCCTCGGCTTCTTGTACCTTGCCATCTACCTGGGGCTCGGCCTGTGGTTGATAGGCCTGGCACGGCGCCGCTTTGCCGTGCCTCTGCCTGTGGGCGTACTGTTGCAAGCGGTGTTGCTGATTCTCGCGTGTCTTGTGCCCTTGGTTCCCTATTTGCTGTATGAAACAGGGCCGCTACGCTACTCGATGACGCAGTTGGCCAACCCCTTCTGGACACTGGCCGCCGTCCTGGATCGAGATATTCCGACCCACGATCTGATCTCGCTCTACATTGGCCTGACCCTGGCTGCCGCCTTGGTCTTCTTCTTGAATCTGCCGCGCGTGGCCTATGAAGTCATGCGCGTGCAGGTGGCCAAGCCGCGCCGCGTGGTGGAGGAAGAGGTGGCAGAACGCCCGCCGCCAGCGCTGCCCGCTGCTCCAAGCAGCCCGTGGGAGGGTGAAGGCGTTGCGAGGGTAGAGTAGAGGGGACCTGGGAGAGGAGCGAACGCAGAGGAGAGAGGGGAGAGGAAAGAGAGGGGGAGGGGCGCTGGACGCGGCGAGAGAGGGTGCCCCTGCCCCTGCTTCCTGGTACTGCCATGAGTGTCCCGCCTGCTCACCGCCCGCTGCGCATCGCCGTCTGCGTGGCATACTTCCACCCCATCGTGGGAGGGGCCGAGCGACAGATGTTCCAACTTGCTGAGCGCTGGGCACGCTGGGGCCATCAGCCGGTGGTGTTTACCCGCCGTCTACCAGGACAAGCCGCTCGGGAATCGCTCGCTGGCATCGAAATCCGCCGGTGCATCCGCACTCTCCCGCTGGGCCCGCTGTTCGGTGCCACGTTCATTGCCAGCCTGGCTGCGCAGCTTGTGGCGGCACGCCGGCGCTACGATGTGCTGCTGGCCGCCCAGCTTCCCTGGGAGGCCGTGGCCACAGGGCTGGTTAGCCGCCGCCTGGGGAAGCCGGCGGTGGCCGTGCCCGCCTCCACCGGACCCGGCGGAGACGTCGATCAAATCCTGAAAGCACGCGGCGCCTCGCTCTTGCGCCGCTGCGTCCTGGCCAACCAGCGATTTCTGGCCCTCTCGCAGCAAACACTAGACGAACTGCGGCAGCTCGGCTGCCCCGATAAGCTGATGGCACGCATCACCAACGGCGTGGATCTGGAGCGGTTCCGTCCTACAGACGATGGCTCGCCCCAGCGCGAGCGCACGGTGTGTTTCGTGGCCCGGTTGGTACCCGCCAAGAACCCGCACGTGC
The DNA here is from genome assembly GCA_023511675.1 of Pirellulales bacterium. Lineage (GTDB taxonomy): Bacteria > Planctomycetota > Planctomycetia > Pirellulales > JAIMBC01 > JAIMBC01. Next base: position 28,059 of record JAIMBC010000013.1, read on the forward strand.
TCTTGCGTGCCTGGGCGCGGGTGAATGCGGGGGGCGAGTATCGCTTGCTCATCGCCGGAGATGGGCCGCTGGGTGGCGAGTTGCGTTCCGCCGCCGAGGCGGCGGGCCTAAGGAACGTGGAGTTTCTTGGCCAGTGCGACGACGTGCCCGCCGTGCACCGGCGCGCGAGCGTGTACGTGCTACCTTCTCCCAGCGAGGGTTGCTCCAATGCGTTGCTGGAGGCCATGGCCAGCGGACTGTGCCCCGTGGTGAGCCGGGTGCCGGGCAATGTCGATCTGGTGCGGCACGAACAGACGGGGTTGTTATTCCCTCACGATGACGAGCAGGCGCTCGCCGCCGCGCTGGCCCGCGTGTTGCAGGACGCTGCCTTGCGCCGCCGCCTGGCGGCGGCAGCGCGGGCCCACGTGGAGGCGCACCACGACCTGGACCGCATTGCGCGACGGTTTGTCGAAGAGTTTGAATGGCTGACTGCCGCTAAACCGCCGCGGCGAGACAGGGACGATCGGCCGTGACAGCCCCCACGAATGCAAGATGCGATGAAGCCTCTCCCCGTCGGTACTCGCGACCGGATTCAGCCCCTCCGGCTGTGCGCAGCGACGCACGGCAGGTACGCGGCCAGCCCGATCGTAGTGACGGGGTTCATCCGGTCCGGCTGCGGTAGGTACAGAACGCAAAAATGCGGCCGCTACCGGCATCCGGCCGCGAGGCGCGGCTGGGAGTGCTCCAGGTGGCACGCTCGCGGCCGCCGGATGCCGCGTCAGGTTTGTCAGGTCAGGTTTGTCAGGTCAGGTTTGTCAGCTCCTACCAGCGAAATGGGCTGGAGCGTCCGAACCCGCCAAAGCCGCTGCCAAAGGCAGTGCGCGACGTCGTGGAGAAATTGTATCCGCCAAACACGTTGCGGGTGCTAAAGCCCGTGACGCCGCTGGAGAAGGAGTAGTTGTACCCGCCAAACACGTTGCGGGTGCTGTAGCCCGTGATGCCATTGGAGAAGGAGTAATTGTACCCGCCGAACATGTTGCGGGTGCTAAAGCCTGTGACGCCATTGGAGAAGGAGTAGTTGTACCCGCCGAACACGTTGCGGGTGCTGTAACCTGTGATCGTGCTGGAGCTAAAGTTGTATCCCCCGAAGATGTTCGGGGTGCTGCAGCCGCCGCTGCTAAAGTTGTACCCTCCGAAGATATTAGGCGTGGACACATCCAGAATCTGGGCCTGGGCGGCGGAACTCCACGCGGCTCCCCCCAGCATCGTCAGCAACGCAACCATTCGCTTGACCATGGCAGTACCTCTGAAGACGGCGCGGCGGCGAGTCGCCGCGCCGTCCAGTATGTGAATTGGCGGCCGAAGGGACACGCCAATCTCGCCCAATTTGGCCGTCTGAAACGTACTTTCCAACACCCTCTCTGCCTGTTCGTAGCCGCTTGGCACACCTGGAATGTAGCCGGATCCCGCAGGGGCTGTCAATCGTTTAGAAGGCACTCTGGCGCGTGGGTGGGTTGCGAACGCGTCTAGCGGTATCTTACGATCCCATTTGGGGGCAAGTGCCTAGGCGTGGCGAGATCCTCCCTACGGCACCGGCCAACCCCCGGCCGCCTTAGCGACTGTTGTCCGATGCGTGCCGCACACACGCCGGATGGTGCCGGGCCGCATGACGCCGCGTCTCAGCCGTTTGACGAAAACCCGCCACGCGCGTACGTTGGCCAGCTCGCGGCTGGAAGCCATCTCTACTGGCCTTGGCCCTTACAGCAGATCGCGTAGCAGCCCCAGGCAGGTATCGACCTGGGAGTCGGTCCCGACCGAAATGCGCAATCCGTCTCCCCAACCGGGATAGTTCATGTACCGCACCAGCACGCCCTGGGCCTTGAGCCCTTCGTAGAGCGGCTGGACGGGCCGCGTGGCGTGCGTGGCCCATACGAAATTGGCCTGGCTCTCCGCCACCTCAAAGCCCAGGCGGCGCAGTTCGGCGGCCATGCGCTCGCGGGTGGCGATGATCGCCGCGCGCGTCCGTGCCAGCCAGGCCTGATCGTCCAGCGCTGCGGTGGCGGCAGCGATGCTCAGGGCATCGCAATTGTACGAGTCTTTCACCTTGATCAGTTCATGCACCAGGTCCGGCCGGGCGATCAAGTAGCCGAAGCGCAAGCCCGCCAGAGCATAAGACTTGCTCAGCGAGCGCGTAACGACCACATTGTCGCACTCCCGTACCAGCTCCAGGCAGTTGCTCGAGGCAAAGTCCACATAGGCTTCATCCAGCACCAGCGGACAGGGCAGGGCGCGGGCCAGTTCGAGCACCGACTCGGGCGGCAGGACCGTGCCGGAGGGGCTGTTGGGATTGGGCAGGAACACCAGCTTCAATCGCTCTGCGGCCGCGGCGAACGCCGGCGGCAACGACCAGTCTGCGGCAAACCACACCTCTTCGGCGGCGGCACCCTGAATCTCCGCCAGCGTGTGGTACAGGATGTAGCTTGGGTACGGCAGCCGCAGGCGGTCCCCCTCCGCCAGCAACGCGCGCGTGACGATGGTCAACAGTTCGTCGCTGCCGTTGCCGCAGAGAATCCAGTCGGGATGGAGACCCAACAGATCGGCGGCCCGCTGTCGGAAGGCGGTGGCCAGCGGGTCCGGGTAGCGCTGTAAGCCACGCTCCAGCACCGCTTGCACAGCCCGCGCCACCGCTGCCGACGGCGGATACGGGTTCTCGTTGGTGTTCAGCTTGATGAACTTTCCACCTTGCGGCTGCTCTCCCGGCACGTAGCCCTCCATGCGCAGAATGTGCGGACGCACAAAGCGGCTCATGGCCCCCCTCGCTCCATCAGACGCACGTCGATGCTCGCCCGATGCGCCGTCAGCCCCTCCACCGTCGCCAGCACGCGCACGTCATCCGCCACATCCCGCAGCGCCTCCGAGGTGTAGTGGATTACGCTCGTGTGCCGCAAGAAATCGTTGGCCGAGAGACCGCCGGCAAAGCGGGCTGTGCCGCTGGTGGGCAGCACGTGCGATGAGCCGGCGGCATAGTCTCCCAGGGCAACAGGACTGTAAGGCCCAAGGAATATAGCGCCTGCATGCGAAACCTGCTCCAGCAGGGCCTGTGGCTCTTGAACATACAGGTGCAGGTGCTCCGGCGCCAGCTCATCCGCAGCCCGGGCCGCGGCAGGTGCATCATCTACCAGGACCAAGGCCCCAAAGCTTTGCAGAGATTCGATGGTCTGGCTGGCGCGTGCAAGCTGTGCCGCCTGGCGTTCCAGCTCGGCAAGAACGGCGTCTAGCAGTTCTGGAAGCCAGGTGATCAGCACGCTGGCCCCCGGAGCGTGTTCGGCCTGGGCCAGCATGTCCGCGGCCACATAGTCGGGCCGGGCCGATTGGTCGGCAATCACCACGATCTCGCTGGGGCCGGCGAGCATGTCGATGCCCACCTCTCCGAAGACATACTTCTTTGCCAGGGCCACAAACAGGTTCCCGGGACCCACAATCTTGTCGACCCGCGGAAGACCTTCCACCCCGTACGCCAGCGCCGCCACCCCCTGCGCCCCGCCGACCCGGTACACCTCCCTCAGCCCCAGCTCGTAACAGGTGGCCAGCAGGTCCGGGTTATTGGCACCATAGGGCGTGGGCGGGGCCACCACGGCCAGTTCCTGCACTCCGGCAGCCTGGGCGGGCACGGCCGTCATCAGTACCGTGGAAGGATAGGCCGCAGCACCGCCCGGCACGCAGATCCCTACCCGTTGCAACGGCAAGTAACGCTCCCGCAGCAAGACCCCCCCTGGTCTTGCCACGGTAACGTCCCGGTGCAGTACGGCCGTCTGGAACTCGACAATGTTGGCACGCACACGGCGCACCGCAGCCAGCAGCCCAGGAGCCGCACGGGCATGCGCCGCCCGCAACTCTTCTTCCGCCACCCGTACGCTTTCCCCCGTGAGTGGCACGCCGTCGATCTTCTGCGTGTATTCCAGCACCGCGGCCAAACCACGCTGCCGCACGTCTGAGCAGATTCGCGCCACCACCTCTGGCGGCGACAGCGGTTCTCCGAACACCTCGATGGTCTTGCGCCGACTGGCTTCGCTAACCACCTCGCCCTGAGGCGAAAGCCGCCGCCGCACCAAGGCCAGCCTATTGCTCAGGTCTTGCCCGCGGGCATCGATACGTGAAATGGCTAGTGACATGGGTTCGTGATCAGAGTGACGATTCGCCAGGCAACCTGGCGGAGCCGGTACTTGGAGCCTATCCCAGCATCGGTTCGCCTGGCTGGGCCAGTGCCTGGTCTTGCAGGGCCGAGCGGCTGACCGCCACGAGCCTTGGGGCGGGCTCTCAACACGCGCCAGCAACGGTGCCAACCACAGATTGTGACTGCACTGCCGTCCAGCGTGAAGGGCCGCCGCAAAAGAGCGTGTGTTGTGCCGCCTGCCCCCGCCCGGAGGGTCTACCCGTAATAAGGTCGACCTGGGCGTGGGGTTCCCCAACCGCAATCTTGTGAGTTGCGGCGTCGCTGGCTCAGGCAGGCAAGGGCGGTGGCGCCAAAAACGCTTATCCCGCTTGACTTTGCGTTGCAAAGCCCGAGTCGGCACGGCACGGCATTTGGCGTGACGTGAGCGACTTGAGCGGCCGCTGGCAGCCGCCAGGGCATTCTCGTTGCCAACCACCCGTGCGTGATTATACACAGGTTGGGAAAATCTCTATCCCACGTATACAATTTGTTGCATTTGTTGGTACCCTTTGGTAGCTTACAGGGCCATCCAGGCAAAACGCGCTGAATGCGAGGTGTGAGAAGGCTGCGCTGAAGAATCCGAGGAGTGGGAGGTCCTAGAGATGCAAGCTGCTGTGACATCTCATAAGAGCCATCGGGACTTGGGGGGCTCTCGGCGATCGAGGCGGCGGTCGCGGAAGTCCTGGCCGTCGCGCAAGTCGTGGCGGAGGCGCCCTCGAGTGCGGCCGTTCGAGCAGTTCGAGGACCGCACCCTGCTTGCCGCGGGAGACGTCGCCGTTTTCATCAACCTGTTTACCGACAACGGGGGCGTACCCGGCAGCCCTATTACCAATGACACCGTGCTGGTCGGCCAGACGTTTTTCGTGGAGGTCACATTCCAGGATACGCGGCCTGAGGTGCAAGGCGAGCTGCGTGGGATTGTATCGTTTGCCATCAACGTGGGCTGGCACGCAGCAAGCCTGGAAGAGGTGGACGATCCGTTCGATCCCACGGACCTCAACAGCCCGCTTTTGCCCGTGGAGTTCGACCTGTTCCGCCAGGGAACCCTGGATAACCCCGCCGGCGAAATCATCGGCCTGGGTGGAGGCGGGCTCTTTCTCTCGGGGGGCCAACCGACAAACGGCCTGGGCGTCGGCACACCCGCACGGTTCAGCCTGATGAAATTCCAGGCAGAAGCCCCCAGTGGTGGGCCTCAGCCGTTCACCATTGTGTTCAACGAAGACCTGGGCGGGGCCCTCGCCGATGGCGTTAGCCTGACGACGGCAGACATTACGATCCAGCCAAAATCCATTCGTGTGCGAGAGGCAGCCGGCATCCTCGTCACGCCCACCAGCGGCCTGGTCACCACCGAGGCCGGCGGGCAGGCCACCTTTACCGTGGTGCTCACCAGCGAGCCCACGGCCGACGTGACGATCGACGTGGCCAGCGGCAACCCGGCCGAGGGGACCGTCTCCACCAGCACGCTGGTCTTCACCAGCGCCAACTGGAACGTGCCGCAGACCGTGACCGTGACGGGCGTGGACGACTTCGTGGACGACGGCGACCAGGCCTACTTCGTGCTGCTGGGGCCGGTGACCAGCGATGACCCGCTCTACGCGGCCATCGACCCGGACGACGTGGCGCTGACCAACCTGGACGACGACACGGCGGGCATCCTCGTCACGCCCACCAGCGGCCTGGTCACGACCGAGGCGGGCGGGCAGGCCACGTTTACCGTGGTGCTCACCAGCGAGCCCACGGCCGACGTGACGATTGACGTGGCCAGCGGCAACCCGGCCGAGGGCACCGTCTCCACCAGCACGCTGGTCTTCACCAGCGCCAACTGGAACGTGCCGCAGACCGTGACGGTCACGGGCGTGGACGACTTCGTGGACGACGGCGACCAGGCTTACTTCATCGTGCTGGGACCGGTTACCAGCGACGACCCGCTCTACGCCGGCATCGACCCGGACGACGTGGCGGTGACCAACCTGGACGACGACACGGCCGGCATCCTGGTAACTCCTACCTCTGGCCTGATCACCACCGAGGCGGGCGGCACGGCCACGTTCACCGTGGTGCTCACCAGCGAGCCGCTGGCCGACGTGACCATCGACGTGGCCAGCAGCAACCCCGCCGAGGGCACCGTCTCCACCAGCACCCTGGTCTTCACCAGCGCCAACTGGAACGTGCCGCAGACCGTGACGGTCACGGGCGTGGACGATTCGGTCAACGACGGCGACGTGGACTACACGATTGTCCTGTTGCCAGCAGTCAGCGGCGACCCGCTATATGCCGGGCTGGATCCCGACGATGTCTCGGTGACGAACCTGGACGACGACGCATCCGAGATCACCGTCACGGACAACTCGGGTGCTGCCAATGATCAGTCCATTCAATTCACCACGAACCTTAGCGCCTACCGAGCCGGGCGGGCCGACAGTCCACTGGTGCGGCCCAACTACCCGGACAACCGGCACTTCTTCACGGTCACCAACACTGGGTTGTTGTCCGTCACACTCTTTGAAATCGTCATCAATGCCCCTGATGTTTCGGTCAACGTAGTGCTGACCAGCGATCCTGGGGACGACATCGTGCTGGGACCGGGTGCCAGCCAGACGTTCGTGCTCACGTATGCGCCCACGCTGCCCAGCCTGTTGAACCCAACGCGACAGAACTTCGACCTTGCCAACGGGGTCGTGCTGCTGAACGATTCGGCCAACTTGCCGCAGCTCAGCATTCGGCTGCGCGGCCAATCGACGTATAACAGCGACATTACGTACGACGGCCGCGTTAACCTGGCCGAGCTAGGGGTGTTGAATGCGAACTTCGGGCGCAAGGCGGGGGACGCCAACTGGGATCCCACGGCGGACATCAATGGAGACGGCCGAGTGAACCTGGGCGACCTGGGCATGTACAATGCCGAGTTTGGCCGTGGGGTTGGTTCGAGCCAGTCCAGTGGTTCGGGAGGCGGCTCGGGGGGTGCGGGTGGCGCATCGGGCGGCTCGAGTGGTAGCGCGGGCAGTGCGGCTGCGGCCTCCAGCGGGTCAGCAGGGGGGTCTGGCAGCGGGGGAGAGCGATCGTCGAGCGGAGGATCGGCCGTTGCAGTGTCCGCTGGCGGCGGGGGGAGCAGTGTGGGGAGTTCTGATCAACGCGCGGCCGGCAGTCAGGCGGCCGGTGGGCGGATGGCGGGGAGTTCAGCTCAGGCGGCGCGCGATCTGGTGCTGGCCTTGGATCCCCTCACGCCGCAAGCCCTGAGCCTGGAAAGTGTTGTGTTCGAGCTGGCAGCCGAGCAGGCTCGTGCCAAGAAGAAGGGGCCAGCGCGAGGCGGGGGCTGGCTGGCCGGCCCGGTGGCCGTGGAGTGAGCGCCACGTGCCCGGCCGCGCGTTTTAGTTGCTGCCATCCCACAGTCTGATTAGTTTAGGGGAACAGGGAGGTTCTGCGCAGTTGCTGCCCCCGGGCGAGGTGTGCCGGGCGGTCTTGGAATCGACATTGAAGAGGCTGAAGAATGCCTTCCGGGAAACTGCTTCGGCGGAAGAAGCCGGGGAAGAGAGGCTGGCGTGGTAACGTCGGAAAATCGAAGCGGGCCTGGGCGCGGCCCTTCTGCGCGCTGGAGCGGCTCGAGGATCGCTCCCTGTTGGCCGCCGGGGATCTGGCAGTTTTCATCAACCTGTTTACTGACAACGCAGGAGTACCCGGCAGCCCGATCAGCAGCCAGCAGGTGACCGTTGGCCAGACGTTTTTTGTGGAGATCTCGGTGCAGGACACGCGTCCTGCTGCCGAGGGAGAGCTGCGCGGTCTGGTGAGCTTCGCCATCGACGTGGGCTGGGATGCGGCCAGTCTGGAAGAGATCGACGATCCGTTCAATCCCACCGACCTGGCCAGTCCCTTGTTGCCGGCTAGCTTCACCCTGTTTCGCTCCGGAACGCTGAACAATCTGGCGGGAACGATTACCGGTCTGGGTGGCGGCCGGGCGCCGACCAACCCGCCTTCGAACGGAATCGGTGCGGGTGTGCCCGAGCGGTTTAGCCTGTTGCGCTTTCTGGCCCAGGAGGTGACGGCGGGGCCACAGCCCTTTGTGGTGAGCTTTAACGAAGAGCTGGGCGGGGCACTAGCCGACGGCTCCTTCGTGCTCACCGCCGCGGATATTGCCATCCAGGCCGCCTCGATCGAGGTGCTGCCGCTGCCGACCTTGAGCATCGATGGGCCCGCCGAGGTGGTCGAGGGGGACTCCGGCACCACGGAGCTGGTGTTCACGGTCACGCTGTCTCGCGCCACCGATCAGACGGTGACCGTCTATGCACGCACCAACGCCCTGACGGCCACGGCGGGGGCCGATTTCACCTCTGTCGACGCGCTGGAGATCACGTTCGAGCCTGGCGGTCCGCTCTCGCGGCAGGTAACCGTTTCGGTCACGGGCGACACGATCTACGAGCTGGACGAGACGCTTGAGTTGGAGCTGTTCGGGCCGGTCCATGCCGAGCTGGGTGCCTCCACGGCCATCGGCACCATTCTCAACGACGACGGGCCGCCCGCTGCCGTGTTTAACGAGCCTATCGTACTGGAAGGCAACCCGGGCCAAACCGTTAACGCCGTGTTCGTGCTCACATTGAGCGAACCGGCTGAGCGCGAGGTGGTCGTCAACTTCTCTACCCGCGACAACACGGCCCAGGCCCCGGATGATTATCTGAGCCACTCCGGCCAACTCGTGTTCACCCCCGGCGAGACAGAGAAACGTGTTACGGTCCAGGTGACGGGAGACAACGTGGTCGAACTGGACGAGACGTTTTTCCTCGACCTGACCGGCGACTACACCGTGACGCTGGTGGGCACGATTCTCAACGACGACACGGGGCCTCCCACCGTCTCCATCTCCGACGCCGATCCCGTCAACGAGGCCGACGCCGCCACGGTCAAGGCCGTGTTCAGGGTGAGCCTCTCCGCGCCCAGCAACGCCGTGGTCACGGTGCAGTTCCAGACGCAGAGCCATACGGCGGGATCGTTCAGCGACTTTTCGCCTGCCAGCGGCGTGGTAATGTTCCAGCCGGGACAGGTCCAGCAAACCATCAGCGTCACAATTCTCGACGACGGGCTCGATGAGGACGACGAGACGTTCTTCGTCTCGCTGAGCAGCCCCACCAACGCGGTTCTGGGACGAAGCCAGGCCACGGGGGTTGTTGTCGACGACGATCCCCCCCCCACCATCACCGTGAACGCACCCACGGTCTTCGAGCCAGATTCCGGCGTGGCGATGCTGATCTTTTCGATCGGCCTAAGTGCACCTAGTAGCCGTACCGTGCGGGTCGACGTGCAGACCGCCGATGGCACGGCCACCGCCGGCAGCGATTACGATGCCGTGCCCAGCACGCAGCTTGTCTTCAACCCAGGCGAAGTGGGCAAGCAGGTGGTCGTGCTGGTGCGGCCGGATAACCTGGACGAGGATGACGAAACCGTGCTGCTGGTCCTTTCCAACCCGCAGAACGCCATCCTGCCTCCAGAGACGATGGGGGTGGGCATCATCTTCGACAACGATCCCACGCCCACGGCCACGATCTCCGGCGCTACGGTGGTGGAGGGGGACGCGGGGACGGTCGAGGCCGTGTTCACTGTTACTCTCAGCCAGGCTGCCGGGCGGACGTTGATCTACGACGTGCGGACCATCGACGACTCGGCGGTTTCGCCCGACGACTATCTGCGGGTAAGCGGCCCCCTGGTGATTCCCGCCGGCCGGACGACGGCGCAGTTTGCCATTTTTGTTTTTGGCGATTTGCTCCGCGAAGGCACGGAGCAATTCTTCGTCGAGCTGACCGACCCGCGCGGGGAGCAAGGACCGCAGACGGCCGTGGGAGTGATCCTGGACGACGATGACCCGTTTCTCACCATCGACGATGTGACGCAGCTTGAAGGGGACTCGGGCCAGACGCCATTCGTCTTCACGCTCACGCTGCGCAAGGCCCCCGTGGGAGAGACATTGGTCACGGTGCTCGCATCGACTGCTGACGTGACCGCGCGGGCCGGGGAGGATTACGAGGGCTTCAGCCTGCTGGTGGTAGAGTTTCTGGCGGACAGCTCGTCCGGTTTCGCCCTGGGCGAGACGGTGACCGTGCCCCTGACCGTGCTGGTGAACGGCGACACCTTGTTCGAGCCGGACGAGACATTCGAGGTGCGGCTCTCGGACGCGAGCCTGGGGGTGCTGATCCAGCACGGCGTGGGGCTGGGTACCATTCTCAACGACGACGCGCCCCCGCTCGATTTTGGAGACGCGCCGGACAGTTATGGCACCCTGCTGGCCAGCAACGGCGCGCGGCACGAGGTGCGGCCCGGCGAGGAACTATTCCTCGGCGCGCTCATCGACGTGGAGTCCGATGGCCAGCCCACGCCGGATGCTCGCGGGGACGATGCCAATGGGGCGGCGGACGAAGATGGCGTGGTGCTCCTCTCCCCCCGCATCTTTCCGGGCGCCACCATCAGCTTGCAGGTGACCGCCTCGGGCCCCGGCAAGCTGGATGCCTGGCTGGACGCCGATCAGAACGGCACGTTCGACGGCGACGAGAAGTTTCTGGACAGCGTCAGCCTGGTGGCGGGCATCAATGTGCTGCAAGTCGCGGTACCCGCCAGCGTGCTGCCGGGTGCCACGTTCGCTCGCTTTCGCTTTTCCAGCGCCGGCGGACTGGGCCCCACGGGCCTGGCTGCCGACGGCGAGGTCGAAGACTACCAGGTCGAGATTTCCGGGCTGGATTTTGGGGACGCCCCCGCGAGTTACGGCACTCTGCTGGCCGACAATGGCCCGCGGCACGCGCTCTCTCCCTTGTTTCTCGGCACGGCGATCGACGCGGAGGGAGATGGCCTGCCCGGCACGGACGCGTTGGGAGACGACCAGAGCGGCAGCGATGACGAGGATGGCGTGCGGTTGCCCAGCGTGCTGGAGCGCGGGCGGCAGGCAGTCATCGTGGTCACGGCCAGCGCCGCGGGGATGCTGGATGCGTGGATCGACTACGATGGCAACGGCCGCTTCGAGGCTGAAGAGCATATCTTTGGCGGGGTGTCGCAAGCCGTGGCGGCGGGCGACAACAGCCTCGGTTTCACCGTGCCTGTCGGTGCCGTGGAGGGGGGAACGTATGCCCGCTTCCGCCTCTCTTCGGCGGGCGGGCTTGCCCCCACCGGACTGGCCCCCGACGGCGAGGTGGAGGACTACCGGGTCGAGATCCTCACGCCGCCGCTGCTTACCGATGCGCGCGCGGACCATTATTGCCTGGAGGACGGCCAGACTGAGTTGGTCGTACCCGCCCCAGGCGTGCTGGGCAACGATAGCGGGGCGGGACTCACGGCCATGCTGCTGGTGCAGGCACAATTTGGCGTGGTGGTGCTCAACAGCGACGGCTCGTTCACCTACACGCCCGGCAGCGAGTTCGAGCGTCGGGGGATCGATCGCTTTACGTATGCTGCTGTGGGACAGGGCGGCCAGGATAGCGCGCTGGCGGTGATCGAGAGCCAGCTTCACCACTTTGTTACCAAGCTCTACCGAGACGTGCTCGGCCGGGAGGGAGAGGAAGAGGGCATCGCCTACTGGTTCAACAAGCTGCTCCATGGGGCCTCGCGCGCTGAAGTGGCCCGCGGCTTTTTGAACTCGGACGAGTACCAGCAGAATCTCATTCGCGGCTTTTACCGGGCGCTCTTGGGCCGCGAGCCGGGAGAGCACGAGGTGCAGTTCTGGCTCCATGAGCTGCGCAAGCACGGTTCGGAGGCGCGGGTGCTGGCCGGCATTGCCGGCTCGCTGGAGTACAGCGCCCGCCATCCCGGCGGGAATGCCGAGTTTCTCGCGGCACTGTTCCGCGACCTGCTGGGGCGAGAGATCGAGCCTCAGGCGCTGCGCTACTGGCTGAGCAGATTGGCCGCAACCGGCAGCCGCGCTCAGGTGGCGCTGGAGATCATTCAAAGCGAAGAGTTCTTGCGGCTGTTGATCAACGAGCCCAGCGAGCGATTCGCGGGGAACGTGGGCTGGTACCAGGCCTATCTCAAGCGCGCCGCGGAGGCCGCGGGCCTGAGCTTCTGGCTGTTCATTTTGCAGCACTCGCGCACCTGGCGCGACGTGCAGGTGGGCATCCTCGCCAGCGCCGAGTACTACCAGTGCTAGCCGGCCCATGTTTGAGCGTCCGCTCCGTTGTTGCTCGGTAACCGTACACCACAACCATTCTTGACGGGCCTGGTAGCTTGCGCGCGGAGCGGGGAAATTCGAGTGCACGCAAGCGAGGTGGAGGATGCCAGGGCCGATTGATGAAGAGAAGTGGCGGTTGTGGGCGGAGCGGGTATGGCGGTTCGAGCAGAGCGGCTTGACTGGGGCCGAGTGGTGCCGCCGGGAAGGGCTGCCGTTGGAGCAGTACTACCTGTGGTGGCGGAAGCTGCCGGCCCACGGGGGTTGTGTACGCCGGGCTTGCAGGGGCTGCCTCGAACGGCATTAACGGACGATACCGCCTGCGTTCGCTGACCGGTCCTCCATCCGTGCCTGGAAGGACGTGCTCGGTCGCGTTCGAATCCCCGGGAGGGACGCGCTCCGTCGCGTCCGGGCGCTTTGGAGGGACGCGCTCCGTCGCGTCCAGACATGCGCACACGGTGCGCGACGATCACGGCCACGACGGAGCGTGGCCCTGCAGCGGGGAGCGTGCCCCTGCATGCGTCGCCTGGAGGGACGCGCTCCGTGGCGTGCGGAAGAGCGTAAACGTGGGGCGCCAGTCACTGCGAGCGCCGTATGTTTTGTGCTCGCCTTCGCGGCGCATGCGCAGGCGGGAGAGTCCCTTGACGGAGCCGCAGGGGGAGGTCAGAGGTCAGCGCGGCCTGCTTGTCGCCCCTGCTCTGCACAGGGGAGAGAGGGGGTAGGGCTGAAGAGATGCGGGCGCCTTGACACCGGGCATCTCAAGAGCCAGTTGGCGGCGCCAGGAGTGTCGGATCACCTCGGCCAGACACGGCGGCGAACAGAGTCCGCCGCCTGCGACTGCCGCGTGTGTCCAACCCACCGAGGCGACGGCTGACTTCGTACCGTGGCGGAAGCGTGCGCCAGCATCAGGTGTACCTGCCGCGCAGCGCTTGGTGCCTGGGATGGCATGCGAAGGCACCTTGCCTCAGCAGGAGGCGCCCTGTTACAGGTGACGGTGCAAGGCGCTGGATGCAGCGATACGCATGGAACGCCAAGGCGCCAGGACGCAAAGACTCGCAGACGTCCATGTGACGGGCAAAATCTCCTTGCATCTTGGCATCCTGCTAAGGTGTTTGCCGTTGAACGTCCAGGCTAAACGTCGCCACGGCACGATTGTTCGCTTGAGCGCCCTGCTATGTGCCCTTTCGATTCCTGAGTCTTTCATATTCTTCTTTGGCATCTTCATCAACTGCTACCTTCACAAACTGTGCCCAATGGGTGTTTGAGCCCCGCTTCTTGACACCGGACACCCAATACTCTTCTCCCGTCTCTTCATCAAAGTAATTCCGGCTAATGCCGCGCCCCTTCGATCGCCTTAGCTTACGGCCCCCATAGTAGACAGTTAGACCGCTCTTAGAGAATTCAACCCAGTCAATGCGAGCAGATGCACCATCAAGATCGCCATCTTTGTTCTCGATGTACATCACTCGTCGCTTTGCGCCTTTCGTCAACTGATTCTTTTTCATGGCATCCAACTTGTTTCTGGATTCAACTGCCGAACACCCGTCGGCCGCCGGGTTGCAGACTAACACATCTTGAAGGTAT
>JAIMBC010000128.1 GCA_023511675.1 Pirellulales bacterium
GACCGTGACCGTGACGGGCGTGGACGACTTCGTGGACGACGGCGACCAGGCCTACTTCGTGCTGCTGGGGCCGGTGAGCAGCGACGACCCGCTCTACGCGGCCATCGACCCGGATGACGTGGCGCTGACCAACCTGGACGACGACTTGCCCCAGCAGCAGACGGCAGCCGTGGCGGACGCGTATTGCCTGCCGGATGGCGTAACGCAGCTTGTGGTGCCGGCCCCCGGTGTGCTGGGCAACGACGCGGGCGCGTCGCTCACCGCCACGCTGCTGGTGCAGGCTCGGTTTGGGGTGGTGGTGTTGAACGCAGACGGATCGTTTAGCTACACGCCGGGGCCCGATTTTGCCAGCCGCGGCATGGATCGCTTTACGTACAGGGCGTCGGGGCCGGGGGGGGAAGCCACGGCCGAGGTGGTGATCGAGAATCAGCAGCACCGCTTTGTGACCAACCTGTATCGGGACGTGCTGGACCGCGAGGGAGAAGAGGCCGGGGTCGCGTACTGGTACAACAGGCTACGGTCGGGGGCCACGAGGGCCGAGGTGGCACACGGGTTTGTGGCTTCGCGGGAGTACCGGGAAAAGCTGATTACGAGCTTTTACCAGTTGTTATTTGGCCGGACACCGACGGCGCCCGAGCTGGCTTTTTGGCGCCTGGATCTCGAGTTCCACGGTTCGGAGAAGCGGCTGCTGGCGGCCCTTGCTGGATCGGTGGAGTACTTCGTGCGTAATGGCGCGAACAATGTGGCCTTTCTGGCGGCGCTGTATCGCGACCTGCTAGGCCGGGCGATCGATCCCGATGGGGAGCAGTACTGGTCCAACCGGCTGGCGGTCACGGGGAGTCGCTTCCAGGTGGCAAGGGAGATCATCAGCAGCGTCGAGTTTGAGGAGCTGCTGATTGACGAGCCGGTAGATCGCTTCCTGGCCAACGTGGGCTGGTACCAGGACTATTTGAAGCGCAACGCGGAGGACTCAGGACGTGCCTTCTGGCTGAACGAGCTGAGGCGGTCGAGCACCTGGCGTACGGCGCAGATCGGCATCTTGGCCAGCGCCGAGTATTATCAATGCTGATCGATTTGGATCAGCCGTGGGGCAGCTAGCCTGAGAGGTCGAGGAGCCGCCCGGACGTGCCGTGTGGGTCGCGGGGAGGGGCGGGGGGCTGGGGCTCGGCGTGTTCGGCCTGGGGCTGATCGGGCAGCTGCCAGGGGCGGCGGCCATCGGCGTCCCGGTCGTGGGCTTCGCTCTCGGCATCGGCGGCGTGGATCCCGCCTGCCTGGGCGGCGCGCTGGGCGCTGCGATCGGTTCGTTCGGCCGCCGACGTCTCTTGCTGGGCGGTGTTCTCGGCAGTGCGTGCCTGGGCCAAGGGTACTCCGCTCAGGCCGGCGGCGCTTGACAAGGGACCCACGCTCATACTTGCAATCTCCTGCCCGGGGTTTAGATCATCTTGGTTTACGTTTGGCGGGGGACGATGGTGCTGGCTTCTTCTTTGCCGCCTTGGGCTGGCGTGGTGCGGCAGCGTCGGCTCGAGGAGTGGTGGGGGAGGCCTGCTTGCGAGGCGGTTTGCGTTCTCCGCCCTCTGCTGCTTTGGTTGCCCGCTTGGCCTGGGCGGTCTTCTGGACCTCGGTTTTTGCCGCTGGCTTTTCCGCAGTCGTCTTTGCCGCAGCAGCCTTTTCGGCGGCGGGCTTTTCTGGTTCAGATCGAGCAGCCGGTGCGGGAGGCGATTCCGTTTTGGCGGGGCGTGCCTTGGCTGCCGGCTTGGACTCTTCTCTTGGGGACGAAGCGGGGCCAGATACCGCTGCCTGGGTTGCTGGGGCGTGGCGCGGCTGTGCGACCGGCGTGGGGGCAGCGGGGGCGTGCTGGTCTGTCACGCTTGCTGGCTCGCGGGGTTGCTCGGCGCCTGCGGCTGCCGCGCGGCGCGACTCGAAATACTGTTCGAGGCGGCCCATGGCATCGGGGAGTACGTCGGTCACGACCTTGAGCAAGCGGGGGCTGGGGTTTTCGTGCAGCAGCTCCGCGGCGCACTCGTGCAGCAACGCGAAGAATTCATGCCCCTTGTTCTTGGGGATGGCTCGCTCCAGGCCAGGTACGGTGCCGGCGGCGCGTTCTTTTTCTCCGGCGAGTCCCAGCAGAGAGAAGAGTTCCCAGGCGGCCCGATCGACGCCGATGGCATGGCCGCCCAGCACGGCCTGCGTGGCAACGGCCACGGCGAACGGCGTGACGCCATGGATCTCGCGCAACTTCTTTTGCGCTTCGCCCACCGCCAGTTTGCGCCAGGCCTCCAGGTCGAAGGAATAGGTCGACTCGAACACGGCTTGCAGCAGGCGTTTGACGTGGCTGGCGGCTGTGGCTGGATCGGGCAGCATGTGCATCGACTCTGCCAGCTCCCGGATAGTACTGACGCGCACTTCGTTCCAGTCGAAGTATGAATCGACCAGGGACTGGTATGCTTGCTGGGCCTTCTCGAACGAGGCGTTTTCCAGGCAGCAAGCGAAGAGAAGCTGTTCCAGCAGGGGCCGTGCCGGAGGTGGCGGCGGTGCTTGGTAGTGTTTCTTGAGTGCCTTGAACAGCCTGGTGAACAGGGTCGTACGATTCAACGCGGCCATGGGGTTCCTCAGGGTGGCAACTCGTTGGTGTGGGTGGCGTCCGTGGCGTTGCTGGCAGGCGGTTGGCCAGCCGGGGTCTGCTCGGGAGGCTGGCGTTCCAGGGGGGACTGGGGGGCAGGGTGTGGGGGGGGGGAGGCGGCCAACGGCGGGGCCGTCTCGTCGTGTGGCGTTGTCGCGGCCTGCGCGGAGCCCCCGGGCAAGACCCGCGCGAGGATCTCGGCGATCTGAATCGATCGCTTCACGCCCAGATCGAGCACGAATTCGAGCCGCGGCGTGTAGCGTGTCTGGATGCGGCTGGCCAAGCGGGACTGCAAGAAGCCTGCCGCGCTCTTCAAGCCAGCCATGCAGAGGCGGGTGCGGGTTTCGTCTCCCAGGATGGAGACGTGCACCTTTGCCGAGCGCATGTCCGCGGCGACCTCGACCTGGGTGACCGTGACGCCTTGCACGCGCGGATCCTTGATCTCGGCGAGGATGGCCATGCTGACCACCTCACGGATGGCTTCGGCAGCCTTGAGGATGCGGCGGGAGGTCATGAGACGGTTAGAGGGTGCGGGCCACCTGTTCCACGCGGTAGGCATCGAGCAGGTCGCCTTCCTTGAGGTCGTTGAAGCCGGCCAGTTTGATGCCGCACTCGTAGCCTTCTCGGATTTCGCGGACGTCGTTCTTTTCGTGCCGCAGCGATTCCAGCGGGTAGTGGCCGATCACGCGGCTATCTCGAATCACGCGGACGCGTGCGTTGCGTTCGATGGTCCCCACCAGGACGCGGCAACCGGCCACCGTGCCGACGCGGCTGATGTTGAACAACCGTTGCACCAGGGCACGGCCCAGTTCCACCTCGCGCTCCTCGGGCTTGAGCATGCCTTGCATGGCGAGTTTCAGGTCGTCGGCCACCTGGTAGATCACGTCGTAGCGGCGGATCTGGACCCCCAGCCGCTCGGCAAGCTGCCGCGCCTTCTCGTCGGGCACAACGTTGAAGCCGATGATCACCGCATCGGAGGCATGGGCCAAATGCACGTCTCCCTCGGTGATGCCGCCCACGGTAGCCAGCAGCACCTTGATCTGCACCTCGGGGTGTTGCAGCTTGGTGAGTTCCTTCTGGATGGCCTCGATCGAACCGCGCACGTCCGCCCTGAGGATCAGGTTGAGGGTCTGCACGCGATCGCCGCCAAGACGCTGATGCAACGTCTCCAGGGTGAGGTGTGCCGGCGGGCCGGTGCGCGACTCCAGCCGGCTTTGCAGGGCGTGCTTTTCCGCGATGCTGCGAGCGACGGAGATATCGTCCACCACGTAGAACGCATCTCCAGCGCCGGGGGGGATGTTCAGGCCCGTGAGATTGACAGGCGTGCCCGGCGGGGCTTCCTCCCATGTCTTGCGGGGATCGAGCGTGTCGTACATCGCCTTGACCCGGCCGTGGGCTGGGCCGCAGAACAGCACATCTCCCACGCGCAGCGTGCCGCGCTGCACCAGCATCTTGGCCACCACGCCGCGGCCTTCATGCACCTCGGCCTCCAGGCAGGTGCCGCGTGCCGGTGCGGTGGGGTTGGCGCGGTAATCGTGCAGTTCGGCGATGGTGAGCAGGGTTTCCAGCAGGCGGTCGATGCCCTCGCCGGTGCGGGCGGAACAGCGTACCAGTTCGGTGTCGCCGCCCCACTCCGTCGGTTGCAGCTTGGCTGCCACCAGTTGGCTGTAGATGCGGTCGTAGTTGATGCCGGGCAGATCGATTTTGTTGAGGGCCACCACGATGGGCACGCCGGCGGCGCGGGCATGGCTGATGGCCTCTTCGGTCTGGGGCATCACGCCGTCGTCGGCGGCGACCACGAGTACGGCGATGTCGGTAACGTTGGCACCGCGGGCCCGCATTTCGGTGAATGCCTCATGGCCGGGCGTGTCGACGAAGGTGATCGGCCTGCCATCTTTCTCGATGCGATAGGCGCGGATGTGCTGCGTGATGCCTCCGCTCTCGCGGCTGGCCACATCGATGCCGATGATGCGGTCGAGCAGCGAGGTCTTGCCGTGGTCGACGTGCCCGAGGAAGGTCACCACCGGCGGCCGGGGTTGCAGCAGGGCGGGATCGTCCTCGGTCTGGGCCAGCGAGGCCAGCAGGGCGGTCTCCGCATCCTGGGGTTGTTTCACCTCGGCCTCCACGCCTAGTTCCACGCAGAGCAGCTCGACGGTGTCGGCGTCCAGGCTGGAGGTGATGGTGGCCTTGCTGCCCATTTGCAGCAATTTGAAGAGGATCTGGTTGGTGGGCACGCCGATGGCCTCGGAGAGGCTCCGGACCGTGCAGGGCAGTTCAATCACGGCCTTTCCTTTGCGCGGTGCGGCGGTGTTGCGGCTGGAGCGCGCCGTGCGCACACGAACTTGCCTGATGGGCCGGTCTTCGTCTCCGGGCTCTTGTCGCCGCGCCTCCGCCTGGCGTTTGCGATTGAGTTGGCGTGCCTCCCGCCCGCCCAGGGTGGTGTCGAGCAGACCGTCATCGACCTCGCCGCCACGGGCGACACGCTTCCGCTCTCGGCCGGTCGTCTCCAACGGCGGCTCCGCCCCCCCCTCGGATGGGGGGCGCTGCGGCGTCGCGGTCTTGGCCCGCGCAGCCTCTGCCTTGCGGCGGTCCTCATGCTTCTGCACCAGGGCCTGCAGCGGCTTGCTCCCCAGTTTGCTGGCGCGGACGACATCAGCAGGTAGCTTGAGATCTGGCTTCTGGGGCGGCGGTTCCGATGTGGTCTGCGGCGGGGGCGGGGCCGACACCGCCGGCAAGGCCGCCAATCGAATGGCGGGACCGCTGGCGCGCGGCGGCTTTTCAGCACTCTTGCGGCCCGCCTCGCCAGCCGCCCGCTCGCCGCGCGTGGTGATCACGGGCGGCCGGCCGGTCTTTGCAGGCGGCGTGTGCTGCCCTTCGCGGCGCAGCACGCGCGTCTCCTCCGGCCCGTCGGATGGCGGACGGGCGGGTGCCGCCGGAGGCGAAGCGAAGGCGGCCGCAGGAGCCGAGACCTTGCCCTCCGCTGTGGGCAAAGGCTCCGCCGGTGCTCGGGCCGGAAAGGTCGAGAACGGCGCTTCGGATGCCTTGGCACCCGCCGATGCCGGAGGCGCGGAGGTCGGCGGAGGAGCAACCGGGGCGGCGTGTGCCGCAGCGAGCGGCATGCCCGCCTCCCGTTCGGCGGCAGGCGTGGCAGTCACGGCTGCCGGTGCAGTCGGTTGGGTTTCCGCCTGAGGCGGGCTGGGTGGCGGCGCCGTTGCAGGCTTAGGGGCCGGTGCCGGCTGGGCGGGGGGCGTTGGAGCCGGCGGCCGAGCGGGCAGCACGGGAGGCTTGCCGGTCAGTACAGGCGGTTTGCCGGCCAGCACAGGAGGCTTGCCGCTCAACACAGCAGGTCGCGTGGGCGTTGGTGCGGGACGCGCAGCAGTCGCGGGACGGGGCGGCGCCGCCGCCTGTCTGCTGCTAGCATCCAGATAGGCCTTCAGCTTCTCCACCTCGTCGTCGGTCAGGCTCGCCAGGGCTGAGGCCTTGCCGGTAATCCCGGCCTTGGCACACAAGTCCGCCAGCACTTTGCTGTCGAGCTTGAGTTCCTTTGCGAGGGTGTAAATCCGTACTGCCAAGAGCTTGCTCTCCCGTATGGTCCCAGCGCCAAAGGCGTCTGGGACGCGCTGCGTTGGTTAACTCATAAGCCACGTTCTCCGTCATCCGCCTTACAGGCCCACACGCCCTAGCAAGGCCGGTTCCTTGCACGTCCGTGGCGGCCTGGTGCAATGGCTTCCCGATCCGCGGCCTCCTGGCCGCGAGGGCACGGCGCCCGGGTGCTAACCAAGATTACCGTGCCAGGTTCCTAAGATATCACACCGCCTCGTTTTGTTCCTCCTCCGGCGTCAATGCCGTGGCCGGCAAAGCTGGCGGCGCGGCCATGTCGCCGGCAAACGATCCGAGGGGCAAGCGTGCGTCGGCGGTGGCCTCGTCTACCTGCTCGCCGGTGGGGGGGACGTGGCCGTACGAACCCGCCTCGTCACCTGCTGACGGCGCCGCGGAATCGGCCGGCGCTGGATGCTGGCCCGCGGCCGCTTCGCTGGCGTGTTCGGCAGCAGCCGCCATGCCGGGATCGCTGGTGCCGCCGGAATGGATGTCGTCGGCCACCTCCAGCTCCGTACTTGACGTCGCGGCAATCGCCTCCGGGCCTTCATCTGCCGCAGAGCCGTTGAGATCGGCGGCAGGGCCGGTGCTTTCGGCCGTGGCGTCGGAGAGCGGCTCGGGCTGCGCCGCGCCGCCATGAGGTGCTGCCAGGGCATCCGCGGGGCCAGCCTGCCACGCCGGCTCATCCGGCACGGGGGAAGCCTCCGCCTCGCCCGCCGCGGCCTTCTGGCGCGCCAGCTCGCGCTGCCGCTTGCGCTCTTCGGAGGCTGCTGCTTCCGCCTCGGCGGCACGCGCCTCGGCCTGCGCGACGATCGCGTCTACCTGTTGCGGCGTCAGTCCGCCCAGCTCCATCAGCACGTCGGGCTCGATCACCGACAAGTCATCGTAGGAGAGATACCCCTCGCCGACAAGCTTCTCGGCCAGGGCCTCGTCCACGCCCTCGAGGGAGCTGAACCCTTTCACCGCCCGCTCGATCTGCTCGTCCAGCTCCTCCCGCGTCATGATCTCGATGTCCAGCCCGCACAGCTTGCTCGCCAGCCGTACGTTCTGGCCGCCGCGCCCAATGGCCAGCGAAAGCTGGTCCTCGCGCACCAGCACGATCGCCCGCCCCAGCATCTCGCACAGGATGACCTCCTCCACCTCCGCCGGCTGCAAGGCGTTGGGGATCAGCACCTGCAAATCGTCGCTCCAGCGCACAATGTCGATCCGCTCGCCGGCCAATTCATCGACAATGTTCTTGATGCGGTTGCCCCGCACTCCCACGCAAGCGCCGACGCAATCCACCCGCTGGTCCGTGCTGCTCACGGCCACCTTGGTCCGGTAGCCGGGCTCCCGTGCCATGGCGCGAATCTGGATCACCCCGTCGGCAATCTCAGGAATCTCTTGCTCGAACAGCCGCTGGACCAGGGCGGGCCGGGTACGGCTGAGAATCACCTTCACCCGGCTGCCCACCTTGCGGACTTCGCACACCGTGGCCCGCACCCGCTCGTTGGCATGGTGCGTCTCCCCCGGAATCTGCTCGCTACGCGGCAAGATCGCCTCGCAGTTGTGCAGCGCTACCGTCGCTGCCCCCCCCTCGTAGCGCTGCACAATCCCCGTCACGAGCTGGTTGCGCTCCTTTTCGTACTCCTCGTACAGCGAATCCCGCTCCGCCTCCCGCACCTTCTGGATGATCACCTGCTTGGCCGTCTGGGCCCCGATCCGCCCACCCGTCTCCTCCGGATCCAACGGCTCGCCGTTGCGCGTGGCCGTGATGGAACCATCTGTCCGGTTGATGTGTACGACGATCTCCTGATCTTCCCCATACTGCCGCTTGGCTGCGGTCACCAAGGCCGACTCAATGGCCTGAAACACGATCTCCTTGTCGATGTTCTTCTCTCGATGAATCACATCAACCAGGCGCAACATTTCCGTCGGATTCATACTTGCTCTGCTTGCACTTGCCGTGCTTGTCGAAAACCGAATTGTCGAATTGTCAGTTTGCACGGCGGGCTAGCGCGCCCGCCCTGCTATGGAAATTGTATGCGGCCGAAACTTTCCGGCCTGTCATTCTGCTTGGTTAGCTCACCCTCCTTTCTTCGCGACCACCAGATGCCGCCGCCAGCGCCTCGCCACTGTCGGCATCGAACCAATGTACGTGCCCCCAATCCAGCCAAACGGTCAGATCCTGCCCCGCACGGACGTTTGCGGAGCGATCCAGCACCACCAGTCGATCAGCCGACGCGGCCGCAGCCCCAACCTCCATGTGGACCAATGCCCCGCCCGCCGCTGGCTCCACCAGAACCGCCCTGCCCCGTACCGGCCCCGAAACCAGGCTCACTCCCGGAACGCGGCACGCGCCCAGCAGCACTCCAGCAACAGGCCATCCGGCACACACACGCCTGCTCACCAGGACCGCCGTCGCCCGCCACGCAGCTTCGGGAACCGCCACCTGCCAGCCTCGATCCGACTCAAACACGCCCCGCGGCAGCAAGCAGCCCGTGATCAGACTCATGGGCGGCGTCCCCACCAACTCGGCCACCCAGCGGTTGGCCGGACGGTGGCACAACACCTCGGGCTCGGCCACCTGTTGCACGCGCCCCGCGTGCAACACTGCCACGCGATCTCCCAGAGACAGCGCCTCCGCCTGATCGTGCGTGACGTACAACATCGTCGCGCCGAGCCGCCCGTGGAGGGCCTTGATCTCGCACCGCAACTGCGCACGTAGGGGCAGGTCCACACTGGCCAACGGCTCGTCGTACAAGAACACGCGGGGGGCACGTACCATCGCCCTGCCCAATGCCGCCCGCTGCCGCTCTCCGCCCGAAAGCTGTGCGGGATAGCGATCGAGCAAATGCTCCAACCGCAGCGTCTCCGCTACGGTATGCACCCGCTCTTGCACATCGAACGCTCGTCGTCGCAACCCTGGGAAAAGGGCCGCTAGCCCCCTTGCTCCCAGCCGCCCTTGGCCAAAGCGCCTCAGTGCAAACGCCAGATTATCGAACACCCGCAGGTGCGGGTACAGCGCAGGCGATTGAAAGACCATTGCCACATTTCGGCGATGAGGCGGTAGATGCTCGGCTGGCTGGCCATCCAACCAGATCCGCCCGCGCGTCGGACGGTCCAGCCCCGCAATTAAGCGCAACAGGGTGGTCTTGCCACTGCCGCCGCGACCGACCACTGCCAAGAACTCGCCCGGCCGTACGGTGAGGTCGACCCCCTGCAAGGCGTAAACGCCCCTGGGGTACTCTCGCCACACACCCTCCAACCGGACCTCAGACATGGATTCCCGACTGTGGCCAAAAAACATCTCCACCCCGGCCGTCAAGCCCCCGGGCTCAACGGGCCGGTACAGCGAAAACCCTTCTTGGCAATGAACGATAACTTTGGAGCCAGACTGGCAAACATAGCGGCTACCCTGGGGCCAGTCAAGGCCGCAAAATCCGCCGTGATACGCACTTGTAGCAATACGCCTATCACGTACCCCCGACAGGAGAATTGGTACTCGGCCGCTAGCTTCTCCGTTGCCACCGCCTTGCCGAGCAGGCATGCATCAACGGGTAAGCGCCATGGATCCGCGCCCCAACCACCCCTTCCCCTGCATGCACGGCGCAGACGAGCAAAGGGGAAGCGGGCAACGACGCGCTGAACCGCTCCCCTTGCATGCATGGCGCAGACCGCCGCACTACCGATACACCCCTCTCCACACACGGCGGGGGCGTTCCGGCAACCTAGGTTACCGAGGCCGGCATCGTGGCGCGAGGCAAAGACCCGTTCTGTGTTGACGTAGTTCTCCTGGCACGTGCCGCAAAACGACGCCTTTCGCCAAATTTGCAATCGTTTTGCAACTCGCTACATCCTGCCCTGTTTGCGCCACTTGCCAGCGTTCTGGCCCTTGCCGAGTGGTCCGAGCCGTCATGGGCGCCTTCTTGGATGGGCCGCCAGCTCCGATGGCCGTGTTCGCTGGGCCGGCAGACTTCGGCTGGATAGGCGTTGGGTTGAGTATGGCGGGAAGCCCCAGCCAGGGTGGAATCCTGTCCTTCCACCCTGCGAAGCGCTGGACGAGCATGTTAGACTTAGCCTTTGGCAGTCCAGTCTGCTAGCGTAAATGGGCTGGCGGAGGCGGTAACTTGCCGCTTGCCCGCCAAATTGACTGGGCCACCGAAGCGCCTATAATCTGAGGCACTCTCATTTGCTTGCAGCGTAGGCACTTGCGTAGCTTTTCTCGCAGACAAGCATGGGAGTGCGCTAATGCAGGAACAGCCGTAGTCTATGGCCGCTGGTGACGTGCAGGAAAGCTTGATAAGTGGCCGCGGTGCTACAGAGTGGGGCGGCAATTCGGCCTGCCACGCATGGCTTGGGTGGGGTACGATCCTCGCTGTCGCTACGGTATTGCCGGTCGTGCTGTCGGCAGCAGTCTGGGCGCAAGCAGAGGGTGGCGGCGGTCCCCTGCCAGCAAATCAAGCGGAGGCAGGGGGGATAGCGCAGGCGGAGAAAGCCGGGGAACAGCAGCCGCCAAGAGCAGAGGCACGCCCCGCGGCCGGTGGCGTGGCCCGGGGCCAAGCGGGGCAGGACAACCGCGTGGGGCGAGTGATCCGCGTGGCGGCTCCCATCACAGACTCCACCATTCGGCGTGTGCGGCGGCAGATTGAGAGCTTCTTGAGGCGGGCCAAACAGAACAATGCCTGGCCGGTGCTGGTGCTGGACCTTGAGGGAGAGCCGCCGAGCGAGTTCGGTCAGGCCTTGGACCTGGCTCGGTATCTGTCTGGGCAGCAGCTTAGCGGTGCCACCACTGTGGCCTATGTGCGTGGCAAGCTGTCTGGGCACGCGGTGCTGGTGGCCATTGCCTGCGAAGAGATCATCATGCACGAGGACGGGGAGCTGGGAGATGGTGCCGGCGGCAATGCCGTGGAGCCGCTCATGCGCGCGGGCTACCGCGAGATTGCGGAGCGTCGCGGGAGCGTGCCGGCGGCGCTGGCACTGTTGCTGCTGGACGGGACGACGCCAGTGGTCCGTGTGGAAACGGAGGCGGGGGTGCGTTATCAGCTTCAGTCGGAGCTGGAGCAGTTACGAGCTGAGCGGGCGGTGGGCAAGGAAGAATTGCTCAAGCCGTCTGGAGAACGGGGGCGGTTGACCGCCCAGCAGGCGCGGCAGTGGGGCGTGGCAGCGCTGTTGGCGCCCGACCATTTGGCGGCGGTGAAGGCGGAGGGGGTGCCGCCAGATGCGGTAGAGGCCGATCCCGGTTTGGAGGGGGAATGGCGAACGGCTCGGATCGACGTGCGGGGGGCGATCAGCAGCGGCCTGGCGGGCAGGGTGCAGCGGTTGATCAGCGAGCAGCGCGAACAGGGAGTGACGTTTATCTGCATCTGGCTGGACAGTCCGGGCGGTTCGCCGGCAGACAGTCTGAATGTGGCCAATGCGCTGGCAGGCCTGAATGCCCAGGAGTGCTGGACGGTGGCCTATATTCCGCGGGAGGCCCGCGGCGACGCAGCCATCATTGCCCTGGCCTGCGACGACATTGTGATGGGCGGAACGGCCGTGCTGGGTGGGCCCGGGGCTTATGCGCTGCAAGATGGCGACGAGCTGCGCGTAACGGTGGAGGCGGTGCGAGACGTGGCGGAGCAGAAGATGCGGTCGCCCTCGTTGGCCGCTGCGCTGATCGACGGAAGTGTGGCCGTGTACCGTTACACGCGTCAAACGGACGGGGCGGTGGAGTATTACAGCGAGCAGGATGTGCGGGAGTTGCCGGACGCCGCGGATTGGCAGCGTGAGGGCCGCCCGCTGGGAGAACCGGGCAAGCCGCTGCGGCTGTCAGGCAACAAGGCGGCGGAGTTGGGGCTGGCCAGGGAGGTGGTGGAGAACTTTGCCGAACTCAAGGCCCTGTACGGTCTGGAGAACGATCCCACGCTGGTGGAGCGGGGCTGGGCCGATGTGCTGGTCGATGCGCTCAACTCCCCCAGCGTGGCCTGGTTCTTGCTGGTGGTGGGGGCCGTGGCCCTGTACATCGAGCTGCAGACGCCCGGCGTGGGGGTGGGCGGCTTGGTGAGCGCCGTATGCTTCGTGCTCTTCTTCTGGAGCGCGTTTCTAGGAGGAACAGCGGGATGGCTGGAAGTGCTGCTGTTCGCGCTGGGCGTGGTGTGCTTGTTGTTGGAGGTGTTCGTCTTCCCGGGCTTCGGCGTGTTTGGGGTGGGAGGGGCGCTGTTGGTGCTGCTGTCGTTGATCCTGGCTAGCCAGACATTCATCCTGCCCCAGAATGAGTATCAGATGGAGAGGTTGCGCAACACGCTATTGATGATTGCGGGAGCTGGGGCCGCAGCAGTGCTGGTGGTGGCGCTGGTGCGTCGGTACTTGCCGCACGCGCCGCTGCTCAATCGGATGCTGCTGGCACCTCCCTCGCAGGAGGAGCTGCAGTCGCTCTCGCAGCGGGAGGCGCTGGCCCAGTTTGGCCATTTACTCGGGGCAGTGGGCACTGCGGTCACGCCGCTGGTGCCCGGCGGCAAGGCGCGTTTCGGCGAGGAACTGGTGGACGTGGTGGCCAACGGAGACTTCATCGACCGCGGCCAGGAGGTGGCCGTGGTGGAAGTGCGGGGCAGCCGCGTGGTGGTGCAAGCGCGTTCGGCAGCCACCTGATCCACGAGGGAGCGGCGATGGGATTGTTGGGCTGGGCCGTGATCTTGTTGGTGATTGGGCTGGCGCTTGCCATTCTGGAGTTCTTCGTACCTTCGGGGGGTGTGATCGGGTTCCTGGCCGCGCTGGCGGTGATCACGGCGCTTGTGATGGCCTTCATTTATGACCCGCGTGCGGGCCTGGCCTTGATGGCCGTGACGGCGGTGGTGGTGCCGGCGGGCGTGGCCTTGGCCCTGAAGATCTGGCCGCGTACGCCGTTGGGCAAACGCATTCTGCTGGAGGTGCCCGCCGGCGATGAGGTGCTGCCCGATGTGGACCAGCGGCAGCAACTCAGAAGCCTGGTCGGGCGTGTGGGGCGGGCCAAGAGTCTGATGGTGCCCGGAGGCGTCGTGGTCGTGGACGGCCAGCAGTACGACGCGATCAGCGAGGGCATGGCCATCGAGGCAGGCCAGGTGGTCAAGGTGCTGGAGGTGCGCGGCAATCGGCTGCTGGTGCGCGCTACCGACGAGCTGCCCGACGGAGAAGGGCTGGACCGGCCAGTCGATTTCGACCCCTTCGAACGACCGGCCGCTTGACAACTGCGGCGGGTGGTGGGACGATTCGGCATCGGGTGCGGTAGTCCCCGCGCGGAGGTCTGGCATGCCCTTGATCGCTCAAGAATCCATCACGGTGTGGACCATCATCATCGTGGCGGCGGTGGTGATCTTCGGTCTGATTGTGTTTGCGGTGCTGGCGAGGTATTTCCGCTTGTGGATCCAGTCGGTGACCACAGGGGCGGGCATCGGCATACTCGACCTGCTGGGGATGACGTTCCGGAAGGTCAACCCCACGGTGATCGTGCGCAGCAAGATCATGGCCGTGCAAGCCGGCTTGACGGACGAGATGGGCATCACCAGCAAGGCACTGGAGGCACATTATCTGGCCGGGGGCAACGTGCCGCTGGTGATCCGGGCCATGATCGCCGCCAGCAAGGCCAAGATTATCGACCTGCCCTTCAAACTGGCGACTGCCATCGACTTGGCCGGCCGGAACGTGCTGGAGGCGGTGCAGACCAGCGTTTATCCGAAGGTGATCGACTGTCCCGGCCGCAACTCCGCCCGACCCACGCTCGATGCGGTGGCCAAGAACGGTATCCAGCTTCGCGTCAAGGCGCGGGTCACCGTGCGTGCGAATCTCAAGCAGCTCATCGGCGGCGCTACCGAAGAGACGATCATCGCCCGCGTGGGCGAGGGGATCATCAGAGCCATCGGCGAGGCCGAGACGCATAGCGAGGTGCTGGAGAACCCCGATCGCATTTCCAAGGCCGTGCTGAATCGCCGTCTGGATGCGCAAACCGCCTTCGAGATCGTCTCCATCGACATTGCCGACATCGATGTGGCCGAGAACATTGGCGCCCGGCTCCAGGCGGACCAGGCCGAGGCCGACACGCGCACCGCCCGGGCCAAGGCAGAAAGCCGGCGGGCACTGGCCGTGGCGCGCGAGCAAGAAATGATTGCCAGAATCGAACAGAGCCGGGCCAAGGTGGTGGAGGCCGAGGCCGAGGTGCCCAAGGCCATTGCCGCCGCTTTCCGCGAAGGCCGACTCGGCATTCTAGACTACTACCGCCTGCGCAACGTGCAGGCCGACACCGAGATGCGCCTGGCCATCGCGGGCACAGGTACGCGGAACGGACAACGGGGGAGTTCATGATGCGCGAACTACCCGTGCTTATCGCTGACGGCGCACTGATCAAACTGCTCTTCTTTGCCGTGGTGGGCCTGATCTATCTGATCAGCCACCTGATCAATAACGCCAACAGAAAACGCCCGCACTTCCCGCAGCCCGGCCAGGGCCAACGGCAGCCGGCCGCACGCGGCAATCCCAACCCACGGGATGAGGTGGGAGAGTTCCTCCGCCGCGCTGCCCAGAGGCAGGCCGCCGAACGAAGGGAAGCGGAGCCTCCCGTGCCTGCGGCAGCCCAACGGCAGCCGCGCCCGCGCCAGGCCGCCCCAGCACGCGTCGCCCCCCCCACTCCGTCTGTGTTGGAGGCTGAACTCGTCCCGCCGTCCCCTTCCGGCACTGCCGTGGCGGAGCACGTTCGCCACCACCTCGACACCGGCGAGTTCTCCCGCCGCGCCAGCGGCCTGGCACAGGTGCCTCAGCACGTGAGCCAGGCCATCGAGTCCCATCTTCACCAGGTGTTCGACCACCAGGTGGGCCGGCTGGCAACTCAGCCCACCACTACCTCGCCAGAGCTGGCCGAAGCCGCCCCCACCCAGACCGAAGTTCGACTGGCCGCCGCGGGTCTCGCCCCCTTGCTGGCAGATCGCGAGCGGCTGCGGCAAGCCGTGATCCTGACAGAGATCCTCCGCTCTCCGCTCGAGCGTTGGTAGGTGGTCCACGCGGCCCGCTCCCCCCTGTTCCATCGTTCCCAAGGAATCGATCGCATGCCTCCCTTGACCGTTGCCCCTGGGAAAGTTCGCCTCGGCTGGATCGGCACCGGCGTCATGGGTGCCAGTATGTGCGGCCACTTGCTCGAACGCGGCTATCAGGTGACCGTGTTCAACCGCACACGGAGCCGCGCCGAGGGCTTGCTGGCGCGCGGGGCACGCTGGGCCGACTCTCCCCGCGCCGTGGCGGAAGCGTCAGACATCGTGTTCACCATCGTGGGCTATCCCCACGATGTGCGTGCCGTGGTGCTAGGGCCAGATGGCACGCTGGCGGGCAGCAAACCGGGCAACGTGCTGGTCGACATGACCACCAGCGATCCCTCGCTAGCCGTGGAGATTGCTGAGCGGGCTGCCCAGCAAGGCGTGCACAGCATCGATGCCCCGGTGTCGGGCGGAGACGTGGGCGCACGTGAGGCGCGCCTCTCCATCATGGTGGGCGGCGATCCGCAGGTGGCGGAGTCGCTGATGCCTCTGTTCGAGGCGATGGGCAAGACCATTGTCTACCAGGGCGGGCCCGGCTCAGGCCAGCATACCAAGATGGTCAACCAGGTGTTGATCGCCACGAACATGATTGGAGTCTGCGAGGCCCTGCTCTACGCCTATCGGGCGGGACTGGATCTCAAGACCGTGATGCAGTCCGTCACGCCCGGCGCCGCGGGAAGCTGGTCACTCTCCAATCTCGGACCACGGATCATCGATGGCAACTTCGCCCCCGGCTTCTACGTGGAACACTTTATCAAGGACATGGGCATTGCCCTGAGCGAAGCCAAGCGGATGGGCCTCGCCCTACCGGGACTGGCGCTGGCGCACCAGCTCTATGTGGCCCTGGCAGCCCAGGGCCATGCGCGGGATGGCACCCACGCTCTCGAGTTGGTGTTGGCCAGGCTCTCGGGCATCGACTGGCAACGGCGGGGCGAGCAGGGGTGAACGGCTGCCAGTGTGTGAGCGAGTGGCCGTCGCTATCCTGGTGACGCAACGGCGGGGCGAAAAGGGGTGAGCGGCTGCCAGGGCGCGCGGGCGCAGGCCCCCCGGCAACCGCGGGCAGGAGGCATGGCGCGCCCTGAGTTCCAGGGGTGCAGTCTCGCTGGTGCGCGCGAAAGCTGGGGTTTCTGGCCGGGCCGAGAGGCCAAAGGGCCGGGAGTTCCCA
>JAIMBC010000129.1 GCA_023511675.1 Pirellulales bacterium
GGCATTTGCGGATGTCCTCCTCGGTGGCGCCGTCGAACACCGGCGTCACGGCCTGGAAGCCCAGCTTGGCGGCTGCCCAGCCCAGGTGCGTTTCGAGAATCTGACCCACGTTCATGCGGCTAGGCACGCCCAGCGGGTTGAGCAGGATCTGCAAGGGGGTGCCGTCGGCCAGATAGGGCATGTCCTCCACGGGCAGGATCTTGGCGATCACACCCTTGTTGCCGTGGCGTCCGGCCATTTTGTCCCCCACGGAGATCACGCGCTTGGTGGCCACGTAGACCTTGACCATGGCCAGCACGCCGTTGCGCAGCTCGTCGCCGCGCTTCATGGAATTGAGCCGGCGGTCGCGTTCGTCGATGGCGGCCTCCACCTGCGGCCAGCACTCGCGGTAGATCTTTTCCACCTCGGCCTTGCGCTGCGGAGAGCGGATGTCGAGCTTCTCGAGGCGGAACCGCGCGGCCTGCTCGGCCACAAAGCGGTGCTCCTGGCCGTGCACCAGCGGCTGGTCGTCCTCATCTCTCAGCGTGCGGTGCAGTACCTGCTCGATCTGCTCCACCATGCGGCCGAAGGCCTCGGCGATCTTCGCATTCCCGGCCGCTTCGGCTTCCTTGTATTGCCGCTCGAACGCCTTCCGCTCGTCTTCGGGAAGGCTCAGCCGGCGTGCGAACTTCTGCGTGTGGATCACGATCCCTTCCACGCCGGAGGGTACTTCCAGCGATTCGTTCTTCACGTCCTCGCCGGCGCGGCCGAAGATGGCATGCAACAGCTTCTCCTCCGGCGTCAGCTCGGTCTTGGACTTGGGCGTGACCTTCCCCACCAGGATATCTCCCGGCCGCACGTGCGTGCCCACCCGCACGATGCCGTTCTCGTCCAAGTTGCGCAACGCCTTCTCGGCCACGTTGGGAATGTCTCGCGTGAACTCCTCCCGGCCCAGCTTCGTCTCCCGGATCTCGATGTCGAAGTCTTCGATGTGGATCGAGGTGTACGTGTCGCGATGCACCAGCTCTTCGCTGATGATAATCGCATCCTCGAAATTGAAACCGTCCCAGGCCATGAAGCCCGCCAGCACGTTGCGGCCCAGGGCCAACTCTCCCTGGTAGGTGGCCGCACCGTCGGCAATCACGTCCCCTTGCTTCACCTGCTGCCCGACGCGGACGATCGGCTTCTGGTTCTGGCAGGTGCGCTCGTTCAACCCCACATACTTCTGGAGGTGATACTCGTCGTCCCCAATGACGATCTTCTCCGCATCCACGTAGGTGACCTTGCCCGCGCGCTTGGCACGCACAATCATGCCCGAATTGGCCGCCACGTCGCGCTCCATGCCCGTGGCCACGATGGGCGGTTCGGTCACCAACAGCGGCACCGCTTGCCGCTGCATGTTGGAACCCATCAGCGCACGGTTGGCGTCGTCGTGCTCCAGGAAGGGAATCAGGGCTGCCGAGACCCCCACCATCTGGCAGGGGGCCACGTCGATGTACTGGATCTTGTCTACCGGCACGAGCTGGAAGTCCGAGCGGTAGCGGGCAATGATGTTCTCCCCCTGCAAGCGATGGTTCTCAATGGGTGCATCGGCAGGGGCCAGGTACGCTTCGCTTTCCTGATCGGCGCGGAGCCAGACGACCTCGTCGGTGATCTTGCCGCGTTCCACCTTGCGGTAGGGCGTGACGAGGAAGCCGTATTCGTCCACGCCGGCGTAGATCGCCAGGCTGGAGATCAGGCCGATGTTGGTGCCTTCAGGGGTTTCGATGGGGCAGATGCGGCCGTAGTGCGAGATGTGCACGTCGCGCACCTCGAAGCCGGCGCGTTTGCGGTTGAGGCCACCGGGGCCCAGTGCCGAGAGCCGCCGCTCGTGCGTGAGCATGGAGAGCGGGTTGGTCTGGTCCACCACCTGCGACAGTTCGCCGCGGCCAAAGAAGTACTCGATGGCGGCCATCACGCTCTTGTGATTGATCAGGTTGCGCGGCGTGAGGTCCTCCATGTCCTTCATATTCAGGCGGTCCTGCACGGTCCGCTTCAGTTTGAGGAAGCCCTTGCGCAGTTCCTCGCAGGCCAGTTCGTCAATGGTCCGCAGGCGGCGGTTGCCCAGGTGGTCGATATCGTCCACCTCGGCCTCGGGATCGTCGCCGCGCAGCCGCAGCAGATACTTGATACACGCCACCAGGTCTTCGGGCCGCAAGGTCATCTCCGTTTCCGGGATGTTCAGTTTCAGCTTGCGGTTGATGCGGAAGCGGCCCACACGGCCCAGCCGATAGCGGCTGGTGTCGAAGAACTTCTCGTGGAACAGGGCCTTGGCCTTCTCCAGATTGGCCGGATTGCCCGGCCGCAGGCGGGCATAGATCTTCAGCAGGGCTTCCTCGTGGGAGTGGGTATTGTCTTCCTGGAGGGAGTTGAAGATCAGCGGGTCGCGCACGGGGTCCATCACTTCCACGCTGGGCAGACCCGAGGTGCAGATCAACTCGGCGGCAGCGCGGGTGATCTTCTGGCCGCTCTCCACGATCACCTCGCCTGCCCGCTCGCTGCCGGCGGGGTAGACCACATCGTCCACGGCGATCTTGTCCACGATCTTGCTGGCGCTGCGGCCATCTACCACCTTCTCGCGGCGGGTGGGGTAGAAGCAGCGTAGCAGGTCGGCGTTGTGGCTATAGCGCGGATCCATGGCCCGCAGCAGGGTCATGGCGGAGAGCTTGCCGCTCTGGTCGATCCGTACCGCGAGCACCTCTTTTTTGGTGACATTCAACTCGATCCAGCTTCCCCGCTCTGGAATGATGCGGCAGCTATGAAGGCGGCGCTCGTGTCCCTCCTGTTCGGCGATGAAGTCCACGCCGGGGCTGCGATGCAACTGGCTGACCACCACGCGCTCGGCGCCGTTGATGATGAATTCGCCGCCCCCCAACATGATGGGGATGTCGCCGAGATAGACCTCCTCCTCGACCGGTTGCTCCTTGGTCAGCCGCAGCCAGACCTTGAAGGGCCGCCCGTAGGTGAGCCGCAACTGGCGGCACTCTTCGGGGAGATAGCGCGGCTTGCCGAGTTCGTAGCGGATGTACTCCAGCCGCAGGCTCTTGTCATAGTTCTCGATGGGAAACGTTTCGCGCAGCACCGCCTCGATGCCCTGGTCCTTGCGCTTCTCGGGCGGCACATCGGCCTGGAGAAAAGCCGCATAGCTGCGCGTCTGAATCTCCGTTAGATCAGGGATCGGATGATGCGTTTGATTGCTGCCAAAACGCCTCTTTTCCCAGAGGTGAAGCCGCCGCTGTGCAGGAGTCGCCATGGGAAAAACTTGCTCCTACGAGTCATGTCAGATGCAGCCGCGCGGGGGCACCAGCCCGCTGCGCGCAGCCGCTGTCCACAGGCGCGCACCGTCGCAACCCCGCGTGTGTCGGGCTGCCGGGCGCGCACCACCACCACCTGCCGCCAGGAGGCGGCCGTAGGCCGGCCAAGACCTCACTTGATGGAAACCTTGGCACCCGCCTCTTCCAGCTCCTTCTTGAGCTTCTCGGCATCCGCTTTGGAAATACCCTCCTTGACCTTGCTGGGTACCGCCTCCACCAGATCCTTGGCCTCCTTCAGGCCCAGGCCCGTGGCCGCCCGCACCACCTTGATCACGTTGATCTTCTTGTCCCCGAACGACTCCAGAATCACGTCGAACTCCGTCTTCTCCTCTGCCGCCTCCGCCGGCGCTGCTCCCACCGCCCCAGGCGCCACCGCGACGACTCCCCCCGCCGCGGCCTTGATGCCATGCACCTGCTCAAGATAGTCGCTCAGCTCCTTGGCCTGTTTGAGCGTCAGCCCCACGATCTTGTCGCCCAGCTCCTTGGTGGCCGGGGAAAACTCTACGGTTGCCGCTTCCGACATGCTGGTTATTCCTTTCTAAAGGCTAAGCGCCGCTGCCCTTAGGCAGAGGTCGCAAGGTGTTCGCTGGCTAGCTGTGACCCACAGCCTAGCCAGGCACGAGATGGGTTTCATGTTCCCTGAAGTCCACAACGGTTGTTCGCCATCGGTACGCACTGCGACACGTCTCTCGACTAGCACGCGGGAGCCGCCTCCCCACCCGACGCCGCGGCCTGTTCCTTCTCCGCCAACTGCTGGATCTGGCTGGCCAACGCCCCGCCCGGTCCCAACAGTTGCGCCGCAAGCTGCGCACCCGGACCCAAAATCTGCCCCACCAGCAGGCTGAGCTGCTCGGCCCGGCTGGGCCACTTGCTCACCGCCTTCACCTGCTCCGCCGTGAGACGGGCGCCGTCCATCACGCCCCCGCGCGCGGCGAAGGGTGCAAATTGCTTGTCTTCGGCCAGCCGCACCACCTCCTTGGCCAGCGAGACTACGTCCTCTCCTCCCCAGACGACTGCCAGCGAGCCCTCCATCTGCTCAAAGGCCGGCGCCAGAGGCGTGCCCTCCACCGCGCGGCGGGCTACGCTATTCTTCACCACCATCAGGCGGATGTTCTTCGCCCGCAGCTCACGTCGAAGCTTGAACGTCTTCTGCGCGTCCAGCCCAGCCACGCTCACCACCAGTGCGTGCTCCACGCCGGAGAGGCGGCGGCGCAACTCGTCAGACAGCATCTGCTTGACCAATTTGCTCATGTGCGGGGCCTGCTGCTATGCGGAAATGCGGATGCCCGGACTCATCGTCGCGCTCACGGAGATATTGCGGATGTACGTCCCCTTGACCGCGGCGGGCTTGATGTTCGAAATGTGCTGGATGAAGGCCCGGATGTTCTCCGAGAGCTTCTGAGGCTCGAAACTCAACTTGCCGACCACGGCATGGACGTTCCCGCCGTTGTCGTTGCGGAACTCGACCTTGCCGGCCTTGTATTCGCGCACGGTCTTGGCGATGTCGGGCGTCACCGTGCCGGCCCGCGGCGAGGGCATCAGCCCGCGCGGGCCGAGGATCTTGCCCAACGGCCCCACCAGCCCCATCATGTCCGGCGCGGCGATGCAAACGTCGAATTCTGTCCAGCCCTCCTTGATCCGCTTGGCCAGGTCTTCCGCTCCCACTTCGTCCGCACCCGCGGCACGCGCCTGATCTGCCAGATCCCCCTTGGCAAACACCACCACGCGCAGCGACTTGCCGATCCCGTGCGGCAACACCACGGAGCCGCGCACAAGCTGGTCTGCCTGCTTGGGATCGATTCCCAGATGCATGGCCACCTCCACCGTCTGGTCGAACTTGGTGGTGGCGAACTGCTTGAGGATCTCGACCGCTTTTTCCAGGGGCAAGGGGCCCTTGTCCGGCACGAGGGCCGCCAGGGCCTTCATACGCTTGGACTGTTTAGCCATGCGGGTGGTTCACTCCAATTCGTTTGCGGGGGCGGAGCATCGGTTGAGTGGCGGCCCCTGCCGGAGCACTGCCGGCAGGAACCCTGCTCGCCAAGGGGCGAGCCGATGGTGCGGGTCAATCTTCCACGGTGAGGCCCATGCTGCGGGCCGTGCCCTCGATCATGCGGCAAGCATGTTCCACGCTGCGGGCATTCAGGTCGTTCCATTTCTGCTTGACGATGGCCTCGATCTGGGCACGAGTCACCTTGCCTACCTTTTCCTTGTTGGGCACGCCGGAACCCTTGGCGATACCGGCAGCTTGCTTGAGCAGCGCTGCGGCGGGCGGGCTCTTGGTAACGAAGTCGAACGTGCGATCGCTGTAGACGTTGACCACAACGGGGATCGGCATGCCGCCGGCCTCGCGGGTGCGTTCGTTGAATTGCTGCACGAACTGGCCGAGATTGACGCCAAAACGGCCAAGGTTGGTACCCACGGGAGGCGCTGGGGTGGCCTGACCGCCGGGAACCTGGAATTTCACGGTTGCTACGAGCTGTTTTGCCATGGGTCCGTCTGCTGCACACGATGCGGGATGCGCGTTGCGGGAGGAAGCGAGCCTGCCTCAGTCCTGCGCGGGGAGGGCCGGCTGCGGTCCCTCCTTCTTCACACGCTTTCGATCTGCCAGTACTCCAATTCTACAGGCGTGGATCGGCCAAAGATGTTGATCATCACGGTGACGCGGCCGTTGGCCTCGTCAATATGGTCTACCTCGCCCTCGAAGTTTTCGAAGGTACCCTCGGTGATCTTCACGCGATCGCCCGTCTTGAAGCTGATCTTCAGGCGGGGCACCTCGTCCATCTTCTCCTCACTGCGGGCGACGATCCGGTCGACCTCCTGAGGGGAGAGGGGGGTGGGCACCACGATATTCCCTTTTCCCTTGGTGCCGACGAAATCTCCAATACCGGGCACGCTGCGGACGAGCATCTGCGCATCCTCGTGGGCCTCGCTGCCGCTGCGGACCATCTGCAACACGATGTAGCCCGGGTAGAGCTTGCGGCGCACCACTCGCTTCCGCTGGTTCTTGAACTCCGTGACCTTTTCCTCCGGAACGATGATCTCTCCAAACAGGTGTTCCTTGCCCTCGCGCTTGACCTTCCGCTCCAGGGCATTGCGGACCGAGTCCTCGCGGTTGCTCTGCACCTTGACGATGTACCATTCCATTTCCACAGGTTGATCCCCTGGGGGAGATTCGAGCAACTCGAGCGGCTGGCCGGACCCTTCCGGCAAGTGTTCTTCGATTTCGTCCGGGCCTGGCACGTTGTCCGCTTCTGGGCGCTGCAGTTCTTGTTCGACCTCTTCCGGACTAGGCGCATGGCCACCTTCTTGCTTGCCCGCATGGCGTGCAGCAGGCTCATAGCCGGCATCCTCCCCGCCGGAGAGATAGACAGAAGGATGGACCGCCGCGGCGGACTCCCGCTGCGTGGCTTGGCCCTCGAGGGCATCTGCGCCGGCAGCGCCCTGCGGCACCTCGCCCTGCTGAGGCCGAAACAGTTGATTGCCTTCATCCATCATGGTCATCCCCCCGTGGCAGGCGGGCCGTGCGGCCTGCCCCGCGCCGGCGGCCGCGCCCAGGCCGTTACCCTCCCGGACCCAACACGCCGAGGCTGGACAGCAGCCACTGCCAGACCAGATCAAACAGGTAGATCACTGCCGCAATGCCAAACATGGTGATCAGCACGACGATCGAGGCGCGGGTCAGCTCCAGGCGCGTGGGCCAGGAGACCTTGCTCATTTCCGCCTCGACGGCGATGAGAAAGTCGGCAAAGCGAGGCAAGTTGACCAGGCGATAGGCGATCCACACGCCGAGTGCGAACAGCAGCGAGCACACAGCGTAGTTGACTGCCAGGGCGGTCTCGGCCGACACGTTCGTGCGGACATTGCCCAGCGTGACCAGCCAGATCACCCCCTCGATGATGGCCACCATCCGCCGGGTGAGAAAAAAGTGCAGCGAGTACGCACCGAGGGCAACGACAATCATCAGCACGCCAGCGGTGGCCTGGCGGCAGATCCGCCCCTGGGCCCGCTTGTACACAGCGGGCCGGAATAGCTCGCGCCACAGGCTGCTCGTTTGGGTTGCATCTCGGGGCATCGTCGTCACCTGCAAGAGGTCGTGATCTGCGGCAAGGGGTGGGCAAGGGGCTTGTGGGTAGGCGGCACGCATGCGGCGGGCGGCTTTGTCGCAGGCGCTTTTCTGGGAGCGTTTCGGCCGAGTATGCCGGGCCGAGACCCCACAGCGTGCGGCACGGCTCGCATGCCGCCAGACTGCCTGGCAAGGCCGCGGCT
Source organism: Pirellulales bacterium (assembly GCA_023511675.1). Lineage (GTDB taxonomy): Bacteria > Planctomycetota > Planctomycetia > Pirellulales > JAIMBC01 > JAIMBC01. The sequence goes on from JAIMBC010000129.1 coordinate 7,599, forward strand.
GGGGGCCGACCTGCGGCCAGGCCCCCACCGCTTGCTTGAAATGGCAGGGGTGGCGGGAATCGAACTCGCAACCTCTGGTTTTGGAGACCAGCGCTCTGCCAATTGAGCTACACCCCTGGGCTGGATCGGTTCCTCTATGGTACTCCTCTCGATGGTGGTTGGCTACTCAAGGATCTTGGTCACCACGCCGGAGCCGACCGTCCTGCCCCCCTCGCGGATGGCGAATCGCACCCCGTCATCCATGGCGATGGGGCTGATCAGCTCGACCTCCAGGCGGGCGTTGTCGCCGGGCATGCACATCTCGGCATCGCCCAGCAGACGCACCGTGCCGGTCACGTCCGTGGTGCGGAAGTAGAACTGCGGCCGATAGCCGCTGAAGAAGGGCGTGTTCCGGCCACCCTCTTCCTTGGACAGCACGTACACCTCCGCCTGGAACTTGGTGTGCGGGGTGATCGAGCCCGGCTTGGCCAGTACCTGCCCGCGCTCCACCTCGTCTCGCTTGATGCCGCGCAGCAGGCAGCCGACGTTGTCGCCCGCCTGGCCCACCTCCAGCGTCTTGTTGAACATCTCCACGCCGGTGACCACGGTCTTGGTGGGCTGCCGCGTCAGCCCGATGATCTCCACCTCGTCTCCCACCTTGACCGTGCCGCGCTCGATACGGCCGGTGGCCACGGTCCCGCGGCCTTCGATGGAGAACACATCCTCCACGGCCATCAGGAAGGGCTTGTCCACCTCGCGCACCGGCTCGGGGATGTACTCGTCGATCGCATCCAGCAATTGCTCGATGCACTTGATTTTCTCGGGATTCTTCGGGTCGTCGTAGGCGGGCTTGGCCGCCCCGCGAATGATGGGAATCTCCTCGCCGGGGAAGCCGTACGTGGTGAGCAGCTCGCGCAGCTCGATCTCCACCAGTTCCAACAGCTCGGGATCCGCAATGTCCACCTTGTTCAGGAACACCACCAGCGCTGGAACGCCTACCTGCCGGGCCAGCAGAATGTGCTCCCGCGTCTGGGGCATGGGGCCGTCGGCCGCCGAGACCACCAGGATGGCGCCGTCCATCTGGGCCGCGCCTGTGATCATGTTCTTGATGAAGTCGGCATGGCCGGGGCAGTCGATGTGGGCATAGTGCCGCTTGGCCGTCTCGTACTCGACATGGCTGACGGCGATCGTCACCGTCTTCGTCTCGTCGCGTACCGTGCCGCCCTTGGCAATCTCCGCGTAGGATTTGAAGTTCGCCAGTCCCTTGGTGGATTGCACCGCCGAAATCGCGCCCGTGAGCGTGGTCTTGCCGTGGTCAATGTGGCCAATGGTGCCTACGTTGACGTGCGGCTTGGTGCGTTGGAAAACTGCCTTCGCCATTCTGTCTCCTGCATTGCCGCTGCGGCTCGGGCCGAGGGACTCGCCAACCCAGCGAGGCCCGCTTGTGCAGCCCGCTCAACAGCAGCTCATCTAGTACCAATCTCTCTCGATTACGACACGTCTGCCACAACCCGGTGCGCCGGCATACCGCCGGACACAGGAGCTGCTGACGGGAGTCGGACCCGTGACCTCGTCCTTACCAAGGACGCGCTCTACCGACTGAGCTACAGCAGCCAATCTCGTTTCTCCTCGCTGGAACCCAACCCGCCATCCCTCCACCGGATCGTCCGCCAAGCGGGTGAAGGGAATCGAACCCTCGTCTTTAGCTTGGAAGGCTATTGCTCTACCATTGAGCTACACCCGCATCCGTCTCGCTCCGCTTGTCGACCCGGAACCTGCCGTCCGGCAGGCGCCGCGATCATGGGGGGTGCAGGATTCGAACCTGCGAAGGCAGTGCCATCAGATTTACAGTCTGACCCCTTTGACCGCTCGGGAAACCCCCCGGTTTGTGGTCAACGGCGTATCTCCGGGTCGTTATCAAAGGTGTTTGCGGGCTGGTTCTCCGGCAGGCCGCCGCCAGGCGGCCCTGCAGGCATGGCTGGTACAAGCTAGCGGAGGGACTTGAACCCACAACCTGCTGATTACAAATCAGCCGCTCTGCCGGTTGAGCTACGCTAGCCTGGGCGACCCGCCACGAAAACAAGTTAATATAGTGAAGTCCGCACGGCTTGCAAGACGGATCGGCTGCTTTTTTCACTTTTCGCGGGCCCCTGGGGGGAGGGGCGGAGCCGCTGCCAGCAGCAGGGCCACCAGCGGGGCTGCGTCTCACAGCTTCTCGCCGCCGGGTGACGACTAGGCCGCCGAGGTGACCGGCGTCCTGACTGCCCGGTCTGGCCGCCGGGGCTGCCCGGCCAGGCCCCGGCGGGGGTGCCCGGCCTGCCTGCTAGTTGGGCAGCTCAATGTGCTCCTCCTCAGCAGCCTGGCGGAGCTTGCTCAGGGCACGAGCCTCGATCTGGCGGACCCGCTCCTTGGTCACCCCCATCTCTTCGCCCACCTCCTTGAGTGTCAGCGGCTCCTGGCCGGGTCCCAGGCCGAAGCGGCTGCGGATAATCCGCTGCTCCCGCTCGTCCAGCCGCCCCAGAATCCGCCCGATCTGAGCCTCGCGCTGGGCCTGCGCCAGCTCCTGCTCGTACTCGTCGCTGCGTTCGTCCTTGGTGGCGGCGAACATTTCATCCGTGCTGGTGCGGAAGCGGTCGCGATGCCGCAGCTCGTCGGGGATCGAGCGGGCATAGTTCTTCATGATGGCCCAGCTTGCGTAGGTGCTGAACTTGTTGCCGCGGGCGAAGTCGAACTTCTCCACGGCCCGGATCAGCGACATGTTGCCGTCGCTGACCAGCTCGAAGAAGTCTTCCGCCGGCCCTACGTGCCGCTTGGCAATCGAGACCACCAACCGCAGATTGGCGCGGATGATCTGATTCTTGGTCTCCACCGCCTCGTTGTAGAGCTGCTCGATGCGGTCCATCACCGCTGCTCTCGCCCGCGCGGGATCGAGCGTTTCGCGCAACTTGCTGGCCTGGTACTTGAGGAAGTTGAACTTGCGGAACAGGTACACCTCCTGCTCCCGCGTGAGCAACGGCACCTCATACAGGCTGGCCAGGTATGGCGGCAGTCCGCTGGGGAGCTTGGGCGGGCGCTTGGCAGCCGGCTCGCCTTCCGGCATGGGCCCCAGGATGATCGCCGCCGCATTGGGCTTGGCGAACATGGGATTGGGAATGTAGTCCAGCGGCAGCTCCATGATCCGCTTGGCGCGGACCTCGTTCAGGATGCGGTAGATGCTGGTCTTCGTGCGATGGTACTTGAGGGCCAGCGCCTCCACTGATTCCCCACGACGGTGCTGCTGGAAGATCTTCTGCTTGGTGGCCTCGTCCAGCGGCCCGGTGTGGTGGGGGAAGACGGCCAGCTCGGGATGCTCGCGGTCAAAGGCCCGCAGCGTGTAGCGTACCGCCTCCACGCTGCGGCCGCTCCAGCGCGCCACGCGGCGCACCACCTCCGAAGGCGTGCCCCCATGCTGAGCCAGCCGTCGGGCACGTTCTACAATGCCGCTGCGTTCCTCTTCCGTCATCTGGCTGAAGCGCGCGCTGCGCATCACCCGCTCCTTGTTGTCCGCCACAAAACGATCCACAGTGCTCTGCAAGAAACCCAAACGCGTACGACCATCAAACACAAACCGACGGCTTACCAGCCCCTGCCGCCTCCAACGCGAAATCGTCTTGGTCGAAACGTGCAGCAGCTTGCTCAGCTCGTCCACCGTCAACACCCGCTCCCCTGCCGCCTCCACAGGCAGCACCACCTCGGCCGATACCTCCTCGATCAGCCGCCGCACATCCGCCAACGCCTCGGCACCCTGCAGCCGCACTTCCGCGTGCGACTCCGGGCGAAAGCCCGTGATCCGCTGGCAAATAAAGCTGTAGCTATACGTCTGCCCAGGCTCCAGCTCGTGCAAGAGCGCCTCGGCCCTGTTCAACTGCTCCAGCCGCCGCTGCTGCGGCGCAAAGCGCAGTTGCAGCGCCAACTCTCGCATTACCGGATTGTTGTATGCCAGACGCATGAAAACCTCTTGCTCCCGGGACCGGCCCGTGCCTCCGTGAACTACCGCGATGCGGGCCGCATCTCCTTAGCTAACTCCTAGCTCCTCGTGCTGTCGGGCTGCCGCCGTAGGCAACACCTCGTCCGCCGGAAGAACCGGCCTCCCGACATCATCCATTCTCACACCCTTACTACGACTTAGAGTGCGAATTGGCCTACAAAAGTTCGCATTTTGCGCCGTTTTCTTTCTCCCCGCTAGACCCGATCTTCCTTAACCCAGATGCTCGTTGTTGACCTAAAGCTTTACCTGCAAATGATTTACGTAAATCCATGCCTGCCAGCACCCATTCTGCTGCCCCACCCATCTCAGCTTCTGCTGCCGACCGCCATCCATCGCCACACCCCACAGCCACATCTGTAATTATCTCTAGGCTTTCCGCCAGCTTGCCATCGGCTTCCAGCCCCCCCTCAGCGTGCCGTCGCCACCTCTTGAACCTGCACTTGTTCTGCCCAGGTGTTGCCACCCGTTGCCGAAGGCCCAACCTACAACCGCCGCGCCCAACTTCGTGGGATCAGTCAAGGCTCCGCAAAAACCGTGCCAAATGACACGGATCTCGGGCACCCGATTCCCAGAATGCCCCGTATCACCTCTTCTGGCCGCTCCGTCCCCACCGGCCGACGGCCAGCCACAAGACCTTTACAACACGGCAGCCATGTGTGGGCAGTCGTGCTGGCCCGCATCACGGTTGCCGAGGATTTTTGGCTGCCTGCATGGCCCACGACTGCCCCTGCTCGTGGCAGCCGCGGCGGAATATTCCGCATGTTCCGCTGAACTTGCGCCACCCCTGGCGCCGATGGTAACCGCACACTGCGCGTTGCAGCCTCGGCCCGCCCAAGCTGCCTGAACGTCCAACCAGCATGATCACACGCATTTATCGACGTAGCAACGACTTGCGACGATCGAACCCGCCCCGGCCCCTGCCGAGAGCCGCAGCGTGCCGGGCTGTGGCAAGCCTGGCTAGCCTGGCCTTGCTCTGCATCCCCTTGGGGAGGCCATTCGCTGGGCCAGCGAGGGCATTCGGCCAAGCCCCTGGCCTACCAGCCACAGATGCGGTCACTCTTGCTGCCAAGGCCGGGCGCACAGACCGTGTCGAGGCCGTCCTGAGGGTGGGCGGGCACATCAAGACGCTCGACGGCAAAGAGATACGCCAGCTCAAGCTCAAGGTTGCTGGCGAGTTCCGCTACGCAGAAAGGCACCGGCTGGCCGCCGTCTCAAACTGGGCTGCCGTGCGGCACTACGAGCGCGCCATCGCTGCGATCCAGGTGGAGCAGAATGAGTCAACCCGCGAGCTGCGCGATAGCCGCCGCCTGCTCGCCGCCGCGTGCGATGGCTCTCAGGCGTGGCTGTGGAGCCCAAACGGGCCGCTCACCCGCGATGAGCTGGACCTAATCGACCTTCCCGCCAACACCCTGCTGCTGGATCTGCTGCTGCCGGCTCAGGCGGTGGCCGTGGGAGCTACCTGGGAGCATTCCCCAGAGCAGATGGCCCTGCTGTTGGGGTTAGACGCTGCCAGCGTGAGCACGGTTGCCAGCACGCTGAAAAGCTGCACCGCTCAGGAGGCACGCATGGAGCTGGCCGGCAAGGTAGAGGGGGCCATCGGCGGCGTGGCTACAGAGTTGGAGCTGGCGGGGAAGTACACGTTTGATCGGGTGTCGAACCAGATCACCTGGCTGGCCTTGCGGATCCAGGAGCGGCGTTCCATTGGGCATGTGAGTCCCGGTCTGGATGTGATCGCCAACTTGCAGGTGAGCATCGCGCCACTGGCCGAGTGTTAACAGCTTGCAGACGCCGTGGTGGAGGCAGTGCCGGCAGCGCCTGATCCCGAAATGTTGCTGCTGGAACATGCCTCCGCCGCCGGAGGTTACCGCATGCTCTACGACCGCCGCTGGCACGTGATGGATGAGGACGCGCTCAGCGTGGCCCTACGGTTTGTGGACCGCGGCGAGCTGGTTGCCCAGTGCAACGTGGCGGCAGTAGCCGCCCCAGGTGCGGAGCCCGTTACCCTCGAGGCCTTCCAGCGCGACGTGCAAAAGAGCCTGGGAGCGACATTTGGCGAGTTTGTCCGGGCAACCCAGGGGACCACTCCACGTGGCTACAGGTTGCTAGACGTGCTCGTCCACGGCCAGGCGGCCGGGCTGCCCATCGTCTGGCACTACTTTCACCTCTCAGAAGGCAGCGACCGCCAGGTAGTGCTGGCGTTCACTTACGAACAGGGGCTGGCCGACGCCATGGTAGGGCAGGCCGAGGCATTCCTAGGCCGCGTGCAGTTTGAGCGGCCCGCCGCCCGAGGCGCCCCCGGCGCTGGAATCACACGCTAGCGAAGCCTCGCAGAAGCGGTTTACCGAGTGCGCTCCAAACGGCCTGCCAGCCGTGGCCTGGGGGGCGTTCGGCAAAGGCGGCCACGACGGAGCGTGGCCCGCCACGGTCAGAGGCGCGCCGGGCACGTGCGAGGGTCCGGTCCTCACCGCGCGGCTGCGTCTTCTGGTTGCGAGAGCAACTTATCTTGCAGTTGTGCACCGATCAGTCCGGCGGGTATCTGGTAGGTCAGCTCCACTCCCTCGCGTTCGATCACGAGTTCGAGGGGGGCTGAGTTGGGCGGTATGGCGTCTCGCACCGCAATCAACAGGTGAAAACTGTTCATCTCGCGGCCCGCATAGCGGACGATCACGTCTCCGGGCTGCAAGCCGATCTGCTCGGCCGCGCCACCGGGCAGTACAGCGCTGACGACGCAGGCCCAACGTCCTGGTACGGGGGAGCCGGATGGATCCAGATGCTGGACGGCCTGCAACGTGCCGGCCGCGTCGTAATGGAAGCGCACGCGGGCATAGCCGTGAACGCAGGTGACCACCTCGCCCTGGGGGTTGTGGCAGACCAGCTCGACGAGCCGGCCCTGCTGGTCGTACTCATGATGCATGCGGCTCATCCCTTCGTCGGTCAGGACCTGCTGTCCCGCGTCGTCCATCCAGACATCTTCCAGCACACGGCCCTGATCGTCATGAATCCAGGCGTAGGTGGTGAAGCCTCGGGAGCCGTCGTAGCCGTAGCCGGTTTGTCGGCGGAGCCGGCCGGTGGCATCATACTCGCGCACGTTGCGGGTAAAGCCGTTGGGGCAGCGGACGGGGCGGTCTTGCTCGTCCCAGTAGGCCTCTTCCACGACGTCGCCGCGCTGGTTGAACACGAACGTTCGCTTGTAGAACAGTCCGTGGGAGGTGTCGAAACCCTGGTCGATGCGACGCACTAGGATGCTGTTGTCATCAAACTCGAAAATCTGCTCTAGAAAACCCTCGGCGTGACGGACCTGACGGTCGTCGGCGTCGTAGAAGCGGTTGATCGAACCGTGGGAGTTCTCCAGCACGTCCGAGACCTTCTTGACGAAGCCCTGGGTACCATCATAACCGGTGTAGATGAATCGGCGGATGTAGCCCAGCGCGTCGTACTCGATGGTTTGCGTGGTGTAGCCGAACTCGCCGGCCAGCGGCTCTCCCTGGGCATTCACGTAGGCCTCCACAGTACGGTTGCCATCGGCGTCGTACTGCCAGAGGGTACGGCGGATAAGCTGGCCCTGCTCGTAGTCGGCTGCCTGGGCCTTAAGCCCCTGCTTGTTGTAACCATAGCGCCGCTCGGCCTGGGGGGCCGTGTCTCCGTTACCGAACTGGCGTTCGGCAAGCAAGCGGCCGGCATCGTCATATTGATACTGCTTGCGCCACAGCAGGCGGCCTGCCGCCCCGTAGTGGGTCTCTTCCGCCAAGTTGCCGGCCTGGTCATAATCCCACGTCGCGCGGCTCAGGATCGTTTCGCCATCCTTGTCGTAAACTACCTCGCTGGTCTTGTTTCCCCGATCATCATAGGTCCAGTGCACCGAGCTGATGATGGCCCGGGCGCCGGGCCCCCAGCGGGTTTCGCGAATGCGGCGTCCCTGCTCGTCGTACTGCCAGTCGAGGCGGCCCAAGATGGTCTCGCCATCCGCGGCCAGATCGGTCTGCTGGCTCTGGTTGCCACGCTCGTCGTAGGCCCAACGTGTGACACGCAAGCACATCTGGCCGGTCTGGTCGTAAACCTTTTCGGTGGTCCGGCGGCCGAACTGGTCGTAGGAGTAGGTCGATCGGCCGAGCATCTGGAGCTGACCGTCATAACGTCGTTCCTCTGTGTTGCGGCCGCGCTCATCATGATCCCAGCGGGTCACGCTCAGCCGCGAATGGCCGTCAGCGGTCCAGACGGTCTCTTCCGTCGCCCGCCCGAGCGGGTCGTACAGGTAGGTGGTGCGGCGCACCCCAGCTATCCCGGCGGATCCCGCGGGACCGCGCCCCTCCAGCCGCTCGACGACGTTGAGCAACTCGTCGTACACCACCTCCGAGAAAAGGCCGCGGTCGTTCTCGTTGTAGGAC
>JAIMBC010000130.1 GCA_023511675.1 Pirellulales bacterium
CTCCAAAACGATCATGCCACGGGATGTCCACATGGAGGTGGAGTTATCTCTCGAGGAGATGGACGCGGGAACCAAGCGCACCTTCACGTACCGCGTTGACGACCCGTGCGCGACGTGCAAGGGTATGGGGCAGGTCCCATCGAGCCGAAGCCAGACGTGCCCGGGTTGCCACGGGAGAGGTACCGTTCGTGGCCTTCTTGGCTTCGCGCAGACTTGCTCGGTTTGCAACGGGGCGGGCGAAATCGGCTACGAGCAGTGCAGTACGTGCATGGGGGCACGTTGAGCGTGATCAGCACGTTGGGGCAGGGCAGCACCTTTCGGGCGAGTCTACCAGCAGCACATCAGCTAGGATAAGAACCATGCCGCAACACATTCTGCTTTGCGACGACGAGCCGCACATTCTGGGCGCCGCCCGGTACAAGCTGGCCACAGCCGGTTATGAGGTCGAGTGCGCGGCGGACGGGGAAGAGGGCTGGCAGGCGATGTGCCGGCGCCGGCCGGATCTGTTGATTACAGACTGCAACATGCCGCGCCTTTCCGGCCTGGAGCTGCTCGAACGTATGCGAGCGACGCCGGCGCTCGCCGCCTTGCCGGCCATCATGCTCACGGCGAAGGGCCTGGAACTTTCGCGAGACGAGCTGCGCGAGCGGTTGAAGGTATTCGCCCTGGTCGGCAAGCCCTTTAGCCCGCGCGAGCTGCTGCGCCTGGTGCAGGACGCACTGGCCGCCGCGGCGCAAGCCGTCGTGCCTGGCGATGCCCAACTCGCCGAGGCCGCCGGCACAGCCGCGGTCCTGCCCGCCTGCGGGCAAATCCCGACCGATGCCGGGCCGCGCTTCTCTCAGGGAAGCCTGCCATGAACCTGCCTACGGAAGTGTTTGGCGAGGTCGTGGTTGTGCACTCGCCGGAAGAGCTGGGTGGCGAACAGGCCGAACGATTCGAGGAGTTCCTGCTGGGGCAGGAGCGCAAGCGTGTGGTGCTGGATCTGGACGGCACGGAAATGCTCGACAGCCTGGGCCTGACGGCGCTGTTGAACGTGCAAGAAGCGCTCCGCGCCTTGGGAGGGGAATTGAAGCTGGCCACGGCGAATGCCAGCAACCGCAAGATTCTGGAGATCACGCGGCTGGACCGGCAACTGGAGGTGTTCGAGAGCGTGGTGGACGCGGTGAAGAGTTTCCATTGATGAGCCATTTGCAGCACGCGTCGGTGGATCCGCAGCTTGCCGCGCCTGCCCGGCTAGGTACCTGGCTGGTACGCAAGGGATATCTCACGCAGGAGCAGCTCGAGGCAGCCCTGGCTTTGCAGAAGAGCGAGGGACAGGGGCGGCTGCTGGGAGAGATCCTGATCGACACCGGCCTGTGCACCGAAGAGCAGGTGGTAGAAGGGCTGGCGTTGGAGTATGGCCTGCCGTTCGCACGGCTCGAGGCACGCAGCTTCGACCCCAAGGTGGTCGATGTGCTGCCCCGCGAGTACATCGAGCGCAACCTGGTGCTCCCGCTGTTCCTGGTGCGCAAGACGCTCACGGTGGCGGTGGCCGAGCCCTCCAACCTGTTCTTGCTGGAGGAAGTGCGGAGTCTGACCAACCTGGAGGTGCAGATCGTGGTGGCCACGGCGCGAGATATCCGCCGGCTGATCACCAGTCTGCCCAACTCCAAGGTGTTTGTGATCGACGATATCATCGACGGCGGGGACACGGCACAGGTCACGCTGATCGAAGACGCGGCCGAAGATATCGGCGACATGGAAGAGATCGCCGGGCAATCTCCGGTGATCCGGCTGGTCAACTACATCATCTATACGGCGGTGAAGGAGGGTGCCAGCGACATTCACATCGAGCCCGCGGAACGCTGCCTGCGCGTGCGGCACCGCATCGACGGACGGCTGTACAAGGCCCTGGAAGTACCGCTGCACCTCAATGCAGCGGTCACCAGCCGCATCAAGATCATGGCGGGGCTGGACATCAGCGAGCGGCGGCTGCCCCAGGACGGCCGTATCCACGTGATGCTGGATGGGCGCAAGATCGACCTCCGCTGCAGCACGTTTCCCATGCATCGCGGCGAGAAAACCGTGATCCGCGTGCTCGATACCCGCAGCGTGTCGCTGAACCTGCAAGAGCTGGGCTTCGCCGAAGACATTCTGGCAGCCCTGCGCGCGGCCATCGAGGCTCCCAATGGCATCGTCCTGGTCACCGGGCCCACAGGCAGCGGCAAGTCGACCACGCTCTATGCGGCACTCAATGCCCTGGCATCCATGGAGAACAACATCTGCACCGTCGAGGACCCCATCGAATACCACCTGCCCCTTATCAACCAGTCCCAGGTGCAAGAGCGCATCGGCCTGACCTTCTCCAAGTCCCTGCGAACCCTGCTGCGCCAGGATCCCGATGTGATCATGGTCGGCGAAATCCGCGACGAGGAAACGGCCCGCACCGCCATCCAGGCGGCACTCACCGGCCACCTCGTGATGAGCACCTTGCACACCAACGATGCCTGTTCCACCGTCACCCGCTTGATCCATATGGGCATCGAACCCTATCTGATCAGCGCCGCACTCAACCTGGTGCTCTCCCAGCGGTTGGTGCGGCGGATCTGCAGCAAGTGCCGCCAGCCGTACGACCCCCCGCGGAACCTGCGGCGGGCCGTGGAGCGCGCCGGCTTCGAGTTCTCCGAGTTCTATCGCGGCGCCGGCTGCCGTAAGTGCCGCAACACCGGCTACAGCGGACGCATCGGCCTCCATGAGGTGCTCGTGCTGGACGACGAGCTGCGCGATTACATCGTCTCCGACCCCTCGCTGGGCGGAATCCGCCGCATGGCCCTGGCACGGGGCATGGTCACACTGCATGTGGACGGCTTCCGCAAGGTCCGCGAAGGGATCACCACCATCGAAGAAGTGTTACAGGTGGCGGGCACCTTGCAAGCCCGCGATGACGTCTTGAGCGGAGCCGGTCCGTGAAACAGCGTGCCCTCGATGAATCCCCTCGCCCCCCCCGTGGTGCGGCCCCCTTGCCCAAAACCCTGCCCCGCTCCTCCACTCCTGTCTTGCTCCGCAGCGGCGACGCCCCCCCCATCCCGGCGGATGCCGACGAAGAGCCGGAACTCTTCCCCCGACGCATCTCCCGCGCGGCGGTGGTCTACTTCACCAACCAGTTGGCCGTGATGGTCGATACCGGCATCAGCCTCGCCGATGCCCTCGGGCACATCGCCGCCCAGGAGACCAACCCCACTTTCCGCCGCATTATCACCGACCTCAAGGCAACCGTGGAGGAGGGACAATCCTTCTCCGCAGCTCTCTCCCGCTACCCCAAACTCTTCAACACCACATATTGCGCACTCGTCCGCGCCGCAGAGGCCACCGGCGGCATGGGCGCCATGCTCGACCGAATGGCACGCTACATGCGTCAGGAACTCGAAACCCGCTCCAAGGTCCGCGGAGCACTGGCCTACCCCGCCGTCATGGCCGTGCTGGCCGTGGTGGTGACCGTGTTCCTGCTCACCTATGTGCTGCCCAAGTTCGTGCCTCTCTTCTCGCGCAAGGGCGTGCAACTCCCCCTGCCCACGCGGGTGATGATGGGCATCTCTGCCGCTTTGACCGACTACTGGTACGTCTGGCTGGGCGGAATCGCCGCCCTGGCCGCGGGATGGGTGTATCTGCGGCGTGCGCCTCAGGGACGCGCGGTCCTCGACCGCCTTCGGCTGCAACTCCCCGTGCTCGGGCCGCTGTTCCTCAAGGTCACGGTCAGCCGCAGCATTCGCACGCTCGGCACCGTGCTGCAAAGCGGCGTGCCCATGCTCGAAGCGCTCGACCTCGCCGGCGCCGTGGCGGCGAATGTTCACTTCGAGCGGCTGTGGCGCCACGTCGCCGATCACGTCACACAAGGCGGCCAGGTGTGCGAGGCCCTCGCACGCGACCCCCTGTTCCCTCGCTCCCTCACCCAGATGGTCGCCGCCGGAGAACAGACCGGCAAGCTCGGGCAGGTACTCGAGCGCGCCAGCGCCTACTACGAACAGGAAGTGGAAACGGCCGTCAAGGCCGCTACCAGCCTGATCGAACCTTTGGTGATCGTTGTGATGGGCATTGTGGTGGGCGGGATCGCCATGGCCCTGCTGCTGCCGGTGTTCACCCTCAGCCGCAGTGCCGGGTAGCCGCGCCGGGGGCGGGAAAGATCGAGCGGGCGGGATCACACCGCCGGAAGGCTCAACGCCCCGAGGGCTTCTCAGCCAGCACCCCAGGCTGAAGATCATGGGGGCGGGGGCGCACGGCCGCAGGAGCCTTGATGGTTGGCCCATCGGTCCTGTGAAGGGAGGTGGAAGTCAGCATCTAGGCTGCCAAGGCGTCTAGCGGCCGCGTCGATGGGGAGCCGATGGGCCATCGCGACCCCGATGCACCGTACCACGGGTGCAGCATGCTAAAGTGGGCGTTGCGGCCGCTTAGCGGCTAGGCCGGGCTGCTTGCCTGGGCTGCGTTGGCGGGCTGCCAGGCAAATTGGTACGCGGGGCCGAGTTGTACCCGGGTCATATGAATGATCTCTTGCGTATGGCCACGAAAGTGGGGCAGGCTGTGCCAGATGGCCCCCCAGCCGTCCACGTCGAACCCCTGAATCCGCAAGCGGGCAGCCAACCGCTGCGGCGGTAGCGCTCGCAGCACTTGCTGCGCCCGTGCTACGCATGCCTCGACCCTTGCCTGCAATACCTCCTTGGCAATGGGTCCCCGTTCGGCGAACTCCGCGGGGCGATTGCGCCGATCCGGCTCGCCGCCCAGGCCAGACACGAGCCACTGCTCGAGATTGCCGCACACATGCAGCACCAGGTTGCCAATCGCATTCATCTCGGGCCTTGGCCGCCACCAAACCTGATCCTCCGAAAGCTGCGCCAGGCAGTGCTTGATGCGGCTCACAGCTTCATCCAACTCAGTGCATGCTGCGGCGATAAACGCAGCGTGCATGCTCTCTAACGTGCAAGACATATCCCATCCTTCCCTGTTTTCCCAAACTTCCAAATGGGGATTTTGTGCTGAAAGATTTGCCTTGGGTGGTTTTCAAAGCGGCGGAGTTAAGTTCTAATCATTTTCTCTGAATGATACCCACGGAACCGTGCTGCCGAGAGGGTCTGTGCCCATGACGGACGCTGCCAGCAAATCCAAGGCCCTGACCAAGGCCGAAATCGTGGCCGCTTTGGTTGACAAGACCAACCTGCCCAAGGCAGACGTGGTGCTGGTCCTTGATGCCATGTGCGATCTGATTCGTGAGAGCGTGAGCGCCAGCGGTCCTGGAACGTTCATGTTGCCAGGGCTGCTGAAGATCGAGCGGAAGGAGGTGCCGGCGAAGCCTGCCCGCCTGGGGGTGCCCAACCCCTTCAAGCCAGGCGAGACGCGCGATATCCCGGCAAAGCCGGCCAGCGTGAAGATCCGCATGGTAGCCTTGAAGTCGCTCAAAGAGAGCGCCCAGCCCCCTGCCAGCGGGGGCAGTCCGTGAGGCATACAGCTTTTCCGTCAGGCATACAGCTTTGACGTGGCGGCGCCGTACCAGTTGCCCTCCGTACGTCGGCAGTGGGGCAGTGGTTGCGCTGGGGGCTCAACAGCGGCAGCAGCCTAGAGTAAGTCCCCGGGCTGCTGAGCGGTTTAACCAACGTGCAGGGACGGAGCGGTCTTAGCGGTTGGCTCCTTCGGCTTGTTGGAGGTACTGGCGTGCCTGGGCGGCGAGTTCATCGCCCAGGTCGGCGGCGAGGATCTCGCGCATGGCCTGGGCGATGGCTGCGGCGTCGCTTTTAGGCAATTTGGGTGCGATCCGCAGGGCGGCCTGTGCGGCCGCCTGCTTCAGTGCAGGCTGCTTCAGATAAGAGACGGCAAGGGCCAAGGTTTCGGGCGAGGGGATGCGTGCGAGCACGTCGAGGGCGAGTTGTCGTTCCTCGTCGCGTTCCGCCACCTGCATGGCTGTGTGGAACATTTCCAACCGTTTGTCAGGTGGAAGCTGCAACTGGCGGGCGACGCGCAGATAGCCGCGGAGGGCACGCACGCGGTAGCGCCCTTCTGTATCGTTCTTGGCGATGTTCAACAGCTCAGGGGCCACATCTGGCGTGGCCCATTCTCCCAGCACGCGCGTAGCGGCATCTTTCACGGCGGCGTCGGGCGAGGCAGCGGCTTGGGCTACCACAGAGAGGGCTGCGCTGCCGCCGACCTGGCCGATCAGGTCGAGCAAGTAGGCTTGCGTCTCCGCGGCGGCAGCCTGTAACTTGGCCGCGAGGCATGCCGTGCAGGCATCGCGGTCTTCGACGCGCAAGGCGGCGGTGCGCAGGGCCTCGCGTGCCGCTTGTGTCTCGGGCGCACTGGGGTCGGCCAGGGCCAGTTCGAGCAGCAGTTCCAGTTCGTCGAGACCCACAAGCTGGCCCAGTGCTGCCAGGGCGGCCCGACGGATCTCAGGCTGGGGGGCGGAAAGTGCCTGACGAGCGACGGGGGTGGCGGCAGCAAGACCGCGCGCGCCAGCCAGCTCGAGCAGCACAACCATGGCGGGGCCTTCGGCACCCTGCAAGCGTTCGAGCACGGCGGCGTCAACGGCCTCGCCCGAGATCGACTTCAGCCGCTCGCGGGCCAGTAGCGCCACGGGCCCTTCGCCCAGTGCCGTGTCGAGCAGGACGGAGACAGCCGAAGCATCTCCGATGCGTGCCAGCACTCGCACCGCCGCCTCTCGAACGGCGGGATATTCGCTCTGCGCCGCCCCCAGCACCACGGGAAGCGGCAGCCCTTCCGGCCGGTCACCCAGTGCCAACAGCACGAGTGCCCGGCGCGGTGGCGGGAGCCGATCCAGCTCCCCCACGGCAGCGGCAGTGATCTCCTCACCACGTAATTCGCGCAGCGAGGCCAGAGCCGTGTTGAACTCCAACTCCCTTTCCGACTGCAACAGACGGACAAGCACGCGTCTGGCTCGCTCGGGCGGCGCGAGCCGCAGCACGCCCCGGGCCGCATCGGCACGTAAGTGCTCGGGGGCCTGAGATTGCCGCACTGCCCGGTAAAGCTGAATGGCGGGGCCGCGTTCCCCCGCCTCGGCCAGCTTTTCTGCGCATGCCAGGCAGGCCATGGCCACCGCGGCAGTTGGAGCTGCCGCCAGCGCCTCACGCAGCGCCTCCGCGGCATCCGCTGTACCAATGGCACCCAGCGCTGCGGCAGCCGCAGAAGCTACCTCGGCATCCTGATCCTTCAGCTTGGCACGCAGCAAGGCCGTTGCCTGCCTGTCGCGCCGCTGCCCAAGCGAATTGAGCACGCCCACAAGCTGACGGCCCGACAGCTTTCCCGCGGCTTCTCGCAGCGCCGCGTCGGCCGCGGGGTCGGGGATGCCTTCCAGGCCGAAGCGAGCGTACAGGTTCAAGGTCTCGTCCGACAGCAAGGCTGCTAGCGGCTCCACGCTGGCGGCTGTGCCAACCACTGCGAGACGCTGGCAGGCCTTGGCCTTGTGGAAGGTCGGGGCATTGGCATCCTGAAGAATCTGGATCAGCGCTGGCTCATCCAGAGAGAGAATCTCCTGGCTGTTTTGCGCCAGTGCAGGGACGGCGGCTACCAGAAGCGCAACGACAACAACAAAAGCCTTGTTCACGGCTGTGACTCCCAGGGTTGCAGGCAGCTCAAATCAGTTGCCACGGGTCGCGCAGGGCGCGGGAGCGCATGCGGTTGGCCTCGGCATCGCCCACGAATTCGACCTTGACGGGATCGAACTCGAGCGTGCGGCCAAGCTGCCAGGCGATGTAGGCGGCGTGGCAGATGATGTGGCTGCGGGCCACAACTTCGGCGTTGGAGTGCGCCGGCTCGCGCGTCTTCACGCACTCGAGGAAGTTCTTCACGTGGCTGACGGCGGAGGTACCCTCTTCCTGGAACTGCCGCTGCTGCCCGCGCAGCCGGCCCGAAGAGAACTCCAACCGACCCGTATCGCCGGTTTCGACCCAACCGTCTTCGCCCTCGTACCGCACGCTGCACGTGCCCAGCCCCATCCAGTCCTGATCGCGCATCACGAGCTTGAGGCCGTCATCATAGGTAGCGATGCAGCCGCTGGGCGTGGGCTCGTACAAGATGGGCATTTTCGCGTCGTTGGTGCCGGCCCAGTTGCACAGATCCACGGTGTGAGCGCCCCACTCCAGGATGCCGCCGCCATGGAAGTCGAAGAAGCCCCGCCAGCCGCCGTCCACGTACCTTTGGTTGAACGGGCGCCACGGGGTCGGACCAAGCCACAGGTCCCAGTCGACCACGTCACGCGGAGGCTCGGTCTCCGCAGGCAGCCAATCGTGGCTGGTAGCCGGATGCAAGGTGTTGGCGTGCACGGCAGTGAGCTTGCCCAGCTTGCCCGTGTGGCACAGCTCCGTGGCAAAGATGAAATTCGCCACGCTCCGCCGCTGCGTGCCCGCCTGGTAAATGCGACCGTAACGCCGGAAGGTCTCGGCCAGAGCCTGGCTCTCCGCTATCGTCATGGAACAGGGTTTCTCGCAATACACATCCTTGCCCGCACGCGCCGCGCACACCGAGGCCGGCGTGTGCCAGCGATCACCCGTGGCGATCAGCACCGCGTCGATATCTTCCCGCGCCAGCATCTCGCGAAAGTCCCGGTACATGCTGACGCCAGGACCGTACTTCTGTTCGGCCCGCTGGCGGGTAGCCTCGCGGCGGTCGCGTCGCACGTCGGCGATCGCCACAAACTGCACCACCGGCTCTTCCATGAAGCAGCCCAGCACGTAGCTGCCGCGCGGGCCAATCCCCAGCCCCGCCAGCGTGATCCGCTCGCTGGGGGCCACGTTGCCGTCCAATCCCAAGGCACGCGCCGGCACGACCGCCGGGGCGGCAAGCACCACACTTGCCTTGGCCGCGGTCGATAGGAACCGCCGCCTGGTCACACCTGACTGCTGGCGAGGCATCTCGCTCCTCCTTACGCCCAAGACCGTTTCTTCTCAGACTTGACCGGCACCGGGCGGCGCAGGCCGACCCAAGGCACGTCGCGCCGCCCTCAGCATTCTGTCACCAGGTGGACGCAAATGCAACATTCGCCCGGCCGACGGCCTGAGCTTCAGCCTCAAGGCGCCGTTAGGGCCCTGATGGGAGAGGCTGGCTGCGCCGGCAGAGAGGAGTGAGCGAGAGCCGCGGCGTACCGCTGGCCGTGCGGTGGAGGGCTTTCCGTTGGGGCTCACGGCCACTTGCCAACGGGCGTACTGGAGCTGGAGGGCGGCCCTTGGGGCAGGCCGAACAGTCGTGTGCTTTCGGCGAGCCGGCGCACGGAGCGCTGGTCAGGCCTGTCCTGCCGCCAGGTATCGACCCAACGCTTCCACCACAGCGGTTTGTGTGAGAAGAGGATTTCGTCGCGCTCCAGCGTGGGGTGGCCTGAGAGCAGCTCGCCTTCGGCATTGCGCGGCGGCAAGAGGGGCGCATCGGCAAGGTTGTAATACGCCACGTTTTCTGGAGAGGCTGCTGGCCAGACCAGCAGGCGGGAGTCGATCAAGCAGGCATGTTGCTCGAGATCGATCGCGCCATCGAGCTGTTCCCAAATCAGCTCGACACCGCACATTTTGTAGAAGCCGGCCAGGGCTGCGGAGAAGACCTCGGCCGTCGCGGGCGGCAGCCGGAGGAGCCAACCCGCTTGGCTGACCTGGGCGGTCAACACGCCGGAAATGTCGGCCAGCGTGACCACGAGGTTCTCTGGCGAGGCCTCAGGCAGAGCCAGGACGATCTGCAACCGGTTGGTGCCTGCCTGCACGCCAGCAACCTCGATGGATGGGCCATCCCAGACGCCGGGCAGGGAGAGCAGGCCGATCAGCTCTCGCTCGGCAAAGTGCTGCACGGCGCGCGTGACGGCTTCCACGCGGGCGCGTGCCTTGCGTGCCTTGCGTCCCGGGGAGGCAGGGGACTGCTTGCGCAGGGCGCGGCGCAGGCGATGAAAGGCCTTGGGCAGCGTGCCGGAGTGGAAGCCCGGACGTAACAATTGCACCACCGTCTCTCCGTGATGACCGACGCGTACCGGCCGCAGTGCGGCCGGCCGGTTGGCCTCATACAGCCGCCAGTTCTCTTTCAATTCCCACACCAGGTAGCCGAATATGCCCGGCGTCACAAAGAGCAGGGCCCCCAGCAAGGCGTTGGCCCAAGCCTTGCCGACGAGCGGCCCCAGCGAAGAATCGAACACCGGCTGGAGCATCGGCGCCAAGGAGATGAGGATCTTGTGAGAGACGGTCACCACAGGAAAGTGCTTCACGGGGTTGATCTGCGGTTCGATGAGCAGCGTGACGCAGAAGCGGACGACATAGGTGGCAACAAACCAGGGAACCGTCAACAAAGATTTGCCCAACAGAACCAGCAGGCTCTGGCCGCTGCGGAAGCGGAGCCATTCGTCCACGGTGTAAAGAAAGCGGTCGAGGCCGTCGAGAACGCGATGGAAGAACTCGACCACTTCCTCCACCAGAATTCCCAGAATGCGGATGCGGAACTGTGTCCAGAAACGGACGACAAGGTCCGTGACGAACTCTTCCACGTCGCGGCCCAGATGCGAGATCTGAGTCAGGTTGACTGCCGTGAAGATTGCCAGCCCGCTGATCACGGCCGACCATCTCCCCGCCAGCAGTTCGGGGAAGGCTGCCCAGGTGAGCACGACAAACAGCGACGGTT
This sequence comes from Pirellulales bacterium, assembly GCA_023511675.1. Taxonomy (GTDB): domain Bacteria; phylum Planctomycetota; class Planctomycetia; order Pirellulales; family JAIMBC01; genus JAIMBC01. The sequence goes on from JAIMBC010000130.1 coordinate 10,621, forward strand.
TCAGCAGATAACGCGCCGCCAGCCTCACCGCCCGATGGCGCAGCAGCCGCTGCACGTACGGCCGCTGCAACAGCCAGCGGGGTGCCTCGTAGCAGATGAGGCGCAGGAGGCGCCACGCCAGGCGCAACAGGTCCAGGCACCCGCGGCGGAAGCCCTCCAGGTACAGCACATTCAGCAAGAACGCCCCCAGGCAAAAGGTGCCCAGCATCACCCAGCGGTTGGCCGAGAGGTGGTCCGCCTCCGTCACCGCGTGGCCCAGCCAGCCCTTCGCTTCCAGCGCTATGTGGGCTGCAAATTTGAACAACATGAAGGCGCCGCCAAACGGAATGCCCACGTAACGCACCAGCATCCGGCCGACGCGCGTGCCGAACACCACCGAACTGAGCCGCTGCGGCCAGCGCAGGTAGACCTCGGCCCGCCGATAGATGCCCTCCAGCACGTCCGCCAGCCTGCGGTCGGCCTTGAGAATGCGGTCGCCATGCCACAGCTCGGGTAATTCGGCCAAATCCGGCAGCTTCAGATTGCTGCGGCTGATCGCATCGCGCAGGTCAAGCATGGTGAGGAAGCCATGCTCCGCCACACGGTCGAGCAGCTCATCGACGATCTTATGCAACGCCACCTGCTCCGGCACGCAGTCCGGCTGCAGGCCGACCTCCTGCAAGGCCTGGAGCAACGGTTGGCGGAACCGCTCCCTCAAGCGCTGCTCGGCCTGAGCCAGAGCGGACTGCAACAGCCCTTCCAGCCGGCCGCGCTGCGCCGCCCCCAGCCGCAACGCGGTCAGACGCCGCAATGCGGTATGCAGGTGCTTGCTGGTGAGCACCTCCCGCTGGCCAGCCAGCAGCCGCTTCAGCGGCTTGCGCCCCAGCGAGAACAGCCACTCGAGCAGCGCGACCCGATACACGCCCCGTTCATGGTTCAAACAGACCTTCTGCAAGTCATACAGCAGGCGGCTCTCCCGCGACCAGAACCATTGGCCCACTCGTGGCAGCAGGGGAAACAATGCCTCGTACCAGGCTTGCGCTTCTTCTACGGAGAGGTCGAGCGCCACTTGCAGGCGGGCTATCAGCTTGCGCAGCTCCGCGCATGCCTCGGGGGACGGCCGCTCCAGATGCGCGCCCTGCCGTGCGGCACGCATGTAGAGAATGGTCGCCCGCACCTGGTTGCCCAGCGACGAGGCACGCTGGGCCTTGCGAGACAGACGCTCTGTTCGCCGCTGGAGGCGAGGCGAAGCCCGCGCGGCGGCCTGCGATGGCACGGCCGCGACCCAGCCCAGCTCGTCTTCGGGAGGCACGGGGTGCGGTTCGGCCGTTGGCAGCCCTGCCGGGTCGCAGGCGCCGGGCAGCCGCGTGGCCGCGTAGATCCGTTCCGGGTCGAGTTCTTCTGCCAGCAGGGCGTCCACCTGCGATGGCTCGTCCAATGCGGGGAAGTAGAGGGGCAGTAGCTGGCGGGCGAAGTAGCGCAGTTCGAGGTAGACGGCGGCGAACTCGATAAAGAGATGCAACTCGTCGGCAGGCGGCAGGAGCAGATGTTCGCGCTTGAGCACGCTCCGGATCTCGGCGTAGGCGACGGGGCCGAGGCGGGAGAAGTGGCGGCGTGCGCGGGCGGGGGTGAGCTGTCCGGCGGCGGCGCGTGCTTCGAGTTCGGCATGGATGCGGGCATGGAACAGCAGCCGCCAGTACTTGAGCAGTTCTTGTTCCGAGGGGAGGGTCTCTTCGTCGTGCTGCCGGGCGTGGGCCAGCAGCAGCACGGTGGGGCTCAGGCTGGCATCAGGAGGCAGGCCCAACTCGTCCGGGCTGACCAATTTGGCCAGTGCCTCGGCGGCAATGGTGTAGGTCTTGCGGTGGGGTACAGCCAGGCCCAGACCGCGGAGGCCGCGGTCTTCCTTGATGACGCGCCGCAGGATGCGGGGGGGTGCCAGCAGGGCGTCGGGGGCGACCTCGGCGAGGGCCTGCTTCAGGTCCATGGGGGCTGAGAACAGGGCTTGGGGTTGGCCATCCGGAGGCGGCGCGCGGACGGTTGGGGGAGTCGTAGCGGATCGGCGGCTCGATCCAGCGGCCTGGGGAGGTGCAGGCTGCCTGCCTCAAGCGTAGACTTGAGCTTGCGGTTACGTCAATCGCGGTGCATGGCGGCGAATTGCACGCAACCGGAAGCCATGCAGCCACGATAATCGGAGTAGCGGCCACTGCCGCTGAGGCTGCGCTAAGACCCTCAGGTAGCACACGAAACTATGGCGACGATCACTCAGGCCAAACGCCCGCTGGCTGTCCATACGCCGCTGGGCCCAGACGCCGTATTGCTGGTGGGCTTTTCGGGTACGGAGGGTATCTCCCAGCTCTTCAGCTTTGAGTTGGAGCTGATTGCGGCGAACACCACCAATGTGGCGTTTGACAAGCTGTTGGGGCAGGGCATTACGGTCGAGCTGGAGCTGCCCGGCGGGGGCAAACGGTATTTCCACGGCATCTGCGTGCGCGTGGCGCAGGGGGAACGTGGGGTGGACTTTACCAGTTATCGCATGGAGATCGCGCCCCAGTTGTGGCGGCTGACGCGCCGTGCCCAGAGCCGCATCTTCCAGCATGTGACGGTTCCCGACATTCTGAAGAAAGTGCTGGAAGGGCTGGACGTGAGCTTCGAGCTGCAAGGTCGGTTCGAGCCGCGAGACTTCTGCGTGCAGTACCGCGAGACGGATTTCAACTTCGCCAGTCGGCTGATGGAGGAGGAGGGCATCTATTATTTCTTCAAGCACAGCAATGGCGCGCATCAGATGGTGGTGGCGGACGCGGCGAGCAGCTATCCCGACGTGCCGGGGAGCAGCCGCATCATCTTTGAGCAGCTCCTAGGCGGCTTTCGCAACGAGGATCGCATCTACGCCTGGGAGAAGGTGCAGGAGCTGCGCAGCGGCAAGTACACGCTCTGGGATCACTGCTTCGAGCTGCCGCACAAGCACCTGGAGGCCGAAAAGACGATCCAGGAAAGCGTGCAGGTGGGTACCGTTACGCACAAGCTGAAGCTGGGCAACAACGAATCGCTGGAGATCTTCGACTGGCCGGGAGAGTATGCCCAGCGTTTCGACGGCATCGATGCCGGCGGCGGGGAGCAGCCCGCGGAATTGGGGAAGATCTTCCAAGACAACAAACGGACCGTGGAACTGCGCATGCAGGAAGAGGCGGCACACAGCATCCTGATTCGCGGCGCCAGCGCCTGCCGCCAGTTGACCAGCGGCCACAAGTTCACCCTGGAGCGGCACTTCAACGCCAACGGCGAGTACGTGCTCGTCAGCGTGCGCCACATGGCCAGCTTGCGCGGCGGCTATCAGGCACAAGGCGGGGAAGGCTGGCAGTACGAGAATACCTTCACCTGCATCCCGACGGCGCTCCCCTACCGCCCCCCGCGCCTCACGCCCAAGCCCGTGGTGCACGGCACGCAGACGGCTGTGGTGGTAGGCCCCCCCGGCGAGGAGATCTTCACAGACAAGTACGGCCGTATCAAAGTGCAGTTCCACTGGGACCGCGAAGGCAAGAACGATGCCAACAGCGCCTGCTGGCTGCGCGTGGCCACCCCCTGGGCCGGCAAGCAATGGGGCATGATCCACATCCCCCGCGTGGGGCATGAGGTGGTGGTCGGCTTCGAGGGAGGGGATCCAGACCTGCCCATCGTGCTCGGCAGCGTTTACAACGCCGACCACATCCCCCCCTACGAGCTGCCCAAGAACAAAACGCAAAGCGGACTGAAAACTCGCAGCTCGCCTCGCGGCGGCACCGCCAACTTCAACGAACTACGGTTCGAAGACAAGAAAGGCTCCGAGGATATCTACTTCCACGCGGAAAAAGACTTCCACCGTGTGGTCGAGAACGACGACGACCTCCAGGTCGGCCACGATCAGACCATCACCATCAAGAACCACCGCACTGAGACCGTCGAAGAGGGCAACGAGTCGGTAACCATTAAAAAGGGCAACCGCACCGTAACCCTGGACATGGGCAACGACACCCACCAGCTCAAACAGGGCAACCGCAACGTCTTGCTCGACATGGGCAACGACGATCTGAAGATCAAGATGGGCAATCAGACCATCAAGCTCGACCTGGGGATGAGCAGCACGGAGGCCATGCAGTCCATCGAACTCAAGGTGGGGCAGAGCAGCATCAAGGTGGACCAGATGGGTGTTACCATCAAGGGCATGATGGTCAAGATCGAGGGCCAGATGATGACGGAAGTGAAGGGTGTGATGACCAAGGTCGACGGTTCGGCCATCCTCAAGATGGGCGGCGGCATTACAATGATCGGCTAGGAGGTCCGCTGTTCATGGAAGCTACCGCTGCCCCGCCTCCGGCCGCCCAGGAAGTTTGCGAACACTGCCAGCTCAGCGACCAGGCCCGCGCCCTGCTGCGGCCAGAGGCCGCCATTCCCCAATTCTTGCAGGCACTGCTCGCTGCCGGCCATCTGGTCGACGCCGTCAAGTTTCTTGCTCAGGCCCTGCCCAAGCCCCAGGCCATTTCCTGGGCCTGCCAGTGCCTGCGCCAGCTCCAGGCCGCGGCCACGCCGCCCCAGGAACAGGCCCTGACCGCCTGCGAGGCCTGGTTGAAGGAACCCAGCGACGAGCGGCGCCGCGCCGCCTTTGCCGCAGCCGAGACCGCCGGCTTCGATAACCCCGCCGCCTGCGCGGCCCTGGCCGTCTTCTTCAGCGGCGGCAGCCTGGCACCCCCCAACGTGCAGGCCGTGCCCCCTGCCGAATACCTCACCGGCCGTACGGTCGGCCACGCCATTGTCCTGGCCGCCGTCAGCCGCGAACCTCACAAGGCGCCCGACAAACTGCGGCACTGCCTCTCCCTCGGCCGCCCGCTCCTCGACCAAGTCCTCTCACGCGCACCATCCCCCTAACTCAGCACAAACCATCCGAGCCTTGCCATGCAACCCGCCGCACGCGTCGGAGACATGCACGTCTGTCCCATGGTCACGCCCGGCGTGCCTCCCATTCCCCACGTGGGAGGGCCCATCCTGCCTCCCGGCTCGCCCCTGGTGCTCATCGGCGGCATGCCCGCCGCACGCTTGGGAGACATGTGCACTTGTGTCGGCCCCCCCGACGTGATTGCCCTGGGCAGTTTCAAGGTACTGATCGGCGGCGTGCCCGCTGCTCGCATGGGAGACATGACCGCACATGGCGGGAGCATCGTCTTGGGGTGCTTCACCGTGCTGATCGGCTAGAAGGTTCCTCGACAGCCACGCCTGGAGAACACGCCATGGCCGGACCTCCTCGCATCCCCGGTGCCACAGGTACGGTGGCCAAACAGGCACCACGCGGCCCCACGGGCCACGCCCTGGACCCACGCGCGCCCGACCTGCCCACAC
>JAIMBC010000131.1 GCA_023511675.1 Pirellulales bacterium
ACCCGGACGTGCTCGTCGCCGACCTGGGCAACCTCGTGGAGGCGTTCACCCCGTCGCAGCACGACCGGGTCATCTTCAGGGCGACCACCGGTCCGCGGGTCGGTCACGCGTACGGCAACTTCGCGACGCCCGCGGTCGCCGACCTCAACCGTGACGGCACGCTCGACGTGATTCTGCCCGCCGAAACCACGGCGGACCCCGCCAGGTTTGAATTGCGGGCCCTCGACGGGGCTGACGGCAGCACGTTGTGGCGGCGCCGCCTGATCACGCATGCGAATGACCACTACTCGGATGCCTTTGCCAATCTCGCCACGCCGCTCGCAGGCGACCTCGACGGCAACGGCACACCTGAAGTCCTTCTGTTGGAATACGTTGACCGGCAACCAGCAGCGGCCCCCCCAACGGCGGTTGAGCCAGGCGAGGGACAGGCGACCACGCACAGCGATGCGGCAAGGCTCGCCAGGTTAACGGCACTTACCAACTCGGGCCGGCAGATGTGGCAGGCTCGGATCCCGGTCGACGAGCAATGCGGCAGGGCGCACAACGACTCTGCCCGGCAGGCCGTCAAGCCGCTGCCACAGATGCTTCACACCCGCGATGGTGCCCCGCTGGTCTGTGTTGGCCTCTGGGGCGGAGCCCAGCCCGGCAAGATCGTAGTGCTGGACGCCGCCGGCCGCCAGGTCGCCCAGCGGCAGGTGGCCGCGTTCTACTCTTACTTTCGACCCTGGATAGACGACGTGAACGGCGATGGCGGCGATGACGTGCTCGTCATCAGCGAGAACAAACTACTGGCCCTGGATCCCGCTTCCCAACTAGCCACGGTCTGGGAATGGCCCCTGCCGCCAAGTTCCGACCCACAGAAGATCATCGGCGTGGTGCGGGGCGTGCCCGCCAGGCAGTCTGACGATGGCAAAGCGGCAGCCGCGCGCATGCCGGCAGTGCTGGTGCACGCGACCAGCAGGCTGTATGGCATTTCTGGACCTACCGGCACTCCCATTTGGCATTGGAGCGGCCCCCTGCGCTATGTTGCAGGCGACCATGCGTTGGCCCCGCGCGCCTCGTTTTTAGCGCACACCGGCGGGTGCCCGGCCCGCGCGGTATTCCACACAGACGGCGAGCTGCTGGCCTGCGTCGAGGCGCATAGCATGCAAAATGGCTCAACACTCGCTGGCGGCTCGCCGGGCGAGGTGCCCGACTTGCTGCAGCCGGGCCGCAGAGTAGGGCACGCGACAAGAGCCGAGAGGCCCGATCCGCGCCTGTGGCGCAAGCTTCAGAGGGGGCCCCCCTTTGCCAAGATGATCGGGCAGGGGGCCTGGGCCCTGCTCAACTCGATCGCGCTGGTGGTGCTACCCGGCTGGATGTTGCTGTATCTGCTCCGCCGCCGCACGTGGGGCATGGGCACCGTGTTGACCCTGCCGCTGCTGGCGGCACTGGTGGCGGCTGTGCTGGCGCTACCGGTACCGGAGGGCTTCTTCGCTCCCTACGGGCGCGGCATAGCTCGATGGCTTACCGCGCTCAACTTTGCACCCGTTGTGGTTTTCAGCGTTGCGTTTTTCAAGATGGCCGTGCGCGATCGCTGGTGGCTGCTACTCGCTTGGGCCGCGGTCTGGACGGCTCAGGCCGCCCTGTTCACCGGTATTCGCTTTTTCGTTGACGTCAGGGCCGGGCTTGGGCCAGGAGAGCGCTATGCGCTGGCGGTCCGCCCGGAACTTCTAGCTGTCGGTTATTATGTCACCTCCTGGGTGTACGTGATCGGATACGTGTTGCTTAGCCTGTTGCGGCGGGCAATCCAGCGTTTTGACCGCCGCGCGCGGCGTGCGCCGACGGGGCAGCCGTAGCAGGAGAACAAATCCGACCGAGGCCGCGTGTCCCTGGGAGAGATGCCGAGGCGGGGGCCTTGAAGGGATTGGAGTTGGACAGGTCGCGGCCGTGAGGAGTGGCGTTCGCAAGCCTGCAGCCGCGGTTTGGAGCGGGAGTGCGGCGCGCTGGCACCGCGCCGGCGATTCAGGATGCTTGGTTTGCGAACGAGGCCCAACTTAACGCGCCGCGCAGGCGAGGGTCCCCAGTCCACGGTGTGTGTCGCCGCAGCAAGCCATCCACAGGCTCATCACCTGGCGTTGAGCCGCCACAGGTCATCTCGCAAGCGTGTAGAGAGCGGGCAGGACGGAGCGGTTGGCCAGACGTGCGGGCCTACGGGGTTGCCGGGGGCTGCGGGGCTGCCGGGGGCTGCCAGCATGGCAAGATCGACCTTTACGCCGAGCGGGCGAGTCGGCACAATACGGCCCCGCTGGAACCAGCCAGCGGACCCTGCGGTGCCAGCGGCGTGGGCCGGGGCAACCGATGAGGTCAGGAAGACCGGTCTACGCTAGCAAGGAGCGCTCATGAGAAACCACACACTCCGGGCTGCCGCCTTTGCCGCGGCCGCATCGCTGTCTCTTGCCTTGGCTCCCGAGGCGCGGGCCCAGCGGTCCGGCCCTGAGGTGGCCGTGATCGACCTGAGCCACGTCTTCAAGAACCATCAGAAGTTTCAGGTGCTCTCGAAGCGGCTGGAGGATGAGGTCAAGCAGGCCGAGGCCGAGTTGAAGGCGAATCGGGCAAAGCTGCAACAGATGGCCCGCCAGCTCGATGAGTTCGAGAAGGGCAGCGCCGAATACAGGGAGCTGGAAGAAGAGCTGGCACGCGGGCAAGCGGATCTGCAGATCCAGGTGAACGCGCAGAAGCGCCGGTTTGTCGAACAGGAGGCGGCCAACTACTACTCGGTGTACCAGGAGGTGTTGGTGGAGGTCGAAGCGTTCTGCAAGCAGCACAACATCAAGCTGGTGCTGCGTTACAGCGGCCAGCCGATCGACGAATCGGAACCGTCCGAGGTGGTGCAGGCGTTGAACAAGTCTGTGGTCTATCACGACCCGGCGATCGACATTTCTGAGCACATCCTGGAGCGGCTGAACAGCCGGCAGCAGGTCACGAACCGACCGAAGCAGGGGGTGCCGAAGAAGACGCGCTAGGTACCTAAGGCAGCGGCCCGGCTGAAGCGCGACGAGGCTCTTTCTCTTCTTGTCGGACAACTGCGGATGTACAACCTGCGACAACAGCGGACGCTGGCGAAGACCGCCGTGGTATGCGGTTTTGGTTACTGGAGCGGGCAGGATGTGCGCGTGGAATTCCGGCCGGCGGCGCCTGACACGGGCGTGGTCTTCGTCCGGCAGGATCTGGCCCGGCCCGCGTCCATCAAAGCCGTGGTGGCCAATCGTGTGGAAACGCCGCGGCGCACGGTGCTGCGCTGCAGCGGGGCCAGTGTGGAAATGGTCGAGCATATCCTGGCGGCGCTGACCGGCCTGCAAATCGACAACTGCGAGATCCACGTGAACGCGGCAGAAATGCCCGGCATGGACGGATCAGCCCAGCCGTTTGTCGAGGCGCTGCTGGCGGCGGGGACGTGCGTGCAGCCGGCCGTTCGCCCGGCGCTCGTGGTGCGGGAGGTGGCCAGGCTGGGCAATGAGGAGAGCTGGATCGAGGCCCGCCCTTCTGCCGGCGGCCTCTCGCTCAAGTTCCACCTCGACTACGGCCTCGATTCTCCCATTGGCCGCCAGACGCTCACGCTGCCGGTGACGCCCGACTCGTTTCGCCGAGAGCTGGCACCAGCACGGACGTTCCTCTTGCGCAGCGAAGCAGAGTGGCTGCAAGCCCAGGGCCTGGGACGCCGAGCCACCTGCCAGGACCTGCTGGTGTTCGATGCGGTCGGTCCCGTTGACAACACGCTGCGTTTCCGAGACGAGTGTGTGCGGCACAAGGCGTTGGACCTGGTGGGAGACCTGGGCCTGGCTGGCTGCGATCTGGTGGGCCATTTTGTGGCCTATCGCAGCGGACACCGCCTGAATGCCGAGTTGGTACGCGTGTTGCTCGCCGAGGGCGAGCTGGTCGTGGGAAGACGACGCACTGCATGAAGCCGGCCGCCCGCGGCCGGCGGTGAACAACGGAGTGCCAGCCATGGCCACCATCATCCATGAAACCGCGGTCGTGGACCCCCGGGCCGAAGTGGAGGACGAGGTGTACATCGGGCCCTATTGCGTGATCGGCCCGCACGTACGCATCGGCCGCGGCACGCGGCTGGAAAACCATGTCACGCTGCTGGGCCACGTGCTGCTTGGGGAAGAGAACCACATCTTTCCCAACGTGGTGATCGGCGGCGAACCGCAGGACCTGAGCTATCGCGGCAGCCCCACGCAGGTGGTCATCGGCCATCACAACACCATCCGCGAGGGGGTGACCATCAACCGGGCCACCGAAAAGGAAGATGGCATCACCTCCCTGGGCGATCACAATTACCTGATGGCCTGCTGTCACGTGGCGCACGACTGCCGGCTGGGCAGCCATATCATCATCGCCAATGGCACGCTGCTGGGCGGCCATGTGCACATTCACGATCACGCCTCGCTATCCGGCGGCGTGGGCGTGCACCACTATGCCACCATCGGCAGCTACAGCTTTGTGGCCGGCCTGAGCCGCGTGTTGCATGACGTCCCTCCCTACATGCTCGTGGACGGCCACCCCACCCGGCCACGCTGCATCAACGTGGTGGCCCTCAAACGCCATGCCTTCAGTCCCCAGGCCATTGCCTGCCTGGCCGAAGCACACCGGCTGCTCTACCGCGCCAAGGTGGGCCTGGACAACGCCCGCGAAATCCTCCGCAATAACGGCCAGGTCTGCCCCGAAGTCAACGAACTGCTCTGCTTCGTGCAGAACCAGGCGCAGGGCCGGCACGGCCGCGGCCGCGAGCGGCGGAGGGCGGCGTGAGGCCCCTGCGGGTCGCCGTGATTGGTGCCGGCCACCTTGGCGGCATCCATGCACGCCGTCTCACGGCCCTGCCCGACTTCTCCCTGGAGGCGGTGGTCGATCCCCTGCCCGAGCAGCGCGCGGCCCTGGCAGCAGTGTGCCATTGCGAGGCCCTGGCCCACCATCGCCACTTACTAGGCAAGATCGACGCCGCCATCATCGCCACGCCCACACGCTGGCACCATGCCGTTGCCCTCGAACTGTTGCAGCACGGCGTGCACCTGCTGGTCGAAAAGCCGCTGGCCGCCACGGCGGCTGAGGCCTGGGAGCTGGTGGAGGCGGCACGGCGGGCGGCCGTCGTCTTGCAGGTCGGGCACGTCGAACGCTTCAACCCGGCCTGGACAGCCGCCCTGCCGCACGTGATCGAGCCACGCCTGATTCTGGCGCGGCGCCAGGCGCCGCATGCCCTGCGGTCGACAGACATCGGCGTGGTGCTCGATCTCATGATCCACGACCTGGATCTGGCCTGGGCTCTCAACCGCACGGCGGTCGTTCACGTCCAAGCCGTCGGTCAGTGCCTGTTCGGCCAGCGGGAAGACCTGGCCCATGCCCAGATTGTGTTTGCCAACGGGTGCGTGGCCTGCCTCACCGCCTCGCGCGCAAGCCGCCGCCCGGAACGCAGCATGGAGATCTGGTGCCGCCACGGCCAGATACAGCTCGATTTCGCCGCACCCGCCGCCAGCCTGGCCGAATACCAGCCGGCGATTATGGCTGGCGAACTGGACGTGGAGCTGCTCCCGCCCCGCGAGCGGACACAGCTCAAGCCGCGCCTGCTGGACGAGTATCTGCCCTTGCGGCAGCTTGTTGGAGAGTCTGGCAGCGCCGGCCCCCCGACCGACGCCATCACGGCCGAACTGTGCGACCTCCACGAGTGTATTCGCACGGGCAAGCGGCCCCGAGTCAGCGGCGATCAGGCGGCGATCGTGCTGGAAATCGCCGAGCAGATCATCAACAGCGTCCACGCGGCTCGACCTGGCGTTCAGCCCCTGCCGCCGACGCTTTCGCCGCAGGCATCGCCTGCGGCCGGCACAGCGCTGGCGCTGGAAATGGGCCACGGCCTCACCGCTCCGCACTTCGCCGCCCGGACCGAACAGCCCTCGCAGCAGCGCGAGGCGGGGTAGGGTACGGTGCACCTCGCGCGGAGGGAAGGCCCCCACCGGGCAACAGCATGTCCCCGCCACCTCCCCGCCGCCATGGCAACTACGAGCTGACTTCTTCTAACCGCTCCAGATACTGCTGGGCCATCTGTTCGTACACGGTTGCCGCTTGCGGATTGGGTTCAATGGCTCCCGGCTCCGGCACGGCGAACCGCGCAAACAGCGCTTCCCAAGCCAGGCCGCCGGCGGCGTGCGCCGCGCGGATGGCGGCGCCCAAGGCGGCCGAGTCTGCCACGGCCAGACGCCGCAAACGTGCCTGAAACACGTCGGCGAACACCTGTAAGATGGCATCGTTCTCCGAAGCACCCCCTGTGACCAACAGCGCCGTTGGCCGTTCGCCAATCCACCCGGAGTGGATCCGCATCGAGAGGGCCTGGGCCTCCACCACGGCCCGCACTGCCGCCGCCGCGTTGCGCCACGCCGTGAACTCAGGTGTGCCGTACAGCCGCACCTCGGGCCGCAACACACGCGGCGTGATCTCCGCCTCCACATACGGCAACATCAGATTGCCGTGATTGCCCGGCGGCGTGCTGCCAATCGCCGCACTAAACTCCGGCCATGTCAAGCCAAACCGCTCAGCAATCTTCTCCCGTGTCTTGCTGCCATTCTTGAAGCAGATCAGGCTCAGAAAGCCGCCGGCGGGATTGCCGAACACATGCCCGTACCCCTGCGGATCCGTACGCACGCCCGGCATGGCCGCAAAGTACGTGTCGCTCGTGCCCAGGCTGATCACATGAGTGCCAGGAAAGGCCGCACCCATGCCGATCAGGCTGCACGGATTATCGCCCGAGGAAATCACGACTTGCGCATCGGGGCGAAAACCATGACGCTCCACGAAATAGCGGGCGATCTTCCCCACCACGTGCGTGCAGGGCCGGATGGGCGGCAGCTTCGCTCGCAATCCGGGGGCGGTGGCAAACAGCAACTCCTCGCTCCAGTCTCCGCGACTCAGATCGAGCAGGTTCATGCCGGCACCATCGCCGAGGTCGATGGGGGTGTCTGCCCGGGCGGTGAGCAGGTAAGCCAGGAACGAACTCACCAGGTGGATCCGCGCCGTGGCCGCATAGGCCTGCGGCTCCTGTTTGTAGAACCTGCGGATCTGCGGACCGGTAAAGCGTTCCGTGGCGCGCGAGCCGGTAATGGCCAGCACGCGGTCGTCTCCGCCGGCAGCGTGGGCAATCTCGGCACACTCTGCAGTGGTGCTGCTATCCATCCAGATGGGGGAAGTCTTGCGTGCCAGCAGGGGCGCCACCTGATCCACCAGCGGCGTCTCAGGGGTCCACTGGGCAGCAGCGTGGGCTGCATTGAGGTAGACCGAGCCGTGCTGCTGTCCGGAGCAGGAGACGCCCTCCACCCTCGACCAATCGAAACCGCTGCCGCGGCCCCGCTCGAACAGCAGATCCAGAGCCGCCACCCACATCAGCGGGTCGGCATGCCGCACCAGCTTGTCGGCGCTGGGCAAGAACCCTTCGGGACAGCCATATGCCGGCAGGTCTTCCTTGTAATCGACCTTGAGATGCAAGACGAGCTGCCCTCGCTCGGTATCGATCACGACGCCCTTGCAGCTCTGCGTGCTCGAATCGATACCCAGGTAGCACGGCATCGGCCGACCTCTCTGCTGGTGGTAAGGGAAGCTGTTGTCGAGCGGCTCCTGTGCGCGCGCGGGCCGGCTGGCGAGTTAGCGCAACGGACCTGCCAGCGGGCAGCCGATCAATCGCGGACGACCACTCCCTCGGCAACGGCGCGTGCGAGCACGTCGCGTGTGGACGGGATCTCGGTGCCGTCGTCCAGGGAGAGCAGCACGGGCTCCATCGAGGCGAGCACGCCGCTGATCCATTGGCTGCCGTCGCGGTACTTGATCCGAACGCCGGGGGCGAACCCCTCCAGGCTGGCGGCTTGCTGGCCGCTCTTGCCGTTGCCGGCGTGAGCCGGCGCGGCCTGCTGGGGCTGCGCGGCCGCCTTGGCCTGGCCCTTGGCGGGCGCTGCCCCGGCCTTGCCCGGCTTTTCTGGCGCCGTCTTGTCTTTGCGCAGCACGCCGGCCAGTTCTTGCAGCAGCCGCCAGTTTTCCAGGCGGTCCTGCCTGGCACGCAGCAACGTCTCGCTGGGGTTGCCGTCCTTGTCGAAATGCTTGGCGAAACGGCCCTCGCTGCGGCAGAAGTCGATGAAGTCGACCACTTCGCCCGTCTTGGGATTGGTCCACCAGTCCTCCGTGACGGCAGGATTGCCCTGCAGAGACAGCCGCTCGCGGATCGTTTCTCCCTTGCGAGGGTCATAGATGAGCAGGGGGAAGGCCCGCGTATCCACCGCTAGACGCGCCTGATCCGTGGCCATGTTGTCCGCCACCCCGTGTTCGGGCTGGCACGTGGTGTAGCAGCACACCAGCGCGGGGCCATCGAACTCCAGCGCGTCGAGCACGCAGCGGTAGAAGTGGTTAACGTGGGCACAGGTCGTTTGCGCCACGAACGTGCGCGGATGCATCATGGCGATCTGGGCAATCTCCTTGCGGCGCTCCTGCTTGCCCGCCACCGCCTTGCCGTGGACGCTCATCTTGGTGTTCTGGCCCGTATAGCTGCTGGTCGAGGCCTGGCCGCCGGTGTTGGAGTAGACCTGGGTATCCAGCACGAACACCTTGATGTTCGCTCCCGAGGCCAGCATGCGGCTGAGTGCCTGGAAACCGATGTCGAACATGGCCCCGTCGCCGCCGATGCACCAGATGGGCTTGTCCGCCCAGCCGAGCTGGTCCCAGCGGTAACGAATGCCCAGGGCCATGGCGGGGGCGTTTTCGAACAACGAGTTGGTCCACGGCACGAGGTACGGATTGTAGGGGTAGGTTGAGGTGTACACCGTGTTGCAGCCCGTGGCGGCCACGATCGCCCAGTCGTCACCATACTTGGCGCCCGTGGCCGCGCACAGCATGCGGAGAGCCGTGCCTTCGCCGCAACCGGCACAACTGCCCGCCCCGCCCACATAGATGTGGGTCTGCTCCTTCAACATCATGTCGATCAGCAGGTTATCGCTGACGTACCGCTCATCCGAGGGCCCCACCTCCTTGAAGAAGCGATGCACCTTGCGGAACCGCGTCATCGTCTCTTCTGTCTTGGGAATCATTTGCAAGGCATGATCGTCGCAGACGGTGACGCACTCGGCACACCCCTTGCACTTGCTGGGGTCGATGATGATGGTGAACATCCCGCCCTCGCCCACCTTCTTGGCCGGACCCTCGTAGTACTTGCGGGTCTTGGACCATTGCTGCCGGAACAGCTCGCGATCCGCGGGATTGGAGATCTGCGCCAACCGCTTTTCGAACTCGCTTTCGCCGAGCACCTTGCCCAGGATGGCGGTATCGGGGCAAAGCGTGACGCAGTCCATGCAGCCGGTACAGTTGGAGGGCAGGTACTCCGGGATGTCCGGGGCGATGTAGCTGAAGTCGCGCAAGGTGGCGGTGCCCGCCGGAATCAGCGAGCGAGCCACGGGCAGATCGGCGGGCAGCTCTTTCTCGGCCGTGCCCTCCTCGTAGCTGCGGATGACGCGGTTGTTGAAGTCATCCACATCGAGGATCCGCAGATCGACCCGGCGGTAGTCCGCGTCGACGAGCGTGCCGTACGAGTTGTTGTTGTAGGGATCCCGGTCGCTCCCCTCGTTCATCGAGGGAAGTTTGATATCGGTAGCCACGTCTCTTACCCTTCAGGCTCTTGAACAGGCACCCGCCTGACGTGCGCCGCCGGCAGCAATGGCGGCCGCTCGCCTGGCGGTGCGTTTCACACCACACACGCCTCTTGCTGAATCAGCTCCTGCGGAATCTCGCCCAGTTCGCTATAGCCCCGCTTCACACACGTCAAGTTGTCTTGCACGACTTTCTCGCCCCGCTTGCCGAAGTACTTGCGCAGCGCCTTCTCCACCCCTGCGTAAATCTGCTCCTCCGTCATGTTGCTCATGCGGCCATAAGGAGTGAGCTTGAGAAAGGCGCCCAAAAGCACAATCCCCTGCATGCGCATCTGCAAGTCCGCCACGCTCGCCACCTCGCGTGCGATCTGCACCATGTCGGCGAAGTAGACACGGATGCGTTTGCGGCGAATGAACTCCTTGTGATGCGCCGGAATGCGCGCCCACACCTCGGCAGGATCCTTGAACGAACTCTGCATCACGATCGCGCCGCCGTCCACCATGCCCACCAGCGGGTTGCCGCTGAACAGCGCCGTGGTATCGTTCAGCACCACCAGGTCGACGTGCTCCAGTTCGCTGTGCAGCCGGATGTGACGGTCCGCAATCTGCAAGTAGTAGGTGGTGGGCAGGCCCTTCTTCTCCGACCCGTACTTCGGATAGGCTTGCACGTCCTTGCCGAACACGTCGCCGGCGATGGTAGCGATTACCTTGTTGGTCGTCACGGAGCCGAATCCGCCCACGGAGTGGCCGCGCATGGAGAACGTGCCCGGCTCGCGCAGATCGGGATCCTCGCGCACCGGCAGGGCCAGGGCGTGCTTGATGCCCACGCAGAAGTAGTCCTGCCCGTCCTCGATCATGTTGTCCACCACCGCGATCAGATCGCCGGGCCGCACGTCACGGCTGCCCAGCCCCGCCGAACCGGAGTAGATCCTCGGCACGCGGTCGATCTTCTCCTGGCCGTTCTGGCCCGTCACCGCATCGCAAAACGCCGCCTTGATCTCGCGCGTCAGATGATTGCCCGTGGTGGAGAGCGGATCGTCCATCCGCTCCAACACGCTGAATGCCGTGCAGTCCCTCAACGCCTCCACAATCTGCCGCGCGGGGAAGGGCCGGAAACAGCAAATGTTCAAGCAGCCCACCGGAATACCTCGCTCGCGGCGCAAATAGTCCACCGTGGCCTGCGCCGTCTCCATGTAGCAGCCCATGCCCACGATGATGAACTCCGCGTCCTCGCAACGGTACGGCTCGACAAAGCTATAGCGCCGGCCCGTGCGGCGGTAGAACTCCTCAAAGGCATCCTCCAGTACCGGCGCCACACGGTCGTAATACCAGCGCTGGGCAATCTTGCCCTTCATGTAAGAGTCCTGGTTCTGCACCACGCCAGACATCAACGGGTTGCGGGGATCGACCAGGTTCACCAGCTTGTCTTCGGGCCGGCCCACGTACTGGCGCATGAATTCCGGCTCGGGCAGGCGAACCTTCTCCACCGTGTGCGTGGTGAGGAAGCCGTCCTGCACGTTGAAAAATGGCGTCTGCGAGGCCTCCGCAGCCCGCCGGGCGATCAGGCACAAATCGCCCGCCTCCTGCGCGTTGCGGCCAAACAGCATGCCCCAGCCGCAGTCCGCCACCGACATCATGTCGTCATGCCCGGCGTGTACGTTCAGCGAATGGCTGGTGAGCGCCCGCGCACCAATATTCATCACCACCGGCAGCCGCTTGCCGGAGATCGTGTACAGCACCTCCTTCATCAGCACCAGCCCCTGGCCGCTGGTGAAGTTGGTCACCCGCCCTCCCGCAGCGGCAAAACCCTCGCAAAAGCTGGCGGCCGAGTGCTCGCTCTCCGGCTCGAAAAACACAATCGGATCGCCCCACAGGTTCTTCCAGCCATTGGAAGCCGCCGCATTGAAGCCGCCGCCCATCGTCGTCGAGCTGGTAATGGGATAGGCCCCCGCCGCCTGGCTGATGTGGATCTCCACGTGCACCACCGCCTCCGCCCCGTCGCAGGTGGTGGGAATGCCGGGAAACTCGAACTTCTCCCCCCCACCCTCCTGTTGCTCCTGGGGCGGCCGGTCTTCAAACGGTACTCCGCTATGGACCACGCTAGAGCCTTGGCTCATGTGCAGATCATCTCCATGCTAAGGGTTTGCCCAGGCGGCATGCCCGCCGGCCCCACGGCCAGGCAGCGGCTCTGCTTGCACAACCTCGGCGGGCCTTGGGTGCCAGCAACCAGCCCGCCGCCATGATAGCAGGGGCAGCGCCGTGCAAAGCCCGCCTCTCGTAGGCTAGCGGGTTAGTAAGCGTAAGTCAAATGCGTTTCGGCGGAAAGGAAGAGCGGGAGACCCAGCGGAGGGTGTGTGTGAGGCTCTACGTGGGGCGCGACGATCACCTTGGCGGGCGGGCGTGCCGCGCGCCCAAGGTTCGTAGTGACCGCATTCATGCGGTCGTTACGCTCCCAGCCTGCTGCGTGGGAACGACCTTCGCCCGTTCGTAGTGACCGCATTCATGCGGTCCTGGAGCGTGCGACCGGGCTGGCCCTTGAGGGCGTTGCGCCCCGCGGACCCGCTGAAGCGGGTCACTACGAACGGGTCACCACGAACGGGGCTTCACTACGAACGATCCCCTGCCTTCTCAGGCCCCTGCCTGGCAACAAGATATTGACGTGCCTGGCGGGTGGCCTTGTAGAAGGGCGCGGCTGTGCGGTAGCGTGGCAGGACGAACATCGAGGAGAAGCGGGCACGGTCGTGCTCGTTGCAGCCTTTCAGCCACGACCGCTGGCACGCTTGCTGCTATCTCAGCAAGGTGATCGACGGGAGGGGCAGCCCCGGCTGGTGGATGGCCATGCCATCCGCATCGAGAAATCCAGCCAGGAGAACACGGCGGCTGAGATGTACGTTGCAAGCGGACTGCCCGCACAAAACCACCAGGGAGCGACAATGAAAAGATTGGGCCTTGCCCTCAGAACTTTTTTTCTCGTCTTGCGAGATGCGGCATTTCGCCAGGCTGTCGAAGGGGTGTTGGCGCAGCGGGAGAATACCTCGGCTCAGCCGGCGGTGCTGCGTTCGCGGCAAGAGGCGAGCGGGCCCACCTCGGCACCGAGCGCAGACGAACATGGAGCGTCAGGGGCGGCACGCTCGCCCCAGCCTGCCCGCGGCCCTAGTGAGGCATTGGTGCTGCTGGCCGCGTTGCAGCGGGAGGCGCGGCTGGTCGACTTCCTCAAGGAGCCGCTGGGAGACTACACCGATGCCCAGATCGGTGCCGCGGTGCGCGACGTGCACCGAGACGCCGCGGCTGCGCTGGAGCGTTGGTTTGGCCTCCGGCCGGTCCTGGAGCAGCCAGAGGGGGCGAGCATCGAGGTGCCGCCTGGATATGCGGCCGCCGAGTTTCGACTTACGGGCCGTGTTTCGGGAGGGCCGCCCTACCGCGGCACGCTGGCGCACCACGGCTGGCGTGCCACACGATGCGAGCTGCCAGCCTGGACCGGCACGGTCGAGGCTGCCTACGTGATCGCCCCCGCTGAAGTGGAGCTGTAAAGATGGCCAAAGCCAGGACGGAGCTGGCCGCCTCAGGCCAACGTACTCCCAAGGCCGCCTCGACCTACGCCGTGGGCATCGACCTGGGCACCACGCATTGCGTGCTCGCCTATCACGCCCTGGGAGAACAGGAGCCGCCGGCAGGGGATGCAGGGGGGCCGAAGGTGCTGGCGATCCCACAGCTTGTGGCGCCGGCCACGGTGGAGTCTCGGCCGCTGTTGCCGTCTTTCTTGTACCTTGGAACCGAGCAGGATGGTGCTGGAACCCTCGACCTGCCGTGGGCACGCCGCAGGCAATTCGCCGTTGGGGAGCTAGCGCGCAAGCAAGCCGCCGACGTGCCTGCACGGACGGTCGTGGCCGCCAAGAGCTGGTTGTGCCATTCGGCCGTCGACCGCCAGCAGCCCATTCTGCCCTGGAACGCCCCCGAGGATGTGCCGCGCATCTCTCCCGTGGCCGCCTCGCAGCGGTATCTGGAGCATCTGGCAGATGCCTGGAACCGTGCCTTCCCGCAGGCGCCGTTAGAACGGCAGCACGTGGTGTTGACTGTGCCCGCCTCGTTCGACGCCAGTGCCCGCGAGTTGACACGAGAAGCCGCCCTGGCCGCCGGCCTGCCGGAGTCTCTGGTGCTGCTCGAAGAGCCGCAGGCGGCCCTCTATGCATGGCTGGCAGACCGGGGCGACCGCTGGAGGCGCGATGTGCAGCCAGGAGATGTGCTGCTGGTCTGTGACGTGGGGGGCGGCACCACGGACTTCACGCTTATTCGTGTGGCGGAGCAGCAAGGCGAGCTGGTGCTGGAGCGGGTGGCCGTGGGCAACCACCTGCTGGTGGGAGGAGACAACATGGACCTCGCCCTGGCACACATGGCGGCCGAGCTGCTGGCAGGACGGGGCCATCCGCTCGATCCCTGGCAGTCGGTGGCATTGTGGCATGCGTGCCGGGCCGCCAAGGAGAACCTGCTGGCAGAAGGGGCACCTGCACGGCAACCCGTATCTGTGCTAGGGCGCGGCAGCCGACTCATCAAGGGAACCCTCTCCGTCGAATTGGAACGAGGCCGGGTGGAGGAGCTGCTGTTGGAGGGGTTCTTTCCTCGCTGCGATCTGGGCGAGCGGCCAGCCCGTCGGCGGGCCTCTGGCTTTCTCGAGCTGGGCCTGCCCTTCGAGCCAGACACTGCCATCACGCGTCACCTGGCCGCCTTCCTTGCCGCACATGCACCGGACCAAGGTACGGCAGCGGCATTGCGGCCCACGCACGTACTGTTTAGCGGCGGCGTGTTTCAGGCCGAGCCGTTCCGGCGGCGGCTGCTGGACGTGCTGGCTTCGTGGTTCGAGCAGCCGCCGGTCCTGCTGCCCGGCCTGCACGACCTGCATCATGCCGTGGCCCGGGGCGCGGCGATGTACGCTCTGGCCAAACAGGGGCGTGGGATTCGCATTCGCGGCGGCACGGCCCGCGCCTACTATGTGGGCATCGAGGCCGCAGCGCCCGCGGTGCCGGGTGTTGCCCGCCCCTTGCGTGCCCTGTGCGTGGTGCCCTTTGGCATGGAAGAGGGTACTTCGCTAGATGTGCCGTCGGCAGAGATTGGGCTGGTGGTGGGAGAGCCGGTACAGTTTCGCTTCTTCAGCTCCGCCGTGCGGAAGGAAGATCCGGCCGGCAAGCTGTTGACGCACTACAGCGGCGACGAGCTGACGGAGACGGCCCCGCTGGAGACCACCCTGGTTTCCACCGATCCGCCGGGGAGCTGCGTCCCGGTGCGGTTCCACTCCGCCATCAGCGAGCTGGGCATGCTGGAGCTGTGGTGCGTGCGCCCCGGCACCAACGAACGCTGGAAACTCGAGTTCAGCGTGCGGGAGGCGGACGCCGCGGGCGAGGCATGTCGTCCAGAGAGCCGGTGATGGTCCGCCACCGTTCGTCTGCATCTCCACAGGGCCAAGAGGCTCTGCCACGGCCGCAGCATGCGGCGGCCTCGGCCGAGTCGGAGAAGCCCGCCGCACGCTATGTCGTGGGCATAGATCTGGGCACGACCAACTCGGCCGTGGCGTTTGTCGATCTGCAGACCGAACCGCTTCGCGTGCAGATCTACGCCGTGCCGCAGTTGGTGGCGCCGGGGCAGATCGAGGGCCGCGATACCCTGCCCTCATTCCACTACCAGCCGCCGCCCCATGAGCTGGCAGATGGCCGGCTCCAACTGCCTTTCGCCCCCCCCGAGCGCGACTGGATCGCCGGCCACTACGCGCGAGATCAGGGAGAGATCGTGCCGGGCCGGCTGATCGCCTCGGCCAAGTCGTGGCTGTGCCACCCCGGTGTGGACCGCACAGCGGAGTTGCTCCCCTGGCATGCCCTGCCGGAAGTAGCAAGGCTCTCGCCCGTGGAGGCCAGTGCCCGCTAC
This sequence comes from Pirellulales bacterium, assembly GCA_023511675.1. Classification (GTDB taxonomy): domain Bacteria; phylum Planctomycetota; class Planctomycetia; order Pirellulales; family JAIMBC01; genus JAIMBC01. The sequence goes on from JAIMBC010000131.1 coordinate 15,567, forward strand.
CTGCTGCACGTTCGAGAGGCATGGAACTGGCAGCACCCCGAGGCGCCGCTGGAGCAGCAGGAGGTGGTGCTCACCGTGCCGGCTTCGTTTGACGAGGTGGCGCGCGAGTTGACCGTCAAGGCAGCGGCGCGAGCGGGCCTGTCGCGCGTGACGCTGCTCGAAGAGCCTCAGGCGGCGTTCTACGCTTGGATCGACTCCCAGGGAGAGTCCTGGGCAGGGCAAGTGCGGCCGGGCCAGACGATTCTGGTATGCGACGTGGGCGGCGGCACCACCGACTTTACGCTGATTCGGGTACGACAGGCAGAGAGCGGCCGTGTCCAGTTCCATCGCGTGGCCGTGGGGGAGCACC
>JAIMBC010000132.1 GCA_023511675.1 Pirellulales bacterium
CGGCTGAGCGGGCGGCAGATGAAGCGGAAGCGACCGCATACCGCCCCGGCACTGCTGGCCGGCCTGTCGGTACTGCTCTCGATGCTGTCGCTGCTGGACCACTACATGCTCCGCGACATAAAACGCCCCGCCAAGTCCCCTACTTCGACACCGGATAAAGATCTGTAGATACCAATGCCCCATTGGCGAGGGCCGCCAAGCGGTGGCCCAGGCGCGCTGTGCCGGCCATCGGCTCGGTCAGATCGACGCCGAAGGCGTGCCGCTCTGCCTTGCTGAGCGCATTGCTTTCATGGCTCCGTTTTCGTTGATGCACACGAAGAAGCCCCCCCCTAAACGGAAATCTAGCTGGAGACCCACGGACACTTCGCGCCGACCCGTTTCCTCCAGCCGAAGTACTCAATGGGTAGCCTACCATTCCGCTGGATGCTGGGCCAAAATGTAGCAGGAAACGCGCAGCGCGGCAAGATGAGGCTACGCGGCCGCCTACGGCTCGGATCGGCGCCGGGCGCGAGCCGAATATTCGCAACCGTCCTAGTGAGAAGGTCGAGACTGAATGGGTGCAGAAGCGCGAGAAGCAGCCCGCGCTGCTGGATACCTTGTTTGGCGCATTGCGGCCAAACTGCACTTTGTGGAAGGAATCTGCTCCTCAATCAAAAAGGCTCTTTCAGCATGCTGCACATGCTGACACATCCGCGTGACGGGAGAGCCAAGGATGGCCAGTTTCAGGGACCGCAGGAATGGGACGAGTGGATCAGAGGGCTGATGGCCGGGCTGCACGGCTTCAACCACTGGCGACTGCTGAACCCTTGCTGACAATTCTGTTTGCCGAGGGCCGGCGGACCGTCGGCACGTGTCTGCGAGCCGCGGGTGTCAGCCCCGACTACCAGGACTATTATTGTTACTACCTGCCCAGCGTGGGACGCAATGCCCAACTCGTCTCCTGGCGACTTTGAGCGACCGGCCAGCAGCAGGTGCACAACATCTGGACCAACGCCGGCATCTTGTATCTCAACTTGTAGCTGTAGACGCTCGTGGAACTATGGGCCTGGCGTCTGCCTCACGAGCAACGCTGCGACCGCAATGCCTCGCCGTGGGACGACCCCTACCGTCGCCCATCACACGCTAATCCTCGCCAGGCCTTGCGCCAACAGTTGCTACAAAAGCATTTCAACGCCCTTGCCCACCGCCGGAAGGTGCCACAGAAACTCCTCGACCTCACCCGCTGGCTCGTCCACCCCGTGGCATGAATACAACGGGTTTTCAGAATGTGCGGCTTGGGATGCAAAGGGCACACCATCTAGATGTCTGCTCATCCTCTCGTCATGGAGCAGGGGACTCCGGCGGCTGGGGCAAGGAGGCGGGGCCTTTCACCCGCCGGGAGAGAGGGGAGGGGGCCTAGCGCGTCTGATGGCTCCCCGCAGCGCCGCACAGTTGCCTGGCTGGCGGCTTCATGGGCCCTCAGACCGCCGCCTGCGGCGCATCCGCTGGCAGACCGCCTACACTGCAGACTGCTCCGGCCATTGGCAGCAACTCGGCCAACGAGTGGCAGATGACGTGTGCCGCGGCATGAGCCACGGTCTCATGCAACGGCCGGTAGGCCACGCTGATGCCGGCGGCTTGCAGCAGGCAGCAGGCATTCTCGGTGGCAGCGACGGCCAGTACCTGCGCAGGCGCAATGCCCATCCGGTCGGACATATGCGCCAGCACATTGCGCAGGCACTGTGCATGCGTTGGGCAGCCATGGGGATGACGCAGGATGGCAGGCGGCGACAGCTTGCCCGTGGCCTTGCCGTGGCGAAAGCGCATCACCGGTGCAATGCTAAAGTCGGCAAACACGCGCCGCCGCACCACTTCTGCGGCCAGGTGCAGGCACTCGCCCAGCAGTCAAACCCGATAGCCCGCCTTGCGGAGGGCCACCACCGTCTCCGCGGCGCCAGGCGAGAGCGGCATGGTGCGTGCCACCTGCTCGACCTCCTGCTGGGGAACTCCCGCAAACACGGCGCCCACGCGGCGCAGCCGGTCTTCCAGAGGCATGCCGGCGGCCTCCTCGCGCGCGGCCGCCAGCTCATGCATGCGGTTGGTGCGGAGGGCCAACAGTTCGGCAAAGGATCCCGGCACCACCACCCCCTCGAGCACGATCAGTGCCAGCCGCTGGATCTGCCCTAATCGCTCCAGGGCCACGGCCATCTCTGCCTGCATGCACCGCTCCACCTCTTGCACCTCGCGCACGTGCTTGATCGAGAAGCGATGGCCGCGTGCGGCACGGTCGAAGATGGTGCGGACCACCTGCATGGCCATGTCCCCCAGCACATCCAGGGAGTGGCTGTCGTGCGCGATATGGCCCACATCGACCTCGACAATCCGCGCGCCATGAGCGGCGGCATCGAGCAGCAGCCCGATATCCACTCCGTAGTCGGTCTCGAACTGCAAGTTCCGCAGCAGGGAGCGGCGGGCAGCGATGATGCCGCCCAGCGGCTGCTCGATGTGCGCCAGTTCCGGGAAGAACACACGCAGCAACGGCCGGGCCGTGAGCGTGGTCACGCGGCCGCCGCTGCGCGAAAAGCGTGCCTTGACGAAGTCTGCCTCGCCCGCCAGCAAGGGACCGGTCATGCGGCGGATCAGGTCGGGATGCAGGCCCGATATGTCTGCATCCAGGTAGAGGACGATCTCGTGCCGCGCATGCCAGAGGCCATCGGCCATGGAGGCCCCCTTGCCAAGCATCGTGCTGGTGACCACCACGGCGCCGGCGGCACGGGCCAGCTCTGCCGTGTCGTCCACCGAACCGTCGTCCACCACAATTACCTCGCTCACGCGTTCGTCGCGGCGCACGAAGTCTACCACATCGCCAATGGTTCGGCTTTCGTTCAGCGCGGGGATGATAACAGAGACCATAGAGCATTCCTCAGACGCGGCGGGTCGCCGTGAGACGGCCGCCATGGGCCGCAGAGCGGAAGACCATGCGGCACATGCGCTGCACGGGTACGGCGAGCGGTAAGGCGCGCCACCACGTCTCGTGCGTCCGTCGCCGGGGCGTGTTCGCATGCAGATACTTCGCACGGTACTTGTCCGGCGCACTGACGTGCCGTTGCCGCAGCAATGACTGACAAACGTCGGGCTACGAGCGCCGCCGGCGTGCCAAACCGCCGCAACACGAGGCAAACAGCACCAGGTACAGCCGGTGCTCGCTGACGGTATTCGCCTCGATGCGTTGCGGCATGCTCTGCCTCGAAAGGAAAATCCAGCCCCGCTCCTGTTGCACTGGGAGGTATCTACAACTGAAGCTACCGCTTCGGCCGACTTGCGTCAAGCATCGCACGCCGTTGGCCGATGGCTGCCATCCGCCTTGCCTCACGGCGCTCTAGCCAGAATCGTGCCCGCTATCCAGGGAGACGGTACATGCGGGTTGCAATCTCGCCTGCTTCGCCGAGAATAGGCGCTGCGAAGGGAGAACCACCATGCGTACCAACCCTGTCAAGCGGCTGCTGCGAGAAGGCCGGCCCACATTCGGCACCTGGCTTTCACTGGGCGACCTGTATGCGACCCGCACCCTGGCACGCTGCGGTTTCGACTGGCTCACGCTCGATATCGAGCATTCCGCAATCGACTGGTCTCAAGCGGCGATGATCTTCGCCTGCATCGCCGATGCCGGTTGTGTGCCCTTGGCCCGCGTACCCCAGGGGAGCCATGACTATATCAAGCGCGTGCTGGACGCCGGGGCGTGGGGCATTGTCGTGCCCATGGTCGATACGGCGGAGCAGGCGCGCACGGCCATTCGCGCGGCCAAGTATCCGCCTCTAGGCAACCGCAGTCTCGGGGGCGGGATGCACGCGATGAACTTCGGCTGCACGGCGGGCGAATACTATCGCCATGCCAACGATGAGATCCTCGTCGTGCTGCAAACCGAGAGCCCCACGGGCGTGGCCAATGCGGAACAGATTTACTCTCTGCCTGGGGTGGACGCCATCTTTGTCGGCCCCGTCGATCTGCGAGCCAACATGCGCTCGCCAGACGGCCGCGAAGCCAGCGACGAGGAGTTCGAGGCCATGCTGGACCGCGTGGTGGCCGTTGGCAAGCAGACCGGCACGCCCACCGGCATGCACGTGATGGACCCTCAGGCCACACGCCGCCGCGCCGAACAGGGCATGCAGTTTCTGGCCGTCGGCAGCGAACTGAGGTTCATGGTTCAGCGGGCACAGGAGGTCGTTCGTGCCCTCTGGCCCGACCGTGCGGCAGCAGACGTCGCCCGCTACTAGTCCCAATGCAAATGGCTGCCTTGATGATGGCGGTCCCGCCTGCTCGCTATCCGCCCTCTCGTGGCCGCAGCGACCGGCCGCGGCGGGAGCCTGTTCCACATGCACCGCGCCGTCGTTCTCTACGGCGGCATGCGTCGCCATACTGGCCTGAACACGCCACGGCGGCCGCCCCGCCTGGCCGCACAAGAACCGCCGCCTGCGGAGAGCTGCGATGAGCGTCTTCCTGCTGGTAACGCTGGATACCAAGGGGGCCGAAGCGGATTTTGTTCGCCAACGGCTGCTGGCCCTCGGCGTCGAGACCGTTCTGGTCGATACCGGCTGTCTGGGCGAGCCCCGCGCCACGCCCGACGTGCCGCGCAGCAAGGTGTTCGCTGCCGCGGGCAGCTCGCTCGAAGCCCTCCAGCAACGCAAAGACCGGGGCGAGGCCGTCGCCGCTGCCAGCCGCGGAGCGGCACGTCTGGCAGCAGACTGGCATGCCCAGGGCCGGCTCGCAGGCGTGCTGGGACTGGGCGGCTCGGCCGGTACTGCCATCGCCACCGCGGCCATGCGTGCCTTGCCGCTAGGCGTTCCCAAGCTGATGGTCAGCACCTTGGCCTCCGGCCAGGTACGGCATTACGTGGCGGACAAGGACATTCTCATGTTCAATGCCGTCGTCGATCTGGCGGGCATCAACCGCATCAGCCGCCTGGTGCTGGATACCGCTGCCCGCGCCATGGCCGGCATGGTGTCGCTGCCCCGCGCTTCGCCAACTCAGGCAGAACGGCCGCTGGTGGCCGCGACCATGTTCGGCGTGACCACGCCTTGCGTCGAGCACGCCCGGCGTCTGCTGGAGGCCAACGGGTATGAGGTACTGGTGTTCCATGCCACGGGAAATGGCGGACAGGCGATGGAGTCGCTGATTGCGGAGGGGCTGATTGCGGGCGTACTCGACATCACCACGACGGAGTTGGCCGATGAGCTGGTGGGGGGCGTGCTTTCCGCAGGCCCCGAGCGTCTCACGGCAGCCGGACGAAGGGGGGTGCCGCAGGTGATTTCGGTGGGCGCGCTCGACATGGTGAATTTTCATGCGCCGGAGACCATTCCCGAGCGGTTTGCGGGCCGCCGCTTCTACCGGCACAATCCGCACGTGACCCTGATGCGTACGACCGTGGAGGAGAATGCCGCCCTGGGAGCCGAGATTGGCCGCAAGGCCGCCCAGGCCAGGGGCCCGACGGCCATCTTGCTTCCCAAGCGGGGCGTCTCTGCCATCGACCGAGAAGGCCAGCCCTTTGACGATCCCGCCGCGCGGGAAGCGCTGTTTGAAGCCATCGCCGCCAATGCAGCGCCAGCGGAGGTCATCGCCCTGGACATGCACATCAACGACGCCGCCTTTGCCGAGGCCGCAGCCAACAAGCTGCTGGCCCTGATGGCCGCCACCAGCCGCACTTAGTACTACGGCGTTAAGAGGCTGTGACAAAACCGGTTTTCTCGGGGACAACTGGCTTGCGCATCACTCGAGGAGACGGAAGCACATAACACTCGCGGCGAGCGCGTTCCACGCCAGTTGCATCATGGCGAGACGATCGTACAGAAGCCGCATACGTCGCATACCCTTCAGCCAACTGATGGTGCGCTCCACCACCCACCGCACCTTGCCCAGTCCGCTGCCATGCTCCGTTTCTCTGCGCAATCACGGCCTTGATCCCGAGCCACCGTAAGATAGCGCGGGCCTCAGCCGAATCGTATCCGCGATCGGCATACAGCTTCTTAGGAGGCGTCTTGGGCGCTCCAGGCTTGCCTCTGATCTTGGGAAAAGCGAGCACTGTAGGAAGACTCTGGCAATGATCCGACACATGCGAGCCGCAGGTCAGGATGACCAGGGGCGTACCCCGTTCGTCTACCAGGAACGTGTGTTTCGAGCCTTTTCGCCGGCGGCATCGGTGCAGACGAGGAAGCGCGCTCCGCCCTCGCGTGCGGCCTTGCGGAACCGCTCCACCTGCTGGATTTCCTGGTTCGCCGGCTCGAGGGCATGGGCTATACCGGCCAGGTAGCGCACATCCACGGCGGCATGCACTACACCGAGCGCGAGGAGTAGCTCGTTAGCCGCGCAGCCGCGCGGCCAGCTCGACCACGCGGCCATTCAGCTCATCGGCGTGGGCCAACACGGCGTCGTCCGGCGTGTAGGTGGCGCGGCGAACGTACGCCGCATGCGGCGGCAGCGCGCCTCGGGCCACGAGCAAGCGTTTCTCCACCCAGTTGAAGACCTCGGAATGTTGCAGAGAGTACACGATCTGAGGCAGCACCTGCTGAAACACCTCACACGCTGCCTGCCTCTGCTGGGCGTGCGCCAGATGCCACACCTGCGCCAGCACGTCCGCCACGCCCAGGCCGGGCATCAACCCGCAGATTCCCGCGGGCAATAGATCGAGCATGTACATGCCCCCCCAGCCTTCCAGCACGCCCACTCGGCCGCCGGTGCCCTCGATGATGCCGCGAATCTTCCCACCCATCAGGGCCTCTTCCAGCTTGAGGTAGCGGAAGTTAGCGGCCGCGTCCGCCAGTCGGCAAGCGAAGTCCCGCCCCACGGTTGGCCCCCCAGGGTTGAAGTCTTGCACCAGCACCGGCAGGTCCACGGCGCGACAAATCGTCTGTGCGTAGCTGACCAGGTCTGCCTCGGGCAGGCTGAACAAGCGCGGCAGGGCAAACGAGATCATGCTTGCACCTAGTTGCTGATACTTCCGAGCGATGCGTGCCGCCACCGCCGCGCTGGGGTGGTTGGCCTGCGCCACGATGGTCAATCGGCCGGCGGCCGCGCGGATGGCCGTATGCACCAGCGTCTCTCGCTCGGCATCGCTCAGCTTGTAGAACTCGCTGGCAAAGGCGGGCAGGCACACGGCCGAGAGTTTGCATTCCACGGCAAACTCGATCAGGCCTTCCAGCGCCTCCAGGTCGATCTCTTCTTCAGCGGTAAAGGGCGTGGGCACAATTGGCACCACTCCCGTCAGCGACACAGCCAGCGGTTCCATCAGGCATTCCCCAGGGCACGGATACATTCAGATACGCGAGCACCCATTATCCACAGCCGACCGAGCCAGGGGGAGGTGTGACGGGCAGTACGTACGCTCCCAGGTTATTGCCGGTGGTGCCGCCAGGGGCAGCGCTTGTTCGCGGAGGTCTCAGCCGCTTTGGTGCCCCGGCCTCGCTCAGCGTTGGCCTCGCTCAGCCTAGGCTGCGGCCACGATGGCCGCTCCCTTTGCACGCTGATGCGCCGGCGAGCGCGCAACGAGTGCTCCCAGCCGGCGGCCGTCTGTTCCCTCAGGTGCTGCCCGCTGCGGCCCTGTCCGCAAATGCTTCCTCTTGCTCACCGGCACGGCCGCGGAGGTGGATCCCGTGTTCCGCTGCCCACAGGCTCAGGTCGCGCCGCTGAATCGCGGCGGCCATCAGGTCTGGGAACCGCTCCGGCGTGCAGGCGAAGGCAGGTATACCCAGGGCCGCCAGCCGGGATGCGTTCCGCCCGTCAAACCCTGCTGTGCCATCGTCACTGAGGGCCAGCAGGCAGATCACCGTCACTCCCGCGGAGACCAGTGCGGCAGCCCGCGAGATCATTTCTTGCTCGTTGCCGCCTTCGAACAGGTCGGTGATCAGCACCAGCACGGTCTGCGAAGGCTGCACCACGAGCGTCTGGCAGTAGGCCAGAGCACGGTTGATATCGGTGCCGCCGCCGAGCTGCGTGGAGAAGAGCAGGTCGACGGGATCCTGTAGCTGCTCGGTGAGATCGACCACGGAGGTGTCGAACACAACCATGCGTGTGCGGACGGCGCGGATTGTAGCCAGCACGGCGCCGAAGATGCCGGAGTAGACCACGGAGGCCGCCATGGAGCCGCTTTGGTCGATGCACAGGATCACGTCGCGCAGGGCGCTGCGGCGACGGCCCCAGCCGATCAGGCGTTCTGCGACCAGGGTCTTGCGCTGCGGGAGATAATTGTGCAGATTACGGCGGATGGTGCCATGCCAGTCGATCTCCGCAGGCCTGGGCCGGCGCGTGCGGCTGGCACGATTCAGGCTTCCGCGAACCGCCTGCACGAGGGGGTTGCGCAGCCGCTGCTCCAGTTCTGCCACCACCTTCGCCACCACCTGCCGCGCCGTGTCTCGGGTGCGTGCCGGGATGACTCCCTTGAGCGTCAGCAGCGTGGCCACCAGGTGCACATCCGGCTCGACGGTTTCCAGCAACTCAGGCTCCCGCAGCAACTGCTTGAGTCCCAGCCGCTCGTAGGCGTCTTGCTGCATCACCTGCACGGTGGACTTGGGAAAGTACTTGCGGATGTCTCCCAGCCAGCGGTGCACCATGGGAGAGCTAGCCCCCAGGCCGGCGCTCCGCTCGGTGTTGTACAACACGGCCAGCGCGCGATCCATGCCCAGCTCGTCCCCCGATAGTTTGCCGCAGCTCTCCTCGGCTTCCTGGCCCAGAACCAACCTCCACCGCTTCAGGCGTTCTGTTTCGTCCAGCGGCATGTCATTCCCTCTTGAACTGTCTGACAGGGGCTAAGGCAGGCGCGTCGTTCTTGGCCGCCGGCAGCTCGCCAGAACAGCCAACAACTGGGAAAGCCGGTACAGAGGCGGAGAGCGCCAGGCGTCGGCTCACGATGCGTTCTCCCCCATGTGCCCCTTGTGCGCGGCAACGCCCAGCACCCGCGCCAGCACCGGCAATACCAGGCTGGCACGCTCAGTATTCAATGGCGCCTCCTGGCCAGGCTGCGTTGGGAGCGTGGCCGGGGCAGCGGCCGCAGCCCCCAGCCGCCGCACTTTTTCGGCCATGGCCCGACGCTCGGGCGGATGGAACCCCGCGAACGCGCGGCGAACCATGGGTAGCAACTCCACGAAGACCTCGTGCGAGAGGTCTTGCAGCCACGCGTCGAGTGCCTGCCAGAGGGGATCGTGATGCAGCACCACCAGCCCGCTGCCGCGCAGCAGGCCCTCCACCCAGGCCGCTGCCTGGCGCGGAGGAACCGCCGCAGATAGCGCGAGGCGTGCCTGCCTGTGCAGCATATCGGCGTCGATCGCCCGCTGCTCCAGCAGCAAGCGGCAGCACCAGCCACGCAGCAGGCCGTGGATGCTGTCGTCTTCCAGCAGCCGCATCAGCAGTTGCCGCCAGGCGGAGCTTTCCTCCGGCCGATCCAGCAGGTCCAGACTCTCCTGCGCCCGGCCGATGGAGGCCGCCATTTCTTCCGCTGCCTGATCGCCAAGAGCCGAGCAGGCGCCCGGCAACCCCACCAGGGCACGCTCGAACAGCCCGCCAAAGATGGGCAGCACCTGTTGGACCGACGTAGCGCGTACATCGCCATAGCGGATCACCCGTGCCAGGGCGGGAAGCGAATCCATGAGCTGCCGCACATCGGCTGACACGGCCGCGTGCGCCTGCAACCTGCCGATCACATGTGTTACCAGTTCTGGCAGGCCTGCGAGCATGGCGCGGTCCAAAAGTTCCGTGAGGGCGGAGAGGTCCTGTGCCTTGTCTGCCAGGTCGCGTCCCCGGTTGGCCGCGGCCTCAGCCACCGTTTGCCCCCAGACGCTGGCCTCGATCAACGAGACGGAGAACTCCACTTGCCACTCGAGCCGCCAGTACTCGTGAAAGGTGCCGGCCTTGCCGCCCACCTCTTCAGGCTGGCCCCAGGCGATTTCCAACAGCAAGAGGCGATGCAGCAGTTGGCTACGTGCCCGATCGGTTTCGTTGCGCAGATCCAGGTCCAGCACTTTCTGTTCGGTGGTGGGCCTGAGGCGCAGGCGTCGCTGCTGGGCTTCTAGGTCGCGTTGCAGGGGGACGGCCGGAGCATCGGCGGGGACGCGGCCCAGGCGGTGGCCGACCTCGAGTTGTTGCTGGATCAGCCTGAGCCGCGCGGGGGATGCTGCACAGAGTGCCGAGAGAATGGCCTCGTTGAGTTCGGCGAGGCCGGGCATGGGCAGGCCGCGCAGGGCTGCCAGGGCCTCGGCGAGCCGCACGGCTTCGATCACGCTGGCGGCCGAAGCATCGAGATCGCGCTGGCGCAGCAGGCGGGCCGCACGGGCGGCCCAGCGCAGGCCGGCACGCTCGCGTGCCTCCCACAAGTGCTCGTACCAGCCCGGAGACGCGACGCCAGCACCGTAACCGCTGCGCAAACACAACCGCGTGTAGCTCCACGGTACCCAGGCTACCTCGACCTTGACTCGAGGCAGGCCCTTCAGCAGCAGGGCATCGTCCCGTGCAGGGCCGGGATCCCGCAGGGCCGGCGCATGCCAGGCACCACACACCACCGCAATGCGCTGATAGCCCTCTTGCTGCGCGGCGCGTATCCCCTGCCTCATGCTGGCCTCTCGCAGCGCCTCCAGCGTGCGGCCATTTCCGTAGGCCGGGCCGGTAGCGGGGGTCGATCCGGCGGCCCGCCGCGTTGCGCGGCACTCCTCGCGCAGGGCTGCCATCGCCTCCATGATGCCCTGGAACAACCCCGAGGGATCCAGCCGCTGTTCGACCTGATGCTCCCACCACAACTCGCGGTCAGAATAACCGGCGGCCAGTGCCAGCACGCCCAGCGGATCGTCCGCAACCTCCTCAGACCAGTCGCGCAAAGGAGGATCATGCGCCGGCACAGCCGCGGCGGAAGACGGCGCGCCGGCGGACTGCTGCGGCCCGTGAGGCTGGGCCGGCCCGTTGGGCAGTGCCGGGGCGTCGAGCTGGGGCGGGTCGTCGTCGCCGCTGGAATGCTCTGCCTCGGCCGCTCCCACATCTAACACCAGCGCCTGTGCACGGGGAAGGTCGATGAACCTTGCCGGCAGCCCTTGCTGGTGCGCGTACTGGAGTGCCTGCCATTCGGGAGAGAACACGGCAAACGGGTAGAAGGCGGCACGTTGGGGCGCATCGGGCGGATAGACGAGCAGGGCCACAGGCGGCTTGAGGTCTTCATGTCCCAGCCAGGAAAGCTGCGTGCTGCCTTCGGGGGGCCCCTCGACCAGCAGGATGTCCGGCTGCAATTCATGCAGGGCCTGGCGGAGGCTGCGCGCACAACCAGGCCCATGATGGCGGATGCCGAACACGTGCAGGCTCATACGGCGTTACACCACTTCGCGGCAGGCACGGTACAGATCTTTCCAGCCCTCGCGGTCCTTGACCACGGTTTGCAGGTACTCGAGCCACACCACCCGGTCCTGGATGGGATCCTTGACGATAGCGCCGGTGATCCCCGCCGCCAAGTCGCCGGCCCGGAGCGTGCCGTCTCCGTAGTACCCGGCCATGGCCAGGCCGTTGTTCACCACAGAAATCGCCTCGGCCGTGGACAAGGTGCCGCTGGGGCTTTTCACCTTGGTCTTGCCGTCGAGCGTGACGCCCTCGCGCAGCTCGCGAAAGATGGTGACCACGCGGCGGATTTCTTCCAGTGCCGGCTTTTCGGCAGGCAGCGCCAGCGTGCGGCCGAGCTGCGCCACGCGCCGCTCGACAATCTCGACCTCCTGTTCCAGGGTTTCCGGCGTGGGCAGCACCACGATGTTGAAACGCCGCATGAGCGCGCTGGACAGCTCGTTCACGCCCTTATCTCGGTTGTTGGCCGTGGCGATCACATTGAAGCCGCGGCGTGCTTGCACTTCCGTGTCCAGCTCGGGGATCGGCATTGTCCGTTCCGAGAGGATGGTGATCAGCGTGTCCTGCACGTCGCTGGAAATGCGCGTCAGCTCCTCCACGCGTGCCAGTTTGCCGGTCTGCATGGCACGCATCATCGGGCTGGGCACCAGCGCACCGAGAGACGGCCCCTCGGCCAGCAACCGTGCATAGTTCCAGCCATAGCGCAAGGCCGTTTCGTCCGTACCGGCCGTGCCCTGGACGAGCATGGTTGAGTCGCCGCAAATGGCGGCCGCCAAATGTTCGCTCACCCAGGATTTGGCTGTGCCCGGCAAGCCGGAAAGCAGCAACGCGCGGTCGGTCGCCAGCGTGGCCACGGAAATTTCGATCAGCCTGGCATTGCCCACATACTTGGGCGTAATCTCGTAGCCGTGCGGCAGTTTGCCGCCCAGCAGGTACGTGCGCACGGCCCAGGGAGAGAGCTTCCAGTTGGGCGGGCGAGGCCGGTCGTCGCACCGGGCCAGTTCGGCCAGCTCCTCGGCAAACTCCTGCTCGGCGTGTTTGCGCTGCAGTTCGCTCAGCACCCCGTCGCCACCTGCGGCAGGCGATGCAGGCTCCGCCTTGTCCTTGGTGCTACTTGCTGTCGCTTTGCTCTTGGCCATGACTCGACTTCTCCAAGGAATGCGCCGCGAAGTTGCGGGCAACCTCGCGACGCAGTTGGATCACCTGACAGAACGTGAGAAAGGCGGGTTGCTGCGTGAGCGATGCGCTGGCGTCGATGGCGTTTGCCCAGACGGCAGCCTCGTCCAGACAGCTTGGCGCGATCCGGCGAGCAGCCAGCTTGAGCGCTGCGAGCCAAGGGTACGCTTCCCAATGGCGCTTCGGGTTAACACGTTGCAAGCGGTCCACAATCTGCGCGAACACGGCCCGCGAAACGTCCGCGGGCCAGGGAGCGGCCATCGGCTCGAGGGCGTGGCAGAACAGCGTACCCTCAGGATCCCAGCCGAGCAGTCCGGAAAGGCGTTCGACCAACTGGGGCAACTTGCCGCTGCCCGACGCGGTCAGGATCAGCTTGTTGCACGCTTGGCCCCACAACGATGCTTGCTCAACTCCAACACATGCCAGCCAGGCGTCCCACAGGGGGCCATACCACTCCGCCGCCTGTTGGGAGACCGCCGCCTCGGACCACGCCGCAAGCAGCACTGGCGCACCTTCTGATGCAGACGGTGCTGCCGCTGCCAGTTGGGCGGGTGCGGCGCCGCAGTGCTCCACCCAGCGAGCCAGCGGTATGCGCCGCACGAACTGCCAGAACCAGTACTCGCGCTTGCTGACGCCCGCTGGGGGCGCATCGATCAGTCCTTGCTCGGCCCAGGTTGGGTCGAACCTGGCCGGCAACGTCAGCTCGAGGAGAGCCGCTGCCTCGGCAGGCTGGGCGGGTCTGGCATGGCCTCCCTGCTGGTGGGCCTGCTGGCTCTGGGCGTGGGGCACATACCGTACCATGGGCTCCGCCATGGACCACAGCCACCGCGCGTGGCGGGACTCGGGCAGTTGGGCAAGCAGTTGGGACGCCAGCGAGCGCACATCCTTGCTGCGATCGGCCAGCGCCTGCTCCAGGAATGGCTCGTCTTCCCTGGCCAGGCCTGTTTCCAGGCTGCGCAGCAGCGCATGCCGTGCGTCTGCCTTCTCCCGAGGCCAGGCTTCCCTCAGCCACGTGAGCGCCTGCTGGGGATGCACGGCACGCAGGTGCCGCAGTACCAGGCAGCGCTCGGGGAGCGAGCCTTCATTCCAGATGCGCTCCACCTCCTGCGGCGGTGCCTCGCCGCTGACAACCGCCCATTGCCAATCCTCTCGAAAGCCGGCTAGCCACAAGCCCCGCTGTCCCAGCACAGGACGTAACGCCGCACGCACCTTCGCCTCCTTGATGCTGAGCACCTCGGGCAAGCAGCGCGTCGGCACCCGCCAGCCCCGCTGAGCCATGGCCTGCAAGGCCTCGATCAACACCTCTTGCGGCACATCCGAGGCAAGCAGTGACTCGAAAAGCTCTACCAAATGGTGGGGGCAGGCGGCCAGCGTTTCCGAGGGAGCAGGCGCCGCGGGCGGCACAGCGGGTTCAGGAGCATAACCTGCCATCCCATAGGCGCAGCGTGCGCCGGCTTCCAGCAACAGACGGCGTTGCGGCGAACCGGCCGCGGCCTCTTCCGCCCAGAGCGCCAGCTCGTCGCTCGGCTGTGGCAACCTCGCCTCAACCCGTGAGGTGCCCAACATGGCCGCGTGCAGCAATTCGTCCATGGCCTGCCGATGCATCCGCATTCCCCCTCACGTCACAGCGGCTGATAACGTCCTTCGGCCCAGGCGCCCAGCGGGCAGAGGCGCTCTCCATCCCACTCGCCGGCGAGCGTCACGGGATGTCCACCAGACAAGGCCAGCAGTCGCCAGTGCGCTTCGCCTGCCAGCGGTATCGTTTCGGACGTGGCGTCACACAGCCTCCAGGGACCAGGCCGCTGCGGCACCACCACGCCTTCCAGCACTGCCAGAAAGCGGTCGAGCCAGGGATTCCGCGCGAGTTCTCCCGCCACGCGGGCGAGAAATGGGTCGATTGTTGCATAAGCGGGCAGCTCCTGCATCGCGCCGCGCAAGGCGAACTCTCCCACAAAGGCGGCACGCTGCGGCACAGCCCCCGGCCAGAACACCAGCTTGCCCGCGGCAATCGCTGCAGGCGGAAATCGTTGCGAGAAGGGTTGCGTTCCCACGGCAAATTGCCAGACCAGGGCCGCGCGCCCCGTCTGTTTGCCAAGCAGCCATGTGCGCTGGGATCGCAGTCGACCCTCCTCTTCGACGATCCCCCCCAGAATGTACCACTGGTCCTCGACCACCTCGGCCCCCTGAGAGAGAAGCTGATCTTGCTGAAAGGTCCAGCCGAGAAGCTGCCGCACATCTTGCTGCAAGGGCTGGTCAAGCTGATCCAGACGCCGGTAGGCGTGAGAAAGCAGCGCTACCCGGCCAAGCTGATGCAACAACTGCCGCGGCCAATCTTGTGAACAGCCCGGCAATTCTGCCAATCGCCGAACCCGTGCGGCAAGCGCCGGGGCCTGTGCATCCACGAGCCGGCGCGCGACATCTTCCCAAAACGAACGGGGCCGGGTTTCAAGCCCCGCCAGCCCGCCACGTACCAGGTCCGCCAGCCAGATGTCTAAACAGTCGAGCCCCTCTTCCACCCGACGTTCGCGAGCCGCTGCCCGCTTGGCCTGTGCGGCCAGATCGGCGGACTGAGTGGGGCGTTCCGCCCCTTGCTGCTTCTTCTCTGCCCTCGCCGCACGCTTGGCCAGCCACTCGGCGATCCACTGCGGCGGCTCTGCCGTGGGAACCTCCTTGGGCGTGCCGGCCGCCAGCAGTAATAATCCCAAAACGTGTTTGCAGGGCAGCTTGCGGCTGGGACACGTACACCCATAGGCAAAGCTCCCCAGATCCACACGGACCTGATATAGCGCGCTCCCCTGACATTCTCCCCACAGCGCGGCGCTCGTGCGGCCTAGATTCTTCCAGTGACGCATCACCGCCAGCTTCTTGCCCGCGGCAGCCGATGCCTCATCCGGTGCCAGCGCCAGCACCTGCTGCGTGGTTAGCTCCATGGATCGCCTGTCGTCGCAAAAGTGAGCCGCCGGACTCCCGCTCGACGCCTGATCTATTATCCGGGCGGCCATCCCCGCCGCAAGGTGGCGCGAGCGAAGATTCGCGCCGACTGCAAGCGGCGCACGCAAGCGGCTCGCCCAGAAGCTAGAGACTTTCATCGCCGTAACCGTTCACAACCAGGGAGTTGTCGGGGCCGGTAACTGCTCGGCGCACCAGCGGCAAAAAGGACAATATCACCCTCAAGTCGACTGAAGTGCCGATGCTGAAATCCGCACAGACCCATGCTCCGCCGACGGAATTCCGGAAGCCGCCGCCAGACTAAAGGCACGGCCCGGAGGGAACTGCCAAGGGAAGACGTGCTCGGGGTTGACGCCTCGTTGCTGGGGGAAGGTCGCCTCCCCTGCCGCCGCCGGCCAGCGTTCGCGAGCCGTAGGTCCCCCACCCCATGGTC